>NZ_JBIASZ010000002.1:0-339971 GCF_042891345.1 Streptomyces sp. NPDC001903
CTCACGTTCTACCTCCACCGCGACGAGACCGTCACTCCCAACGGCACGCTGTCCCTGTACGAAGGGACGCGCTGCAACGACCCCGACCTCGATGGCACGATACGAGTCTCGGAAAGACCAATCGTCCTGGGCAAAGTCCGGAACGAGAACCTGGTCGTGAAGAACAGGGAGTTCCTGTCGAACGATTCGACCTCGGCGGAATTCTCGATCACACACAGGGCCGCCGCAGTGGACGTCGGGCGGCCGAACGAGCCGTCGAACGTCGTCGCCACCGCGGTCCCCGTCGGCAACGAGAAGAGCGTCCGAGTGGACTGGGAAGACACCGCCAACAACGAGACCGGTTACGAAGTCCGCAACACCACCCTCAACCAGAACTTCGGCGTCGACGCCAACACCAAGACCTTCACGGTCCCCCACCTCGACCCGAAGATCCGGTACTGCTTCCAGGTCCGGGCCGTCGGCGCCCAAGGCCCCTCTGCCTGGACGCCGGTGGGCGAGAAGGTGGAGTGCGCCTGAGCCGGTCGGCGCAGCACCGCCTGACACGCCGTCTGCCGGGTGTTCCCTGAACGTGAGCAATCCGCATCAGACGTCGGCTACCCCCACGGGCCGGCCGGGACAAGCTGACCGGCCAGGGTGGTCTGCTGCAGCAGCTCACGAAGAGGATCCTCGAGTGGGCTCTGGAAAGCGAGATCACCGACCAGCGCGGGCATGAGAAGCATGAGAAGGCCTGACTCGCGCAACACCCGCAACCGGAACCGGTCCAAGGCCGTGGTGACCGAGGTCGGCCCGGTCGTGCTCCCTCTTGGAGCACGACGCGGCGTACAACCTGCGTACGGTCATGACGTTCAACCAGAAGGCGGAGGAGGCGGCCGCGTTCGCGGACAAGCTGCCGGACACGGCGGCCGAGCTGTACGACAGTGACGCCACAGGCGCCGATCTCGCGGCCGCGGAGAACCTGCCGAAGTCGTCAATCGACGCGGAGTTCTACGAGCTGGAGGCCAGCCGCCACGTGCCCCCGGACCGGGTCTGGTCCGCGTGGCTGTGCGGGGACCACCTCGTCACCGAGCGCCGGGAGGTCCTGCGGCAGTTCGCCAACGGCATCGACGCGCACAACCGGCGCGTGCACCGGCCCGACCATAAACGACAAGCTAAGCCTCGTGAGCACAGCTGAGGCTGGCTGCTGCCCCGACACGCCTCAGTGTGCGTTCCCGGTCTGCGGCTGCTCCCTGACCACCGTGCAGCCCCGTACCCTCGGGCACAGGGCGGATGCCATGCTCTTCCGTTGCACGGTCTGTAGCACCCACCCCGGCTGCACCGACGCTTCCCGGACGCCGCTCAGACCTGGGCGGCCTCGTCGACGACGACCTTCTCGGAGCCTTCGCGGCGGATCCGCTCGGTCCCCCACGCACCGAGCGGCCCAAGTGCCTGGTTGAGCGTGCGTCCGTGCTCGGTCAGGGAGTACTCCACCCGCGGCGGCACCTCGGCGTAGACCTGCCGGTGCACGAGGCCGTCCGCCTCCATCTCCCTCAGATGCTGCGTCAGCATCTTCTCACTCACCCCCGGCAGCCCACGGCGGAGCTCCGCGAAGCGCAGGACACCACGCGCCTCCAACTCCCAGAGGATCAGCCCCTTCCACTTGCCGCTCACCACATCGAGCGCGGCATCGATACCGCAGATGTAAGGCCCGCTCCTCGGCGCCCTCGCCATCGCCGTCCCCCTTACTAAAAGGTAAGTACCGCAGAAAATAGTGGGTACTTCCGAGACTAGTAGCACTCTCCGAGCATGGAGAGGTGAACCAACGACAGGAAAGCACCAGCCGGAACAACCGCCCCGTGACCGTGATCGGGCTCGGCCCGATGGGCCAGGCGATGACACGCACCCTCCTCACCGCCGGCCACCCCGTCACCGTGTGGAACCGCACCGCGAGCCGCGCCGACGACGTCGTCGCCCGCGGAGCACGCCTCGCGGCGACGCCCCGCGAGGCGGTCGAAGCCGGTGACCTCGTGATCCTCAGCCTCACCGACTACCAGGCGATGTACGACGTCCTCGACAGCGCCACCGAGTCCCTCACCGGCCGCACGCTGGTCAACCTCAGCTCCGACACCCCCGAACGCACACGTGCAGCGGAAGCCTGGGCCGCGGACCACGGCGCCAGCTTCCTCACCGGAGGCGTCATGGTCCCCGCGCCGATGGTCGGTACGCCGGCGGCCTACGCCTACTACAGCGGCCGCGCCGAGGCGCTGGAGAGCCACCTGGCGACCTTGACGCTGCTCGGAACCCCGAGGTACCTCGGCGAGGACCCGGGCCTCGCCCAGATGATGTACCAAGCCCAGCTCGCCGTGTTCCTCACCACCCTGTCCGCACTGATGCACGCCACCGCGATGCTGGGCACCGCGGGGATGCCGGCCCGGCAAGCGCTCCCCGAGCTGCTCTCCGCCGCAGACTCGATAGGCGCCATCCTGAGGGCCGGCGAGCAGAACCCGGGCACCGCGCTCGATGCGGGGAAGCACCCCGGTGAGCTCAGCACGGTCACCATGATGGGGGCGACGGCGGACCACATCGTCGAGACGAGCGCGTCACTCGGCCTCGACCTCGCGCTCCCCCTTGCCGTGCAGGCCCACTACCACCGCGCGGTCAAGGACGGACACGGCGCCGACAACTGGACCCGCATCATCGACGGCATAAGGGCCCCGCGCTGACCGCAGATCGACGCCCCAGGGGCCGGGGCGGCACTGCGGGGTACGAGGCCACGGCACGGGGTACAGACGCGGTGTGCGACGTGAACGACTGACCTTCGACGGCTGGATCGCAGCCGTCGGAACGGCCTCCGGCACGCGTGTGGTCGTCGGTCACTGGCCCCGCTCGCCCTTCGGGCCGTTCAGTGACGTGATGCTGGAGCGCGCCGACGGCCGGCGCGTGCTGCTGGCACCCACTGCGCACACCGCGCAGTACGTCGCGGGCGTCTATCACTTCGACGAGGTCCGGACGACCCCGGTGAGCGTGCGCGGGCGCGACCGTGCGTGGGAGGTCGTGGCGGGGTCCTGCCTGACCGTGGCCTTCACCGTCGGCCGTCGCGGGGCCCTCGGCTACGCGCTGCGCGCCGTACCGAGGCCGCTCGTCCGACGGCCGCTGTGGGCGGCCGTGGCCGACGTCCCCGCCCGCCTGATGGCCGGCGTACGGACCCGGGGGAGCTCACGCCCCGGCTACCGGCAGTGGTACGCGGCCAGTGACCTGTGGCCGATCGTTGCCGCCGAGGCGTCCTTCGACGGGATCGACCTGGGGCCGCTCGCTCCCGTCGTCCCCCCGGTGCGCTTCGGCTTCGGATCTGCTCCCGCGAGGCCGGCCCTGGTACGGGTCCTCTCCACCGTCGAACGCGTGGATCGGGGCAGTGCCGTGGGGCCATGAGGCCCCGCCGGGTGCAGGTGAGGGTCATCCGGCCGATCCCGCCGTTGCGGACCACTGGGGTGTTCGGAGACGGGTCCGTCGGCTCGCGGCCGGAAGGCCGTGCCGGTCCGCCTTCGCCGACATCTCCCGCCGGGCCGCCCCTGGGGCCGGCTCCGCTGCGGAGAGCCTGACCGCCGTCGGAGTCGGTGTCGGTGTCGGTGTCGGTGTCACAAAGGCATCGCCCACACCTGCATCAAACCGCATCACCGCACTTCAACGGCAAGGTCGAACGCTCCCACCGCATGAGACGCCGAGGAGTTCCACCGCGTCCTCGCCAGCGTCTTCAACGACAAGCTGCGTGAGTGAGAGGACTACTACAGCTACCACGGCCCCCACGGCGCCCTCGGCGGCCGGACACCCTACGAACGCCTCAAGCAGAAGTCCCGGACCCCGCTGCAATCAAGCTCCGACAGTCGCACACCGAGCTCTGACGTGCCGCTGATCGAGCAAGGCGAGTCCCACTGCGAGGTGGTCTCGCGACGCAGCGGGTTTGGCACCGCTGCCCCTCTGCGCATGGTCACGCGCCGCGAGACCGGCATCACACCAGCGCGTACCTCGGGAGAGGCCTTGAGGCAGCGGCGGACGTTCAAGCTCCCAGCCGGTACCCGCGCCACACACGGCGGTGTGCCGGTCGCGCAGAGCGCGGGCCTGGCCGTAGGAGAGGCGGCCAGGGTCGTGTCATCCAAGAGGGCTGCTGTACGAACATGCCGGATCGTTTTACCAAGGTCAGCAGAACGGATTCTTCCCCTCCTGCGGCGGGTCGGCACCCGCTGCCACTGCAGGGCAGGTGGACGCGCCCGGCTGCCATCCGGGCGCGTCGTGTCACTCGGTCATGCGGGGCCGGGTGCGGCTCAGTTGCCGATGCCGGAGGTGCCGACGCCGGAGTTGCCGATGCCGTGGCTGCCGATGCCCGTGTTCGCGATGCCCGCGTTGCCCACCCCCCAGTTGGCGATGCCGGCGTTTCCAACGCCGTCGTTGAAGGCGCCGGCGTTTCCGACGCCATGGTTGCCGATGCCCGAGCTGCCCACGCCGTCGGCGGTGGCCGCGCCGGCGCCGACGGCGGCCAGCATCGCCACGCTACCCAGCACGGTCGCCACACGGTGAAGAGTCGTACGCATAGTCATATACCTCCTTCTAATGGAACTTTCCGCTCATATCCTTAACATGTGGCCAGGTCTTACCTGGGGACGCCCGAACCTGGCGTGCCGCCCAAAATCTTCGTCTTCCGGCGCTTGAGGGGCGCGGGCCGGCCCGGAAAGCCCGTTCTTCGTCGAATCGGCCCCGGCTGGGCGTCGGCCAATCGTGATCGATGCGCCCTGGACGGGCTGCGTCCCCTCTCTCAGCCTCGCCGACCAGCCGACCACGCCCGTTGTGGATGGCAACGCGTTGCTTTCGAGTATCGGGACGGCCGATCTGTTGGTCTGCAATTGAGCTGCGGTGATGGGCCGTTCCACCCTGACCGCCATGTCTCGCGGCCCCGAACCGGCCCCTCGCCTCAGCAATCGCGGCCAGTGCGCGTCCGGCCTGCGGTGAGCACCGGCTCGGGCGCCACGCCCGTTCGCTCGGCCCGCCGCCTCGACACCCGGCGCCACGCCCCCGCACCGGCCAGGAGCGCCAGCCCGTCCACCAACGCCGCGGACAGCCCCATCGCCGCGACCGCCTGCCACGAGTGCTCGTCCAGCTCCCCGCCCTCCGGCGACGCCCACAGCCGGATCCGATGCCCGTCCGGGTGCACCTTGCCCGCCGGGCGCACCTCGTCGAAGGTGCGTCCGCCGACCGACCAGACGTACCGGCACTCGACCTCGTCCTTCGGCCCCGCGCCCTCGTCCCAGTGCCGGCCGGTCACCCGGCAACTGCTGAGCTCGATCGTCACCGGTTCCGTCGTCCGCCCCCGGAGCTGGACCTGCTCCACCGTGCCGCCCGTGGTCACGACCCCGGCCAGCACCAATACCGTCAGCCCGCCAGCGGCCAGCGCGTCGGCCCACCGGTCCAGACCCGGCCGGAGCCTGAGCCCGACCAGCGCCGCCACCAGGCCCGCCCCGAGCAGGACGAGCGGCCAGGTCGTCCACGGCGTCCCGTACGCCCAGTTCCACAGCAGCACGCCCGCTCCGACGACCGCGGCCACCGACCCCCCGACCGCGACGTACCCGCCTACCTTCTTCGCCACTTCGCACCCCCTTTCCCCCCGCTACCCACCCGTCCGATCCCGCAACCACGCTGCCACCGCCAGGTAGCCGTCCGCCGCCACGTACCGAACGCGCCATGAATCGCACTCGATCACACTTCGGCGGCCCGCCCATAGGGCTGCGCCGGCAACATGAAGAAAGTTCCCGGTTAGTCAATAGCCCGGACTTCTGGGCGGGTTGGGGCGCACCGCACAAGCCCGCCTACGCGTACGAGGGCCGGATTGGCTCCTGCGGGGGACACGAAACGGGGGCCGGCACCCGTCGATGCCGGCCGCGAGGGACCCATTCGTCAGCGCGGGACGGGCGGTCAGCCGGCGGCCGCGGCCGGGCCCTGGCCGAAGGGCTGGGCGTCTCTGGTGGTCACGTCCAGGCGGATCCGCTGGAACCTCATCGAGTGCCGGAAAACACCCAGGTCACACGCCCGGTCGGCGCTGACCTCCGCCACGACGTCCGGACGGACGAGCACCACGTCCAGGACGTCGCGACTCCCCCACGTCGAGGTGAACCGCACCCTCTCGAAGCGGTGACCGGGGGCGGGCACGGCGAGGTGCTCGACAACCTGGCGGGAGACACTCGGGCGCAGCCGTACCGTCGGTCGGCTGCACGCAGCCGACCGCCCGCGTCGTGGCGGCCGAGGACGAGGAGCTGCGGGCGGGTCGGTGTGCCGGTCACGGCGTCGATGACCGCCTCCATGGCGTCCAGCCTCCGCCCGGGCCTTCGCCAGGTCCGTCGTCTGCGGGACGAGCGTCCGCGGGGCCGTCAGGGCGTGCTCGGTGGACGACTTCTCCAGTTCAGTCCTGCGGCCCCTGTAAGGCCGCCGCAGGAGCTCCGCGCCACCCGGTTGCAAGAGGTCGAAGGCGACGAGCAGGCCGGCCACCGGGCGGCCGGGGCCGGGGCGCCGCGGGCGCGGGTGGCGGCCCGGCGCTGCAACGCCTCACATGACAACCGGCCCTCCTCGACATCCCAGACGACCAGCTCGCCATCAAGGACCGGGCCGGGCGGCTACTGCTCGGCGGCCGCCTCCAGGTCCGGCCCACCCCACGACAGCTTACTCAGACGGTACACACCCGCACACCCCGTCACCAGACAAACCCGGGCAGCGTGGCCGCCGCGGGTGCCAGCCTCGCCGGCGACCGGCGGGCGCGAGGTGCGGTCTCAGGCCGCGGACGACGGGTCCGCCGACTCGGCGGCGCGGCGGTACGCGGCGTTGATGCGCTGGGCTTCCTCGAACCGGTCTTCGAGGACGATGATGCGACAAGCGGCCTCGATCGGGGTGCCCTGGTCCACGAGCTCGCGTGCGCGGGCGGCGATGCGCAGCTGGTAGCGGGAGTAGCGGCGATACCCGCCCGGTGAGCGGAGCGGGGTGATCAGGCGGGCTTCGCCGAGAGCGCGTAGGAAGCCTTGGGTGGTGCCGAGCATCTCGGCGGCCCGGCCCACCTGGTTCTTATCCGCGCAGCCGGGTAAGAGCGGCGGCCTGCCGTGCACTGCCGTACGCGGTTCGCGCAGTCGGCGGCGAGGGGGTTTGCGGCCGCCGGTGGGGAGCAGGCGCGCGGCCACGACCAATCCGGTACTACACGAGGAGGTCCCGATGTCGGGCACGGAGAAGACCAAGGCCACTGCCGAGCAGGCCAAGGGCAAGGCCAAGGAGACCCTCGGTCGAGCCCTCGGCAGCGAGCGCATAACCGCCGAAGGCCACGGAGACCAGGCACGCACCCGACAGGCCAAGGATGACGTCAAGGACACCTTCCGCCACTGACACGCGCGCACCCAGGCACTCCGCCTCTTTCGGGCCCCGACCCTCCCCCGGGCCGGGGCCCGATTCCATCCCGCGCAAACGCGGGCGCGGGCGCGCAGGCGCGACGATGCCGCCGCCAGGCGGTAGGGCGGCGGTCGTGCCGCTCGCGGTCGGCGCCAGGACGTGGGCAATGCCGCAATCGACTCCACGTCCGTCAGGTCCGGCACCTGCTGCAGGGTAGGGGTCCACAGTTCAGGACGGGGACGACCTCGGGAGGAGCGCCTCATCGAGCACCGCCGCCGCGGCTGGCGGTCGGGCGCCGGTCCAGCATGACGCCATTTGCCATGCACGCGCCACGAAACCTAGGGTCGGGCGCATCTTGATCATTCACATGGGAGTTCCCGCCAATATGCGCATTCACCGGCTCGTCAGCGTCACGACCATCCCCTTGCTCTGCCTCACGGCCCTGACCGCATGCGGGAGCGGCGACAAGGGCGGATCCCTCGATGGGCCGCTGGGCAACCAGGCGCCCGCTAAGAACGGCGGCTCGGGCGGCTTTGACGGCGGCGGCAAGGCCGGCGCCCCGGGCCTTCCCAAGGCGGGCACGATGGCCAAGGCCGCCCAGATCGTGAGCGCCTACGGCGCCTGCAACGACATCTCCACCGACCCGAAGGACGACGACTTCTTCCCCGGCGACGAGATCTACGACAGCAAGTGGGGCGTCACCGAGCGCGGCGCCTGCGGCAAGGGCACCCGCATCTTCATGTTCAAAGACCTCAAGACCTTCCAGGCCAAATACAAGGCCGAACTCGACGCCGACCGCAAGGAAAGCCCGAACAAGGGCCACCGCGGCAAGTTCCTCCTCGGCCAGGACTTCGCCGTTCTGCCCGACCAGAAGCCCGTCATCCGCAACGCGATCAAGCCCGGCGGCCTCCTCATCCTCAACTGCCACCCCGACTTCAAAACACCCAGCGGCTACCGCAAAGACCCCGCGCTCGTGCAGGGCTGCGTCCTGACGGACTACTTCGAAGACTGACCGGCGACCGGCACCGAGTCAGTCACCGTTCGTCGGAGGTGAGCCCCTCGGTCGAGGGGGGCTCACCTCCAGGTATGCGGTGTCGACGGCCACCCGCCGTCCAGGCGGCCGCCGACACCCCTGACACCGGTCAGTGGTGGCGCCGGCCCCAGGACTCGGTGTCGACCGTGCGGCCCCGGTCATCGCGCAGCGTGGCGATGTCGGAGCGGTTGTCCCAGATGTATTCGCGGCTGTTCTGGAACAGGTCGATGCGGGTGCCGCGGCCGTTGCCGGTGTGGATACGGATCGTGGTCCGGCCGTTGATGCGGACGTTGTCGACGCGGTAGCGGTTGCCGTCCGCGTCGCGCAGGGTCCAGCCGCGCAGGTTGATCACGTCGCGGGTGGTGTTGGTGATCTCCACCCACTCGTTGTTCAGGGAGCGGATCGAACGGTCGTCGCGGCCGGGGCTGTCGGCCTGGACCCGGCTGATCTCCACCCGCGGCCGCTGCTGGTGGTGACCGTCCTGCGCGGCGGCCGGCAGTGAGGCCGCGCCCACGACGGCTCCGGCGGCCAGGACGGTGGCGGCGATACGGCGGGCGGAGGAAGAAGCAAAAGAGTTGGCGAACCTGCGCTTCTTCTCACGCTTGTCGACGATCCATGACGACCAGTTCCCACCACTCCGACCGGTGTACTGCCACGACTCCCTCGTGATAGTCGACGGTCTCGCCGCTCTTGGAGTCGCTGGGAACACACCGGCTCGTGCTACCGCCACACAATCCGTCAGGGCGGAGGCCCGTCGGGTCCGAGAAGGTGATCGGGTTGTTGTTGGCGTAGGCGTAGCCGTTGGGAGACTGCGCTTGGTCGAGGCTCAGGAGTGGGTCGACGCTGATGAACTGGCCGAGATTGCTGTCATATTCGCGGGCCCCGATGTGGGTGAGGCTGGTGTCGGTGTCCTCGGGCTTGCCCAGGACCGCTTGTCGTACGGCCAGTTCGCGGGTGCCGGACTGCGTGCGGCACCAAACGGAGTGGTGTACCGCTTGGACACCGTCCAGGTGCCGTCCGCGGATACCACGAGCACGGGCGCATGGGCGGCCGGATGCGGCGGACAGGCTGGTGGACGTGGTGCTGTCCGCCGCATCCGGCTGATCATCCGCGTTACGGGCGGCGTCCTGCGATGTGCAGGGCAGTGCCGGCTTCGACGGCGCCGACGATCTGGCCCGGGCGCGGCAAGGGGGCGTGTTCCCCTCCTGCCGCGCCCGGGGCGTGGTGTCGTCAGCTGCTCGCGGAGGTGACCTGCGGGGCGGGCTCGTGCTTGAAGTTGGCCTGGCCGAAGTTCTTCTTCACGGCCGCGTCCCAGGAGCCGTCCTGGACCATCTTCTCGAGGGCGGCATTGATCTTGGCGTGCAGATCCCGGTTGCCCTTCTTGATGCCGATTCCGTAGCTCTCGCTGCTCAAGCTCAGCCCGACGAGGCGGAACTTGCCCGTGTTGCCCTTCTGGGCGGCGTAACCGGCCAGGATCGCGTTGTCCGTGGTCATGGCGTCGACCAGGCCGTCCTGGAGGGCGATCACGCACTCCGAGTAGCCGTCGAGCTCGAGCAGGCTGGCCTTCGGCGCCAGGTTCTGCTTGACGTTCTGCGCCGAGGTGGAGCCGACGGTGGAGCAGAGCTTCTTGTTGTTGAGGTCCTCGGCCTTGGTGATCGTGGCGTCGCCGGCGCGGACGAGCAGGTCCTGGTGGGCCGTGAAGTACGGGCCCGCGAAGTCGACCTTCTCCCGGCGCTTGTCGTTGATCGAGTAGGTCGCGGCGACGAACTTGACGTCGTTGTACTGGAGCAGCAGCTCGCGTTCGGAGCTGTCGACCCGCTTGAACTCGATCTGCTCCGGCTTGTAGCCGAGCTCCTTGGCGATGTACCTGGAGACGTCCACGTCGAAGCCGGAGAAGGTGCCCCCCGCCTCGCGCAGGCCGACGCCGGGCTGGTCGAAGGCGATGCCGATGGAGAGGGTCCCCTTGGGTCCTTCGCCGCCGCCGCAGCTGGTGGCGGTCAGGGCGAGGCCAATCACAGCGGCCATCGCACCAGCCTTGGGGACCTTCATGTTGCAACTCTTTCCTCGGGGACGCGGGACGCGGAGCGGGATCGCCGGTGCGCGTGGAACCGCGGGGTACGTAGAAGCGTCAAGACGCGTGTATGAGGAAGCTAAGGATGCTGCCGCCGCGGTGTCACTTGATCTGGGCAAAACTTGAGGTAACGATCCGGCTCGACCGGCGTTCCCCGTGGCAAGCGCGTACCGACGACTCCGCGCCCACAGCCGGTGCCACGTCGGCACGTCAGCACGTCGAGCACACGCCGCGAGGGGCGCCTCGACCCCGCGTAGCGCGCACCGGACCCGCGCCTCGTGCGCCCCTCCCCGCCGAACCCACCCTTCGGGGCACCCCCGCTCGGCGTGTACGTACACCAATCCCCGCTTCATAGGTGGTCGCATGTGAACGATGGGGCCCCATAAGTGTCTGGACTCGGTCCGTGCCTGTCAGGGGGCGCGGACGACCGCTCCTGAGACGAACCACTGCGCGAGGGCCGCAGCCAGATGTACGCCGGCCCGGGCCGTGCCAGAAGCGAGTTCGCCAGCTGAGCCGCACCTCAGCAGCGCGCTCCGGCGCGGCGCGCGAACCCCGGTACGCCGCTGAGCGTACGGCCCGTGAGGCGTTGGAACATCGCCATCCCTACCAGCTAGGACCTGTCCGGCCGATCATGTGACTACTCCGTGTCCGGGTCGTTGATGTGGCATGGGGCGGGGTGATCTGAATGATGCCGAGTGGGAACGGCTGCGGCCGTTCCTGCCGGTCAGCAACAGGCGTCGTGGCAGGTGGCGGGATCATCGGCAGGTGATCGACGGGATTCTGCACCGGGTTCGGACCGGCGTGCAGTGGCGTGACCTGCCCGAACGGTTCGGCCCGTGGAAGACCGTCTACGAACGCCACCGGCTGTGGTCGGGCGACGGAACGTGGGAACGCCTGCTCCAGCAGGTCCAGTTGGCCGCCGACGCGGCAGGTGAAATCGACTGGGACGTCTCGGTCGACTCCACCATCGTGCGGGCTCATCAGCACGCGGCAGGTGCCCCTACCGATCCTCCCCCTGCCCCCGCCTCAAAGGGGGCCGAGCCGGCAGAACATCAGGGCGAAACGCCGTGGCGGAGCCTGGTCGCCCGCCTGGTGGAGGTGGTGCTGGAGGTGAGGGGCTGGGCCGCTCGCGCGGCGGGTTCACCACCAAGCTCCACCTGAGCGCCGACGGCCGATGCCGCCCGCTGTCCCTGGTCGTCGCACCAGGTCAGCGGGCGGACTGCACCCGGTTCAAGCCGGTCCTGGAGAGAATCCGTGTCCCGAAGCCCGGCCCGGGCCGGCTCCGCAAGAAGCCGGACAGCGTCGCTGCCGACAAGGCCTACAGCAACGGGCCCTGCCGCCAGTACCTGCGAAGCCGCGGCATCCGGCACACCATCCCCGAGAAGACGGACAGCCAGGCCGCCCGCCTGCGCAAAGGCTCACGCGGCAGACGGCCACCCGGCTTCGATGAAGAGCGATACAAGCAACGCAACACCATCGAACGGGCCATCAACCGCCTCAAACAGCACCGGGCGGTGGCCACCCGCTACGACAAACGCCGTGACGTCTACCTCGGCACCGCAACCGCCGCAGCCCTCACCATCTGGCTCCGAACATGATCGACCGGACAAGTCCTAGTCGTTCAGGTGGGCCAGGAGGAGGTTGGGGTCCTTCGCCGTCACGTACGCGGCGCTCAGGACGTAGGCGGTGTCGTCGCGCAAGGCGATGGAGGTGGGGTTCTGCAGGCCGTCGGCGGCGGTCAGGACGGTGGAGTGGGTGCCGTCGCTCTGGACGAGGGCGACCTCGCCGGGGCCGTTGAGGGCGGCCAGGATCTGGTCGCCTCGGCCGGTGAACGCGAAGTCGTCGATTCCGGCCAGGCCGGTGGCCCGGGTCTGGACCGGGCCGGCGCGACCGTCCCGCTGGACGGGTATGCGCAGGACCGTGCCCCGGTCGAGGTTGGTGACCCACAGCGCCCCGTGGCGGATCTTCAGCCCGTTGGCGCCGAGGAATCCGGTGGAGGCCAGTTCGGGGGCGGTGGACCAGGTGCGGGGGGTGCCGCCTGTGGTGGGGACGCTCGAGATGCTGCCGAGGGCGGAGTCGGTGATGTAAAGGGTCCGGGTGCGCGGGTCCAGGGCCAGGCCGTTGGGCAGACCGGCCGCGGGCAGTGCGGCGATGCGCTGCGGTGTGCCTTCGGGGCGCAGGCGCCACACGCCGGTCAGGTCGGCGGTGCCGGCAGCGTACAGGAAGTACAGGGTGCCGTCCTGCGCGCGGACGATGCCGGTGGTCAGAGCGAAGCCCAGGACCGGGGTGTGGACGCCGCCGTCGGCCGGTGCGGGCAAGGTGGCCAGGATCCGGGTGGATCCCCCCGGGGTGATGCGGGCGACCTGGCGGGCGGCGGCGAAGGTGACGTACGCGCTGCCGTCGGGAGCCAGCGCGATGTTCTCGGGCGTCTGCTGCCGGGCCAGGTCGAAGTGCGCGGTAACGCGCGCGCAGCTCAGCGGGGCGGAGACGGCCGACGCGACGCCGGGGGTGGCCGCGACGACCGCTGCCGCGGTCAGTACGACGGCTGCCGCGGCGGTCTTGGACAGCGCGCTCTTGGCCCACGTGTTCTTGAACATGGTTCCTTCTCTGTTTTCGGGCATGCGGCAGCGGTACGCCGACGCGCGGAAGTTGGGTTGAGGGGTTGGGGGTTGGCTTGGGGGTTCGCGGATGTCTGCGTGGCGTCCGGTGGTGTGTGCCGGGTCAGCCGGAGCCGGCCGCCCGGACCCCCGGTCGCGCCGGGTCGCGCTGCGGGGTGACCTGGGCGAGCAGGGCCAGCGTGGTCCGCGCGGGCGAGTCGGCCTCGGTGGTGGCGACCACGATGCTCTGCCCCTGGTCCTGGCCCGGGCCCTGGCTCAGCGTCTGCTGGGTGACGGTCAGCGGGCCGACCAGCGGATGCCGCATCTCGTAGGTCGCGACGGCGCACGCCGTGACGCCGTGGTCGGCCCACATCGAGGCGAAGTCCCCGCTCTTCGAGCTCAGTTCACCCACCAGCGCATGGAGCGCGGTGTCGTCCGGATGCCGGCCGGCCACCAGGCGCAGATTCCCCACCACGGCCCTGGCCTTGGCCGGCCAGTCGGCGTACAGGTCACGGGTGTGGGCGTCGAGGAACACCAGCCGGGCCATGTTGGGCCGCTCCGCAGGCCGGTTAGGTGCGCCCGGGTCCAGGTGTCCGGCGAACAGCGCATGGCCCAGCCGGTTCCACGCCAGGACGTCACTGCGGCGGCCGGTCACGATCGCCGGGACGTGGGCCAGGGCCTCCAGCAGCTGGCCGGTCGCCGCCGTCACGCGCTCCGGGGCGGCCCGGCGGCCTCGGCCCGAGCCCCTCGCCGGCGCCCGGGCCAGGTTGTGCAGGTGCAGGCGCTCGGCCTCCTCCAGCCGCAGGGCCCGGGCGATCGCGTCCAGCACCTGCGGGGAGGCGTTCAGGGACTGCCCCTGTTCCAGCCGGGTGTAGTAGGAGACGCTGACACCCGCCAGCGACGCCAGCTCCTCGCGTCGAAGACCCGGCACCCGGCGCCGCTCCCCGTAGCCGGGTATCCCGAGATCCTCCGGTTGCAGCTGGGAGCGCCGCGTCTGCAGGAACTCCCCGAGCCGCACTTTTGCGTTCATGGATCCGAGTATGGGCCGGGCCCGACCGCACAGCCTGACCCTGGCGTGGATAGGCACCAGCGGGTCTGGATACCCGGCGGGACCGATGGTGACGTGGGCGTCGCCGACATGGCACCACCCCACCCGTCACCCGTTCAGGAGGACGCCTTGAGCGCCACCACCAGCGAACACGACCTCTTCGAGGTCCTGGACGCATCGGATTTCAGCTTCACCCGGCGCGCCTGGGTCGATGCCGCGCCCGCCCGGGTCTACGACCTGGTCAGTGACGTGTCCGCCATCGGGCGCTGGAGCCCCAACGCGAGCGACGTCACCTTCGACCAAGGCGCCGGTCCCCGGGTCGGGGCCTGGTTCAGCGGCCGCAACCACAAGGACGGCCGGCAGTGGACCACCCGCTCTCAAGTCGTACGGGCCGAACCCGGCACCGCCTTCGCCTTCGTGGTCGGCGGCGCCGAGGACGGCATCGTCCGATGGAGCTGGACCTGCCACCCCCGGGGACGCGGAACCGTCGTCGAACAGTCCTGGCAACTCCTGCGCCTCGACCACGTGCTGGGCACCACCCGCGGCGAACTCGACGCCCTGCGCGACTACATGACCAACAGCGCAGAAAGCACCCTCCTCGCCCTCGCCCAGTGGATCGCCGAAACACCGGCCGGGTGAATGACCCGCGGGTCGGTACACCCGGACCGCCTCGCGATCCGCAGGAAGTCCGCGACCCGCAATGGCGGCCACGGGGGCGGCCGCCCACACCCACCCCTCCGCAATGCCCTGTGGCGCCCGACGCCCGAGATACAGCCACCGAACATGAACAATTCGAAGGTCAGTTGTCACGTTCGGCGCCGCTACGGCATTGAGGGGTATGAGCCATGACGACCCACGTGCACAGTTCCTCAACTGCACGCTGAAGACCAGCCCGGAGCGCAGCCTCCACACACAGGGCCCGACCGGCCTCAGCGCGCGGATCGTGCAGAAGCAGGGCCGTCAGTTCGAGCTCCTGCGGCCGGTCGGCCATGGGATCGCCACTGGGGCGCGGCCGGACATGACCGGGCACGGCCGGAGGCGCGACGCGCTGCCGTCATTCCACCAGCGCGTGACGGCGCCGCACTCGGGTCCACCCCGGGTGCGATGGTGTATCCCCGGGGGGCTGCAGGCTGTACGGGATGCTCATGACGAGTATGGGCGGTCTCGACGGTTTCGACGGTCAATGATTGAGGCCTTTCGTGGCTGGCTTGGCGATGTCGAACCTGCACCGGGATCGGGAAACGAGGGGTCCGGCCCGGCCTCCCCGATCCAGCCCCACGTCTGCGCCTGCCCCGGCTGCACCAACCCGCCCGAGCCGCAGGCACCGACGCGCCCCCGGCCAGGCCTGGTCTGGCCTGGCTCACCGTTGGTACGACGCACGGTGCGCCAGGAGCTCGGGCAGACCTCCGCCGTCGTCGCGTTCGGGCAGCCGTCGGCGGCCGAGGCCCGGATCGAGACCGTCACCCGTGCCGCCGCGCAGCGGATTCTGGCCGCCGACGAGCGCTCCGCGCTCGCCGAGGAGGCTGGTGACACGGCCGTCGCGGCGCTCGACGCTGAAGGGCCTGGTCCTGCCGGCGGCCGTCGGCCTCGACGCCTACGACCAGTGCAAGGCCGGAGCCTGGCGCTCTGGCAGTGGCCGCGCGTGCTTCACGGTCCGGGGGTCGTGGTGGTCCGGTCGTCGGTGAGGCGGGCCCTCCAGTCACTGACGTATGTGTCGGGCATGGAGGCCAGGCGGGCGATCTCCGCGTCCTCGCGTCCGTCGGACCAGGCCAGGATCCGCGTCACGGTGCGGTTACGTGCGGCGCGGAAGTCCTTGAGCATGCTTTCGAGGCGTTCGACTTCCTCGCCCTCGTGGACGAGTTGCCGGTCGACGGCGGAGCGTTCTGCGGCGCGCAGCCGCCGGAGATGGGCGGTCAGGCCCGTCAGGGCCAGCCCGTGTTCGTGCGCGGCGTTCTGGAACGTTTCGGCCAGGGACGCCAGCACGCAGTCGGGGACGTCTGCGAGGGTGGCTCCGAGGGGCTTGGCCGCCTCCCAGGTGTCCCGCCCGGCTTCGGTCGTCTCCAGCCAGACACGGGCGTCTGTCGGAGTACGGTCGCCGCAGGCCCGTGCCCGGTAGGCGTACAGGGCGGCGCGGTGGCCGTAGAAGGTGAAGCCGTCCTCCATCTGCCGGTCGGCGTCGCGGCAGATCCGGCCCGGTACGCCGCCGTAGCCGTTCTGGGGGCTGTAGTCGGCGCAGGTGTCGAGTTCCGCGTCCGTGGCCAGGTCCCAGGAGGGGTCGCACAGCCCGGGGTTGGCGGCCAGGAAGGCGCCGACCTCGACGCGCCAGGCCGGGACCGGTGTGGTACGCGGTCTGGGCCAGAGGAGTTCCCCGGAGGGGCCGAAGGCGGGCGTCGCGGCCTGTTCGATGTCGTCCCATGCGGTGGCCGCCTCGGCCGACCACTCGAGCTCGCCTTCGGGCCCGATCCGGTGGATCGAGTCCACGAGCCGCTGCACGGCGGGCAGGACGCGCACCGCGAGCGCGTGCAGTTCCTCGGCGTCGAAGAAGCGCCATGTACAGCCGCGCTGTTCGTCGTGGCTCAGGTGGCCGAGCAGCTGCACCATGATGCCGGGGGCGGGGACGTTCCCGTCTCCGAGTGCCCTGCGGGGGATGCCGGGGAGCCGGCTGCCAGGGGACTCCTGCGGGGCTCGCCAGTCGGTGTCGCCGAACCAGACGGCGCCGTCGCGAGCGTCCACCGCCAGCCACTGTTGGTAGCCGACTCCCGGGCCGTAACGCTGGTCCTGCTGTTCGGCGTTCTCGTCGTGCCATACGTACTCGGCCGGGGGCGGGTCCAGCTCTGCGGCCATGAAGCCGTCCTCGGGGCGGTAGCCGGTGAGGACGCGCGCCGTTCCCGGCGCGCTGTCGGCTGCGGTCATGAGGGGATTCCTCTCGCTGGAACGTCAACCGCGGCAAACGTAGTGCGCCTGTCACACAATAGTTTAACTTTCAGCCACAGTGTCCGGTAGTCGGACACGATGGGAAGTACGGCGTGCCGGTGAGGTCTACGCGCGTGCGACGGCCGTCAAGTTGGCCGCTTTTCGCGTTCCCCCACGATCCGTTCACCCGCTTGCCCCCGGGACACCGTGCGCCTTACGCGAGCGCGGCCAACGCCTGGGCGGCGAGCATCTCCTCCAGGTCCAGGACGACGCGCGGGGCGTGCCGGGTGTCGATGCGGACGGCGTAGATGAAGCGCGTCAGCTGCGGCTCGGCCAAGGGGCGGGCCACCACCTGGGTGTGCGTGCGGGGCAGGGCGAGTCGCGGCATGACGGCCACGCACAGGCCCGCGGCCACGAACCCCAGCACGGTGTTGAAGTCGTCCCCCTCGTATTGCAGACAGGCCTGGAAGCCGGGCGTGTTGGCCATCTGCGAGAGCAGTTCCAGGCGCAGCGCGGCCTCCGGAGCGGCGATCCACGTCTCGGAGGCGAGGCTGGCCAGGTCGATGACCTCCCGGTCGGCCAGGCGGTGGCGCGCCGGGACGACGGCCACCACCGGATCCCGTGCGACCAGCGTCCGGCGCAGCATCCGCGGCGGCGGGACGGGGATGAAGTCGTAGTCGTAGCTGAGCGCCAGGTCCATGTCCCCCCGCTTGAGCCGGTTGTAGCCGGCTTCGGGCTCCAGCTGGCTGAGGCTGACCTGCACGTGGGGGTAGGCCGCGTGGAGTCGGGCCAGCGCCTGCGGAACGATGCCGGTGGCGGCCGAGGCGAAGGCGCCGAGCCGGATCCGTCCGGCCGTCCCGGCGCGCATGGCGCCGAGTTCGACCGACGCCGCCGCCAGCGTGCTGCGGACGCCCTGCTCCGCGCCGAGGAGGACTTCGCCGGCCGGTGTGACGCGAACGGGTCGCCGCTCCAGCACCCTGAGGCCGGCGCGGCGTTCGAGTTCGGCGATCTGCTGGGAGACGGCGGGCGCGCTGTAGCCGAGTTCGCGTGCGGCGGCGCTGAAGGAGCCGTGCCGCACGACGGCTTCGAGGGTGGCGAGCAGGCGGGGGTCGAGTCCGTGCACGGAGTTAAGGCTCACTTATCTGTCGCGAAGATGTGTTTTCTTGTGATTGGAGATGAACGCCAGCAGGATTCTTGCTCGCGGCAAGAAAACGCAAGCCTGCGCTCCTGGACCGCGAACACCCCTCCCCCGCCGTCACGGTGGCCTCCGCCCGTACCACCTCGCCACCCGCCGCCGCCTGCCGTGGCGGCTGCGGGCGGTTCGGCTGCGGCTGTCGACGGCCACCCCTCATGCCCCGAAAGGAAGTGGTATGCCCAAGCCACCGCTCATCGGACTCACCACCTACCTCGCCCACGCGCAGTGGGGTGAGTGGGACCTGCCTGCCGCAGTGCTGCCCGCGGCCTACGCGGACTGCGTCCGGGCGGTCGGCGGCCGCGCCGTACTGCTGCCACCGGACGCGCCGGAAGCCGCGGCCGACGTGGTCGAACGTCTGGACGCGATCCTCCTGGCGGGAGGCGAGGATCTGGATCCCGCCCTGTACGGGGCCGTGCCCCATCCGCGTACCGGGCCACCGGTGCGCGAGCGCGACGCATGGGAGCGGGCCGTACTGGCCGCCGGCCTCGCCCGCGACACACCCGTGCTCGGGGTGTGCCGGGGGATGCAGCTGATGAACGTACACGAGGGCGGCACCCTGATCCAGCACCTGCCCGACCGGGTGGGCCACGACGGCCACAACCCCTACCAGGGCCACTTCTGCTCCCACGCCGTGACCACCGTACCCGGGACACGGGTCGGCGCCCTGCTCCCGGGGACGCACCACGTCGCCACGCACCATCATCAGGCGGTGGACCGCCTCGGCGCGGGACTGGTCGTCGCCGCCCGTGCGGCGGACGGCACCGTCGAGGCGATCGAGAGCACCCGGCACCGCTTCGCCGTGGGCGTCCAGTGGCACCCGGAGATGGGCGACGACGCGCCGGTCGTGCGGGCCCTGGTGGCTGCCGCGAGCTCCGTCGGAGGTACCGCTCCTGCCCGGACTGCCGGACGGAACACGCGCACGGTGCGAAGCGTGCCGGGCCGGACTTTCCCGGCACAGGTGCCTTGACACCCCGGGGCGGACCCCCCAAGATCACAGCGTGAACCTGTCAGACAGCCAGACAGGTGGCCCCCTTCCGCGGCGCGTCAGTGCCATGGAAGCGGTCTTCGGCCACCTGCGCAGCGCCATCGAGCGCGGTGAGTACGCCGTGGGCGACAAGCTCCCCTCCGAAGCCGAGTTGTGCCGCACCCTGGAGGTCAGCCGGCCCGTACTACGGGAGGCGCTCCGGGCCCTGCAGGCCATGGGGTTGACCGTGTCCAAGAGCGGCAAGGGCACGTTCGTCCTGGCGAACACGGTCGAGGAGCCCACCTTCGGCGACTACGCCGCCAGCGACCTGCTGGAAGTGCGCCGGCACGTCGAGATCCCGGTCGCCGGGTACGCCGCGCTGCGCCGCACCCCCGAGGACCTGGACCACCTGGGCCATCTGCTGGACCGGATGGAGCAGGAGACCGACACCACCGCGTGGGTGGCCATGGACACGGTGTTCCACCTGGCTGTGGCCGAGGCCTCCCGCAACCCCGTCTTCCGCCGCGTCATCGAGGAGATCCGCGACGCACTGGCCCGTCAGTCGACCTTCCTCAACGAACTGGGCGGTCGGCGCGAGCAGTCCAACTGCGAGCACCGGGCCATCGTTGAGGCGCTGGTCGACGGCAGCGAGCACGACGCGGTGGAGGCCATGTCCCACCACCTGCGACGGGTCGAGACGACCCTCACCGACATCGTGCGCCCCCAGCGCACCACCGCCCCTACGGAAGGCAGACCCGAGGCGTGAGCGAGCAGTTCCTCAAAGACGAGAAGCGCCCCACGACCCGTCACGTCGACGCCGGTGACACCGGCTACAGCAAGTCCTTGAAACCCCGCCACGTCAACATGATCGCCATCGGCGGCGCGATCGGTACCGGGCTCTTCCTCGGCGCGGGCGGACGCCTCGCCGACGCCGGGCCCTCTCTGTTCGTCGCCTACGCCATCTGCGGGATCTTCGCCTTCCTCGTCGTGCGCGCGCTCGGCGAGCTGGTCCTGTACCGGCCGTCCTCCGGCGCCTTCGTCTCGTACGCCCGAGAGTTCCTCGGGGAGAAGGGCGCGTACACCGCGGGCTGGATGTACTTCCTCAACTGGGCGACCACCGGCATCGCCGACATCACCGCCGTCGCCACGTACACCCACTACTGGCACCTGTTCTCCGATGTCCCCCAGTGGGTGATCGCCCTCATAGCCCTGGCCGTGGTCCTCACCGTGAACCTCATCTCGGTGCGGATCTTCGGCGAACTGGAGTTCTGGTTCGCCATCGTCAAGGTCGGAGCCCTGGTCGTCTTCATGGGGATCGCGATCTTCCTCCTCGCGACCCGGCACCCCGTCGACGGCACCGTCCCCGGCCCTGCCCTGATCACCGACAACGGCGGGATCTTCCCCCACGGCCTGCTCCCCATGCTGCTGATCATCCAGGGCGTCGTCTTCGCCTACGCCTCCGTCGAACTGGTCGGCGTCACGGCCGGCGAGACCGAGAAGCCCGAGGAGATCATGCCGAAGGCGATCAACTCGATCATGTGGCGCGTGGGCCTCTTCTACGTCGGCTCGGTCGTCCTACTGTCGATGCTGATGCCCTGGAGCAGCTACAGCGCGGGCCAGAGCCCGTTCGTGACCGTGCTCTCCCACATCGGCATCCCGGCGGCCGCCGACGTGATGAACCTGGTCGTGCTCACCGCGGCCATGTCCTCACTCAACTCCGGCCTCTACTCCACCGGCCGCATCCTTCGCTCGATGGCCGTCAACGGCTCCGCCCCGCAGTTCACCGCACGGCTCAGCCGGACCCAGGTCCCCTACGGCGGCATCCTCCTCACCAGCGGCATGTGCGTCCTGGGCGTCGGGCTCAACTTCGTGGTCCCCGCGGACGCGTTCGAGATCGTTCTCAACCTCGCCGCGATCGGCATCCTCGCCACCTGGGGCATGATCATGGTCTGCCACCTCCTCTTCTGGCGGAAGACCCGCAACGGCGAACTCACCCGCCCCTCCTACCGCCTGCCCGGCTCCCCCTGGACCGAACTCGTGACGCTGGCCTTCCTCGCCTCCGTCCTGGTCCTCATGTACGCCGACGGAGGCGCGGGGCGCACCACCGTGCTGTGCGTACCGCTCATCGCCGCGGCGCTGGCCGCCGGCTGGTACGCGGTCCGCGGCCGCGTGGCGCGCACCGCCGCCCGGAGCGACAGCTGAGCCGGACGCCGGCCCGTCCGCCCGCGCCCGGGGGTGGCGGTCGCCACCCCCGGGCAGCAGCGACCCACCACAGAACGGGGCAGTGATGCGCAGCAGTTTCCTCGCGGGTGTCCGGCTGGTCCTGGAGCTGGCCGGTCTCACCGAGGCCGACCTGCGCAACGTCCCCGACCTGCCCTACGGCCCGGCCGTCCGGGACGCCTGGCTGCGCGAGGGCCGCGGGCCGTCCCGGCTCGCCCAGAACTGTTCCGGCAAGCACGCGGCGATGCTGTACCTGTGCAAGCTGTCCGGGCGGCCCCCGGAGAGCTACCTCGACGCGGACCACCCGCTCCAGAGGGCGATCGCCGAGGTCGTCGAGGAGCTCACCGGCCGGCACATCGCGAACGTCACCGTCGAAGGCTGCGGTTCCCCGCTGTTCGCGGTGTTGCTGCACGGCGTGGCGCGCGCCGCCGCACGCATCGCCACGGCCGCCCCGGACACCGCCGAGCACCGCGTGGCGAACGCACTGCGCCTCCACCCGGAGATGGCCTCCGGTACCGGGCGGGACACCGCCGCACTGATGCGCGCGGTGCCCGGGCTGCCGGCCAAGGACGGCTTCGAGGGCGTCCAGCTGGCCGCGCCGCCCGACGGCCGGGCCGTCGCCGTGAAGGTCGCCGACGGGGCCGACCGCGCGCGTACGGCCGTGACGGCCGCCGCCCTCGCACGTGCGGGAGTCGAGCCCCGGCTACTCGCCGGGTTCACGGGCGAGCCCGTGACCGGTGGCGGCCGGACCGTCGGCGGCATCCGGCCGGTGGCGGCCCTGGAACCGCCCCGTGCCCCCGTCACCGCAAGCGCCTGACACCCGCCTGCCCCCATCCCCCCTTGATCCGCCCACCTCAGGAAGAGGATCCGCACACCCGTGACCACCTTGACCGCCTTGACCGCCTCCAGCCGCACAGAACACGACCTGCTCGGAGACCGCGACGTCCCCTCCGGCGCCTACTGGGGCGTCCACACCCTGCGCGCCACCGAGAACTTCCCCATCACCGGCACGCCGATCTCCACCTACCCGCACCTGATCGACGCCCTCGCCGCCGTCAAAGAGGCCGCGGCCCTCGCCAACGGGGAACTCGGCCTGCTGGAGCCCGCGAAGGCGGCCGTCATCGTCGCGGCCTGCCGCGAGATCCGCGGCGGCGAGCTCCACGACCAGTTCGTCGTCGACGTCATCCAGGGCGGCGCGGGCACCTCGACCAACATGAACGCCAACGAGGTCATCGCCAACCGGGCGCTGGAGTTGCTGGGCCACTCCAGGGGCGAGTACGGACAGCTGCACCCCAACGAAGACGTCAACCTCGGCCAGTCCACCAACGACGTCTACCCCACCGCCGTGCGGATCGCGACCGTCTTCGCCGTGCGCGGCCTCCTCGACGCCATGGCCGTCCTGCAGAACGCCTTCGCCCGCAAGGCCGCCGAGTTCCACGATGTCCTGAAGATGGGCCGCACCCAGCTCCAGGACGCCGTGCCGATGACGCTCGGACAGGAGTTCTCCGCCTTCGCCGTCATGCTGGACGAGGACCGCAGCCGACTCGCGGAAGCCCTCGGACTCATCCACGAGATCAACCTCGGCGCCACCGCCATCGGCACCGGCCTCAACGCCCCCGCCGGATACGCCGAGGCCGCCCGCCGCCACCTCGCCGACATCACCGGCCTGCCCCTGGTCACCGCTCCCGACCTGGTCGAAGCCACCCAGGACTGCGGCGCCTTCGTCCAGATGTCCGGCGTCCTCAAGCGCGTCGCCGTCAAGCTGTCCAAGACCTGCAACGACCTGCGTCTGCTGTCCTCCGGGCCCCGCGCCGGACTCGGCGAGATCAACCTGCCCCCGGTCCAGGCCGGTTCCAGCATCATGCCCGGCAAGGTCAACCCCGTGATCCCCGAGGTCGTCAACCAGGTCGCCTTCGAGGTCATCGGCAACGACATCACGATCACCATGGCCGCCGAAGCCGGACAGCTCCAGCTCAACGCCTTCGAGCCGGTCATCCTGCACTCGCTGTCCAAGTCCGTCACCCACCTGCGCGCGGCCTGCCTCACCCTCGCGGAACGCTGCGTGAGCGGCATCACCGCCAACACCGAGATGCTGCGCGCCACCGTCGAGAACTCCATCGGCCTGGTGACCGCCCTGAACCCGCACATCGGATACACCGCCGCAACCGACATCGCCAAGGAGGCCCTGGCCACCGGTCGGGGTGTGGCCGAGCTGGTCCTGGAACGGGGGCTGCTGCCGGCCGAGCGGCTCACCTCCCTGCTGCGCCCCGAGGTGCTCGCGGGAACCGGCCCGGCCCGTCCCTGACCGGGACCGGGCCGGGTCCGCCCGGTCGGAGCGCGGGGTGCAGCGGGTGGACGTGGTGCGGGGCGGATACAGACCGAGGCGGCGACGCCCACGATCGCCGCCCAGCACCTCCCGGTCACCGCGGGGACCGACCGGACCGGGCCAGCGGATCGTATGCCGGACGCCGATCCGGGTCCGGCATCCGCTCCATAACAGAGCCCCAGGTCAGCGACCAGGTCGGTCTCCGGGTGCGCCTCCGGGCCGATGCCCTCGCCCACCGGGATCGACATGGGGGTCAGCCGGCTCTAGGTCGAAGCGCTGAAGTTCGGGCCCGATGTCCTTGATGGTCATGCTTCCCTCCCGGTCGACGGAGGTGGTACGCGTTCTGGCACGGGTTTTGCGCCGGGCCGGCCCTACGAACCGCCCGCGGCGCCAAAACCGTAGCTCGGCTCGTCATCTCCGACACGGCTACGAGCACGTACCTCGGTGACGGCTACATGCGCCCTGGCGCGTCTCGAAGAGTGCTACCGCTTCATCACCTCGGTCAACAAGGTCCTCCGTCTGGAGCTCTTCGAGTCGAACGTGCGGGACCACGCGGGTTCGACCGCCGTGAACAACGCCATCGGCGACACCGTGGGGTCCGGGACGGGCGAGGACTTCCGGTGGTTCAACAACGGCGTCACCGTCGTCGCCGACCCGGGCCGCAGATCGTCGTCGAAGACCCCGAGATCGTGAACGGGCTCCGGACCGGTCATGAGGTCTACAGCTGCTTCCAGTCCGGCGGACAGCACCGCGACCGCTCGCTCCTGGTCGAGATCGTGGTCGCACCTGAAAACGGGACGGCACGCGACAGGATCATCCGCGCTGTGGACCACGCCGTACTTGACCCCGACGGCGTGGTCCACACTGCGCAAACGAGCGATGTCGGCGGGTGAGCCCGAGCGCCCGGCATGCCGGATGGGTGCGTAGGGTCTGGGCCAGCGACGTCGGGCCCCGGGTGGACTTCGCCAGCGCGTTCCACACGGGGCGGACGCGGGTGACCACCAGCTGGTACTGGACCAGCCGTGCGACGACCAGGACCGGGGGATGGCGGCTATGGCAGACGCTCAGCGGTAGTATCCCTCGACCACGGACCGCACCTCGTCGAGCAACGCCGGGCCGTCCTGAGGCACCGGCTGCCGCCCGCTGCCCGGCCTGATGTCCAGGAGCTGTTCGTTGGACAGGGCGAACACCACCCTTCGCAGCGCCGCCTGTTGGATGACCGCTGCGCACATCTGACACGGCTGGCAGCTGGTGTACATCGTGGTTTCCGCCGCGGTGGCCACGTCCAGCTCCCTCGCGGCCCACCTCGCCAGCTTCAGCTCCGGGTGCGCGGTGATGTCCCTGTCGGTGAGGGTCGTGTTGTGCGCCTCTGCCAGGACCGTCCCGTCCGGCCCCACCAACAGCGACCCGAACGGCGGGTCACCGCCCTCGCGCGCCTTGGCCGCGAGAGCGATGGCCTGCCGGAGGAAGGTGCGGTCGTCGGAAGTGGTCATGACGGTTCCGTTCCAGTGCGAGGAGAGTAGAAGTGGGCGGCCACCGTGGCGAGCGCCTGCCAAGCCTCCTGTGGCCGGCAGGTCTGGCGGGGGTCGCCGCTGTAGGTGTCGAGGACGACGATCTCGGCGCCCAGCAGCCGCAGTTGGTCGAGGTCGTCCATGACCTGGTCGATCGTCCCCTCCCCTGCGAGCCGTTGCGGTCCGGTGACCGGCACCTGGGTGAGCTTGAGAGCGATCCGGGGGGCCAGCGCCGGTACGGGGAGATGCTGCTCGTCCGCAGCCTCCTTCAGCCTGACCGCAGCTTCGCGCAGCCACGGCAGGGTGCAGCGCAGTGGATGCCATGCGTCGCCGAGCCGCACGGCACGGCGCAGCCCCGCGTCGCTGTTGCCGCCGACCCACACCGGGATCCGTCCGCTCCCATAGGAAGCGGTATTCGCCCAGGCCGCCCGGATGTCCCGCAAGTGATCGTCGGTCAGCCGTCCCCGGCGTTCGAACGGGATCCCGAGGGCGGCGAACTCCTGCCGCGCCCAGCCCACCCCCACGCCGAGGACCAGCCGGCCGCCGCTCAACTCGTCCAGGTTGGCCGCCATGCGGGCGGTGAGCAGCGGGTGCCGATAGGGAGCGATCAGGACCGTCGTGCCGAGCCGGATCCGAGTGGTGAGACCTGCGAGCCAGGACAAGGTGGTGAACGGCTCGTAGAAGGGTGCCGGATAGCGCTCGGCCACGTCGGGGGTGATGGCGATGTGGTCCGAGACCATCAGCAGGTCGAAGCCCAGGCCCTCAAGGGTCTGGGCCCAGCTCCGCAGAATTCCCGGGTCGGTGCCGGGGCCGAAATTGAGGACGTTGATTCCGATCTTCACGACACCCAGGCTAGTCAGGGAACAGACGTGGGCAGAAGGGATTCCTGCCTGTTCAGCCACGGTTGCCCAGTGGATCCACCGGTAATCTGAGCGGATGACCGAGAATCTTGACGCGACCGACTGGGCGATCCTGGATGAGCTCCAGCGGGACGCCAGGATCGCGTTCACAGAGCTGGCCAGGCGGGTGAACCTAAGCGCGTCGGCGACGACGGAGCGGGTGCGGCGGCTGGAGGCGGCCGGGGTGATAACGGGTTACCGTGCGGAGGTGGACCTCGAGCGGACCGGATACATGGCGCTGGCAGTGGTTCGGCTGAAGTATCCGGGAACCCGGCACGAGCCCTTGCGGCAACTGCTCGCGGAGCGCTCGGAGATCCTGGAGTGCCTGCGTACCACTGGAGAGGACTGCTACGTCCTGAAAGTGGCAGCCACGTCGATGGCCCAGCTGGAGGAGATCGTCGACGCGCTGGCCCAGTTCGGGAGCACGACCACCAACCTGGTCCTCAGTCCCACGCTGCCGTTCCGCGGCCCACGGAAGCCTCAGGCCGCTACCCGGTCGCTCTGAGGGGCCACCTCGACTCACTCGGTCACGGCAGCCGCCCGGCCGCCGTCGGGCAGCCCCCCGACCTGCCGTCGTGCGGTTCGTCGAGTACTACCTCGAACCGACCCCGGCCGACCTGGCCGGCTTCGCCGACCTCGTGGACTGCTCGTACCTCACGCGCCGTACGTCGACAGGACGACCGGGGCGCGCCACTCGCCTCGGCGCCCCGGCCCAGAGCAGCACCCGTTCGGCCACTGCGAACGGCTCGGGCAGCCAGGCGGCATCCAGGCGCGGGACCTCTCCCCCGGACGCCGACCAAGATCCGGTCCAGTTCCGGACCAGCTCGCCACGCATGCCTGAGGGCAAGTCCTGTTCCTGCTGGTCACCTGGGGTGCGACGCATGTACCGCCAGCAGACCAGAAACGTCCTGGTGTCGTACTCGCCGAAGAAGATCGGCTTCTTCCAGGAGCACGAAAGAGGGGGAATTCGCAGTCTGTGAAGAACGTGACCATGCCGTGGGCGAGGGTTGTGGCTGCCATGGTGCGTGACCCCTCGGGAAGCGATGCTGACCATGTGCGGCCGCACCGACTACGAGATCCGCAAGGCCCGCTAGGAGTCCCGCTGGTCGAAGTGCCCGCACACCTGCACGATCCCCTACCGCAACGCAGGTTGTCGGCTTCCGTCGGACTCGAGCCGAGTTCTGCCACCGACGGGCCCCACGCGAAACGGCGCACGCTGTGGGCCGTCAGCCGGTACCGATCGTCACCCCGGCGTACGCCACCGCCGTCAGGGCCAGGACGGCGGCGGGCAGGGCCCGCGCGGGCGGGTCGCCGTGGCGCAGGTGGGCCACGGCTGCCGCGGTCATCAGCAGCGCCAGCCCGATCGCGGCGGCCATATGCCGAGGTGTGCTGCCGCCTGGCGCATGAACGGCACCGCGGCGATCTTCGCCGCTCCCAGTGGCAGGAAGACCAGGGTCAGGACAACGGCGAGGGTGATCTGCGCGGTCGTCATGTCGACCGGCCCCGGCGTTCGGCGCCCATCTGGGCGAAGTAGTCGATGAGGTCGGGGGCGTCCACGGCTGCGGGGTTGACGACCTGCTCGACCGGGGCGCCCTGGAGGAGGCGTTTGACGGGGACTTCGAGTTTCTTGCCGGTGCGGGTGTGCGGGATGCCGGGGACCTCGAGGATCTCGTCGGGGACGTGGCGGGGTGAGGCGCCGGTCCGGATCGCCTCCTTGATCTTCTCGCGGAGCTGGTCGTCCAGGGTCGCGTCGGCGGCGAGGAGCACGAACAGGGGCACCAGTAGCCGCCGTCGGGCTCTTCCGCGCCGATGACGAGGGCTTCGGCGATCTCGGGGAGGCGTTCGACGACGTCGTGGATGTCGGCGCTGCCCAGGCGTACGCCGTTGCGGTTCAGGGTGCTGTCGGAGCGGCCGTGGACGATTACGGAGCCGTGTCCCGTGATGGTGATCCAGTCGCCGTGCCGCCAGATGCCGGGGTGGGAGGAGAAGTAGGCGTCGCGGTAGCGGGTGCCGTCGGGGTCGTTCCAGAAGTACAGCGGCATGGACGGCATCGGGCGGGTAACGACCAGCTCGCCGACCTGGTCCACGATCGGGAGGCCCTCGGCGTCGTGCGCGGCCAGGGCCACTCCGAGGTGGGGTGCTGACAGCTCTCCTGCCCAGACGGGGGTGTTGGGTGAGCTGCCGGCGAAGCCGGAAACGACGTCCGTGCCGCCGCTGACGGAGGCGAGCAGGACGTGGTCGCCGACGTGGTGGCGGACCCAGGGGTAGGCGGAGGCCGGCAGGGCGGAGCCGGTGCAGCCGACTATGCGGATCGAGGACAGGTCGTGCGCCGAGGGGTCGATGCCGTACTTGGCCATGCCCAGCAGGTACTGGGGGCTGGTGCCGAAGACGGTCACACGGTGGCGCGCGGCCAGCTCCCACAGGACGTCGAGCTTGGCGAAGGGTGCCGGGCTGCCGTCGTAGGTGCACGTGGTGGCGCCGGTGAGCAGCGTGGAGGCAAGAAGGTTCCACATCATCCAGTGGGTGGTGGTGTACCACAGGAGGCGGTCGCCGGGGCCGAGGTCGGAGTGGAGGCCGAGGGTCTTGAGATGTTCGAGCAGGACGCCGCCGTGGCCGTGGACGATGCCCTTGGGCAGGCCGGTGGTGCCCGAGGAGAACACGACCCACAGCGGGTGGTCGAACGGCACCGGCGTGCAGATGAGTTCCTCGGTGCGGGTGGCGGCGTCCTCCCACGGCACCACCAGTGACGGGTACGCGTGTGACGGCCACGGCAGGCCCACGTGGTCCACCAGCAGCGCGGCCTTCAGCGTCGGCAGCTCACCGGCGAGTTCGAGGGTGGCCGCGCGGCGGTCGTGGGTCGTGCCGTTGAAGAGGTAGCCGTCGGCGGAGATCAGGACGGTGGGTTCGAGCTGGGCGAAGCGGTCGGCGGCGGCCTTGGGGGCGTAGTCCTGCCCGCAGACCGACCACACGGCGCCCAGGCTCGCGGCGGCGAGGAAGGCGACGATCGCGTGCGGGGTGTTGGGGAGGTAGCCCACGACCCGGTCCCCTCCACCGACGCCCAGGTCGCGCAGGGTAGCGGCAACGGAGGCCACCTGTGCCCGCAGCCGACCGCCGGTCACCTCGTATCCGGAGCCGGTCTCGTCGAGGGCGATGATCGCCACGGTGTCGTCGGTGAGGTTGCGCAGGGCGTGGTGGGTGTAGTTGAGGGTGGCGCCGGGGAACCAGCGGGCGCCCGGCATCCGCTCCTCCGCGAGCACCTGGTCGTATGGGCTGTCCGCGTCGATGTCGAAGTACTCCCACACCGCGCCCCAGAAGCCTTCCAGGTCAGTGACCGACCAGCGGTGCAGGACGGCGTAGTCGGTCCCGTCGAGCCCGGCGTGGCGGGCGAAGTCCATGATGCGGCTGTGGGCGACGGCCTGCGCATCGGGCGTCGTGAAGGGGTCCGGGTACGGCCTGGTCATCGTGTGGCGCTCCTCAGCAGGCTGTTCTCTACGGTCCGTGGGGAAGGGGCGGGGCTGCGCGTGGTGTGCAGGAGAGACGCCCAGGCGGCGGTGTCGGTGAAGTCGTGCCTCCCGGCCGGGACGACGTCCATGACGACGCGGTCGGGGCGCAGCAGGACGGCGTCCGCCCGGCCGGCGCGCAGCCAGGCGGCGAGCGTGCTGTCGTCACGGAGGTCGGTCACGGGGATCGCCGGGACGCCGAGCCCGTGGGCGCGGGCGCGCAGCGTGGGCCAGGGTTCGGCGGCGGTCAGGACGGTGAAGGTGTCGCCGAGCAGTTCATCGAGACGGGTGCGCCGGCCGTCGAGTCCCACCACCCATGGTTGCGGGCAGTGGGTGCCCACGAGGCTCCTGCGTATACGGCGCCGGACTAGGGGCCCGGCGGTCAGGGGTGGGCTGAGGTCGCGGCCCGCCGCCGCGGTGAGGCCGGGTATGCGGCAGGCCGCGGCCAGGATCCCGCGGCGTAGTGCGGCGGCGCCGTCCTGGCCGCCGGTCATGGCCCAGCCCATGGCGACCGCGAGCCGGATCGCGTGCCGTGCGTGCGGCTTGCGCTCGCTCTCGTAGGTGTCCAGCAGCCGCTCGTCGCCGCCCTGCTGGAGGACTCGGGCGAGCTTCCAGGTGAGGTTGTAGGCGTCCCGCAGGCCCGAGCAGAGTCCCTGCCCGATGAACGGCGGGGTGAGGTGGGCGGCGTCGCCGAGGAGGAAGACCCGTCCGCTGCGCCACCGGTTGGCCACCCGCGCCCGGAAGGTGTAATGCGTCTCCCGTACGACTTCGAAGTCCCCGTCGTACGAGGGCGACAGCCACGGGGCGATCAGTTCGCGGACCGGTTGCTGCCCGTCTTGCAGCCGGAACTCCCAGCGGTAGCGGTCCTCGCCGACGCGCATGAACGTCGCCGGCCGGTGCGGGTCGCAGACCTGGTCGACGCCTTCCCAGCAGCGGACGTCGGCCTTCGTGCGGACGTCGATGACGGTCCAGCGTTCCTCGAACCGCAGGTCCTCCCATGTGGCACCGATGGCTTCGCGGGTGAGGCTGCCCGCGCCATCGCAGCCGAGGACCGCCTCGGCCCACAGATGATGCTCGCCGTCGTCGTCGCGGTAGGTCACGTGCACGGGGCCGGCCGGGTCCGGGACGACGCCGGTGACCTCGACACCGCCCCGCAGTTCGCACTCCGGGCGGCGGGCGAGGGCGTCGCGCAGCAGTCGCTCCAGCTCGGGCTGGTCGAACATGCTGGTCTGCGGGTAGCCGTGTTGGCCGTGCTCGGCGCGCCGGAACTCGGCCATCACCCGGTGGCGGGCGTCCAGCAGCCGAAGTCCGTTCGCGGGGCGGGCGATCGCGGCGAACTCCTCGCCTACGCCCGCAGCCTGGAGGATGCGGCGCACCTCGTCGTCGGTGGCGACGGCACGCGGGAGCGGGTAGACGTCCTGGTGGCGTTCCAGGATGACGGTGCGGATACCGCGCCGGGCGAGGAGGAGGGCGGCGGTCACGCCCACCGGCCCGGCTCCGATGATCACGACGGGTGCGGGGGCTGTCTGTGCGGGCCCGGGTGCGGTGTCCCGGGGTCCGGCCTGGTCGGCGGTCATGTGCGGCTCACCTCGGGTCTTACTTCGCGTCCGTGACGGGCGTGCGCTGCTCGCCGAGGTCGATCCGCCCGTCCGGGGTCGAGATCGTGGCCGTGATCATGTCACCCGTGTGCAGGTAGTGCGGGTTACGGGCCTGGCTCTTGAAGAACGCCTTCCACTTCACGGCGGGCGGCAGCAGCGCGCCGATCTTCTCGACGGCCTTGGGCGGGGCCTTGAGGGCCGTGCCGCCGGGGGTCCCGGTGAGCAGCAGGTCTCCGGGGTCGAGGGTCTGGAAGCGGGCCAGCAAGGTCAGCGCCTGTGCCGGGCGGACGATCATGTCGGCGAGGGTGCGGTCTTGACGCAGCTCGCCGTTGACCGACAGCCGCAGCCGCAGATCGAGGAAACGGGCGAAGTCCTCGGGCTCCAGCAACGCCAGGTAGGGGCCGGCCGGTGTGAAGGTCGGGTACGACTTGCTCTCGTAGAACTGCGTCTTGGTCAGCTGCACCTCACGGGCGCTTACGTCGTTCGTGATCACCAGCCCGGCGACATACGACGGCAGGTCACGCTCCTCGACCACAGTGCCGACGGGCAGGGGTGCGCCCATGACGAGCCCGAGCTCGATCTCGTAGTCGAGGAACTTCACGTGCGACGGGCGGACGATCGCCTCACCCGGGCCACTCAAGGACCCGGACGCCTTGCGGAAAAAGGCGGGCGGAATGTCGCCGGTGAAGCCCGAGTCGCGGGCGTGGCTGCGGTAGTTGACCATCTGTGCGACCACCCGGCAGGGAGTGGTCACCGGCGAGAGGGCGACCAGGTCGGCGACGGGCGTGCCCGTCTCCCCGGAGAGGGCGGCCTCGCGCACGGCCGCCCGGTCGGCGATCAGCTCGGCGGTGGTGGCGGCCCTGGTGTCGACGTGGACGGCCCGGTCGCCGCGGAGGACCCACCATCCGTCGGCGGTGCGCAGGACGTTGGTGCTCATATCAGTACCTTCGTGAGGGGGTTGGGTTTCAGGACTTGGCGGCTTTGAGCAGGCCCAGCAGGCGTGCCGGGTCCATCTCGTTGTCGCCTCGCAGGGCTTCGATGACGTCACGGACCCGCTGCGGGGAGGGGCTCGCGCCGAGGAAGTCACGGGTGGCAGGAGGTCCCCACTGGGCCAGGCCGGTGGTCGACATGGGTGCCCAGCCGGGCTCCAGGTCGCAGGAGAACAGGTCGCCGTCTGCGAAGTGCTCCAGCATGAAACGGTCGGGGTCGCGCCAGTAGTCGAAGAGCTGGCTGCCCTGGACGTGCCGGCCGATGCCCCAGCTGCGCTGGTAGCCGCGCTCGGCCAGGTACTCGCCGCCTGCGGCGATCGAGTCGAGGTCGGTCACCTGGTAGGCGGAGTGGACGTAGCCGTTGCCCGGGCCCAGGTGCATGGCCAGCGTGTGGTGGTCAACGGCCCGGCTGCCCTGGTCACAGCGGATGAACGCCATCGTCGGGCCACGGCCGCGCTGGCCGTCCAGGAACAGGAAGTCGGACACGATCATCCCGAGGGTGTCCAGGTACCAGTCCAGGGCGCGCCCGAACACCCTTGTCTCCAGGACCACATGGCCCAGGCGCTGGATGCGGGAGGGTTCACGCGGCGGGCGCTGGGTGACGTTCGTGCGACGGTGATCGGTGCCGAAGTTGAGCAGAAGCGGCTGCTGCTCGGGCAGCGCCGGAAGTTCCTGACCGCAGTGCACGACCCGGACTGGGAAGCCGGAGGGGTCGAGCAGGTCGACCGCCTTGCCGCCGGGCACGTCCGCGTCCCGTACGGACGTGCCCGTGGCGCGGGCCAGCCGGTCCAGGTCGGCCCGCTCGGCGGCGCGGAACGCCGGGCCGATGAAACGGGAGGTCCGGCCGCGCCGGATCACCATGCACGGCGAGCCGGCGAAGGTTCCCCGCAGCCACAGCTCGCTCTCGCTCCGGGCGGCGACACCGAAGCCGAAGTCCCGGGCGAAGACCTCGGCCCGGTCCAGGTCAGGCTTCTCGAACTCCAGCCAGGCCAGGTCGGCCACCTTGATCACGGGGTTGCGGGACCGCCCGGGATGTTCGCCGCGCAGGGCTCCCTGCGCACTGTGGAGGTCCTGATGGGCCGTCCTGACGTCCGGGACGCCGACTGCGTTGACGCGGGTTTCGGACATGGTGTCCTCCAAGCAACATTGCCGTAATGAGGAAATCATCAAGTGTGAGAGTTCTATCGTCAAGGGGTTCGCTGCAGGAGATGATGAATTCATCAGGACTGCGATCATCATCGTCTCCACGGTTAGACTCTGCGTATGCCTACGTCAGCCCCGCCCAGCAACCGATTCGAGCGGCGTCGCGCCGAGACCCGCGGAGCTCTCGTCCGCGCGGCCCGCCAGATACTCGCCGAGACCGGGGACACCAGCGTCAGCATCCAGGTGATCGCCGAGCGCGCAGACGTCGGCTTCGGCTCGTTCTACAACCACTTCGACTCCAAGACGGAGCTGTTCGAGGCCGCGGTGCAGGACGCGCTGGAGGAGTTCGGCCAGACCTTCGACGAGCGCCTGGCCGGCATCGACGACCCCGCGGAGCTCGTCGCGACGGGCTTCCGGCTCAGCGCCCGCATGGCCGAGTCGCACCCGGAGCTGATGCAGGTGCTGCGCCGTCGCGGCCTGGGCCACATCCACTCGGACAACGGCCTGGCCCGACGGGCCCGCCGGGACGTCGAGGTCGGCATGGCCTCCGGCCGCTTCACCGCCGTCGACCCGATAGTGGCCCTGTCCGCACTGGGTGGAACCCTGCTGTCCCTGGTAGAGCTGAGATTCGCCCGCCCCGACGTGGACGGCGATGACGCCGCGGTGAACCTCGCCGAGATGGTCCTGCGCATGCTGGGCGTACCACCGGACGACGCCCACGAGGTCGCCCGGCGCCCCCTCCCCGACCTCGCCTGACCGACCACCGGACCGCGTCGACGCCAACGGTCCGCGCGGCGCCCTCTCGGTCTGGGGCGGCTTCACCCCGGCACGGTGAGGCCGTGCCCGTAGCGTTGTCGAAGCCACCGAGGACTGCGGTACGTTCACCCAGACGTCTGGGGTACTCGAACGCATCGCTCTCACGTCGACGTCGCCGCTGATGACGTTCATGGCGGTCACCTTCCCGCCAAGGCGCCGCCCGCAGAGGTGCCCGCGTACTACGACACCTGGGACTGGGAGGGGTCGCGGGCCTGTTCCGCGGAGAGACTGCGTGGTGGAGCATCCCGCATGCTGAGGTCGGCATCATGTCCGGCCGAGGCCATGCCGTTCAGTTGGCAACATCACCGTCGTGACCGTCTGGTTGAAGCGTTTCGCCGGTACCGCGAAGCGCTCAACGATGCCGTGTCAGGACGGTCCGAGACCGAAGGAGAGCTCCCAGCTCGCGTTCTGTATCGCGCTCCGCCCCGGCTCGTCGGCAGCGAACCGCTGCGACCGGCCGGGGACTTCGAACCGCCGGCCCCCTCGGGACTCCGGCGGTTCCGGACTCCGCTGCGACTGCGCTCATCGGCTGCCCTCCTGGCACTGGTACCGACACGCACACCATCGGTTCGGTGTGAATGCCAGGCACCATGAACAGGCCGCCACGCCCGGAGCCGTCCTGAGAGCACAGCCAACCCGGCGGTGGATGTGCCCGGCGTACAAACAACCGCCCGCCGTCGCTAGCGGTCACGTCCGTGGGAGCTCCGCCCAGCCCTTCCGTATGGCGTGGGCGCCGAGCTGCATCCGGCTGCGGACTCCGGCCATGTCCATCAGGTGACGCAGGCGCCGGTGCAGCGTGCGCGGCGACAGACCGAGTTGTGCCGCGGCCGTCAGGTCCGTCAGGCCGGCCAGGAGCAGCCCGAGGATCCTGCGGTCGAGCTCGGTCGGGCCTAGCGGACCGACCTCCACGGTGGCTTCGGGTCCTGCGTCCGCGGCCGGCAACGACAGCGGGTGGGCGGCTCGCCATACGGTCTCGAACAGGGCCTCCAGCGCGTCCAGCAGGCCGCTGCGGTGCAGCAGCACGGCACCGGGCTCCCCGTCCGGTGTGACCGCGAGGGGGACGAGGCCGAGGTCGGCATCGGCCAGGACGAGCTTCATCGGCAGCTCGTCGGCAACCCGGAGCTGCACGCCCCTGCCCAATGAGTCGATCGCGTCGTCGACGATGCCCGGTTCTGCCAGCACGGCCCTGTCCAGCACCGCACGGAACTGCACGCCGCGGCCGATGGCCACGGGCTCGGCGGTGTTCTCCTCGGGCGGCAGGGCGACGAACGGTGCGGTGATGAAGGATCGGACCTGTGTGCGGGCCGCCTGCTGCACCTGGAGGAAGCGGTGGCGGATGGCGTCGGGGCCCGTGACGACCTCGATCAGATCGTTGATGCTGCTCCCGGTCATCGCCGCCCGGTGCTTCTCGGCGAAGGTCACCAGGGCGTGCTCGGCCATGCGCAGCCCGTCCCGGCGCTGGCTGATGAGAGCGCCCAGGGCCATGGCGGGCGGCGCGGCGGTGAACCGGCCGTCCGCCGACCTCGTCACCAGCCCCCACTCGACCAAACGGGACAAGACCTTGTCGACGTGGGCGTGCGGGAGGGCGATTTCGTCGCTGAGCAGGAGCACGGTGGAGTGCGACCGTCCGATCAGCGCCCGGTAGACACGTTCGTCGTCGGGGTCGAGGCCCAGGACATCCAGCATCGGCGACCGACTCTCTTCCGCTTGCCGCAGCGGGGAGAGTATCCGCCATGGTGGCAGACTCTGAATAGTCCCTGGTGGGAACAGGTGCGAGGGGAAGGTCCCCGGGGCGTCGCCGCCCCGGGGACCGATAGTGCGGTTCATCGCAGGCCGTACGCCCGGATGATCTCGTTCCTGACGCTGAAGCCGCTGTCCGTTTCGGCGCTCGCACGCACCGAGATGAAGCCGCCGGGCTTCTTGGCCGTCCTGAACGAACCCGTCCAGCGGCCGCCGGCGCCCTTGGTCACGGTCACCTTCTGCCACGTCGCCCCATCGTCGTATGAGACGTCCAGCTGCACCGACTTGACGGTGCCCGGTACGGTGCCGAGGCCCATCGACACCGGCTTGAGCGCGATCTCCTGAGTCGCGTTGGCCTTGACGTCGCCGTGCAGGTCCGACTCCAGCGCGTAGTCCAGGTTCAGCACCGGGAACGGTTCGAAGAACTCCGAGTCGACGGTGTCGGACATGAACGTCCACTCGGTGTGGGTGCGCGTCGACAGGCGGAAGAGGTCACCGGGCCGCTCGGCGTCGAGGACGGCGCGGAAGGGCAGGTTGCCCGCCGGGACCTCCACCCACTGCATGTCCGTGCTGTGCGGGTTGTCGTGGATCAGCCTGTCGCCCTGGAAGACCTGCAGGTGGGTCGGCGTCTCGCCCCACTGCAGGAAGCCGCCGAGCCGCATGGTCTCGCTGGAGGAGGCCCACGCCTGCACGTTCCAGGTCATCTGGTTCTGCCAGCGGGAGTTGTACACGCCGAAGGACTCGCTCTGGCCGGGCCGGGTCGCCGGAGCGAACCAGTCCAGCCGGGTGGAGCTGCCCTTGGCGTACGTGTTGTCGCCCGACACCATCACCCACGGCAGGGCCGTGTCGACGCCCTGCGCGTGGAACTCCCTCCAGACCTGGCCCGGGGTCACCCACTCGGTACGGGTGCCCGGATGCCACTCGCGCTCGGGGAAGTTGACCGACGGGCTGAGGGTGAAGTCGGACCGATAGCCTTCCGCCGACCGGCCGTCCGTGGCCGAGTAGTAGCGGGCATCGATCCGGGCGAGGTCGTCCTTGGTCGGCTTGTAGACCAGGGCCCGGTCCGGAACCCGGCCAGGGTACTCCCGGGTGAGGTCGTAGACGAACGGCGTGTACTCGGTCTGCTCCACGGTCAGCTTGTGACGGCCGGCCTTGGCCATCGCGACAAGGGCCTTGCCCGCCTCGCGGTGCACGGTGGCGACCGGGATGTTCGATTCGCCGACGTACTCCATCAGCCCGCCGACACCGTCGTTGACCACGATCAGCGCCTTCGCACCGGCCGCGACCGCGGCCTCGGTGCGCTCCTGGGGCGAGACCCCGTCGCTGCGGTCGATGACGACGACCTTGCCCTTGGCCTTGGCCTTCTTGTACGCGGCGGTCGCGCCGTTGCCCGCGTAGACGGCGTCCAGGGTGTCGCGGGCGGTGCGCAGGGAACTGCCCGCCTGCACCAGTGCCTCGAAGTGGAGCCGGCCGCCCGGCGTGCTCAGGCTGATCTGCGGCTCGCCCTTGCGCCACCGGGTGGTCAGCATGAACTCGCCCTGCTTCATCGGCTCCGTCGGTGCGACGTAGACGTCGTCGTACATCGGCGGCAGTACGTACGCGCTGCGGTAGTCCGTGAATGGGTCGAGGCCGTTGTAGTGGACGTTGAAGTCGACCTTGCGCTGTCGGTCTTCGCTGCGCTGCGGTGCCTCGGTCTGCAGCAGGCGTGCCTTACTCGCGTCCAGCACCACGTCCGCGGATCTGTCCTTGAGTACGGTCTCCGGGTCGACCAGCACGGCCAGACCCGAGCGGTCGGCCTTCTCGCCCGCCACGTCGAGGTATCCCGCGGCGGTGTACGTACCGGGTGCCATGCGCATGGTCGTCGAGCCGTCGACGTAGAGCGACCAGGGCCAGAAGTCGCCGGCCAGGTTGACCGTGACCCAGCCGGCGGCGGGCTTGCCGTCCCGGCCGACCAGCTTGATGTTCAGGTCGTAGCGCTCCTCCTCCTTGAGCAGCGCCACGGACGTGCGGGTCACCGGCTGCCCGGTGTCGGCGTCGGTGGCCGTCACGTAGCCGACGTGCCGGCCGGCGGCCGCGGCTTTCGGGTCACCGGTCACCGGAACGGCGGCCGTGCCGCGCGCCGGGACGGTCACCCTCGTGGCTCCCAGCGTGAACGGTCCGCCGCCGGTCTGCGCCAGGTTCAGGGTGATGTCGGCGGCACCGGTGTTGGTGAAGGTCAGGTCCTTGGTGACGGCGGCGTCGCTCGGCTCGTGCGGCCATGTGTAGTTGCCGAAGAAGAGCGATCCGGTGCCGCGGACCGTGGTGCGCACTGCGGCGGCAACGTCGACACGCCCGGTGCCCACCTCGTACGGCGAGTACCCGCCGTCCAGGCCCTTCGCGGTGCTCATCAGGTGTTCCTTGAGCTGCGCGCCGGTCCAGTCCGGGTGCTGCTGGGCCAGGATCGCCGCCGCGCCGACCACGTGCGGGGTGGCCATCGAGGTGCCGCTGAGGGTGCGGTAAGGGCCCTCGCCACTGCCGGTCATCTCCTGTGAGCGGGCCGCGGTGATGTCCACGCCGGGCGCCGCGATGTCCGGCTTCATGCCGCCGGAGTGGGCCAGCGGGCCGGTACTGGAGAAGGACGCGAGCCGGTCCTGCTTGTCCGTGGCGGCCACGGTCAGCGCCGAGGCGGCCGCGCCCGGGGCGGAGATGCTCTCCGGGCCGGAGTTGCCGGCGGCTATGACGAACAGCGTGCCGTACTGCGCGGACAGCGCGTCGACCGTCTGCGACATGGGGTCGCTGCCGTCCGTCGGGTAGGAGTCGCCGAGGCTCATGTTGACGACGTCCGCACCGGACTCGGCGGCCCACTGCATGCCGGCCATGACCCAGGAGTCCTGGCCGGAGCCCTCCGCACCGCCGAGGACCTTGCCGACGAACAGGTCGGCGCCGGGGGCTACGCCCTTGTTGGCGCCCCCGGAGGCGGCGCCCGAACCGACGATCGTGCTGGCGACATGGGTGCCGTGACCGTTGACGTCGGTGACGGCCTCACCCGGCACGAAGCTGGCCGTGCCGTCGATCAGGCCGGAGAAGTCGGGGTGGTTGACGTCGACGCCGGTATCGAGCACCGCGACCTTGACGCCCTTGCCGTCGTACCCGGCCGCCCAGGCCTCGGGCGCGCCGATCAGCGGCACGCTCTCCTTCAGGCCGGCCTTCACGCGACCGTCGAGCCACAGCTTCGCCACGCCCTCGCCCAGCGACGGGCTGCCCTGCGGCGCGACGGTGGTCCAGAAGGTGCGAGCCTGCCGCTTCTCGGTGCTGAGCGCGGCACCGCCGATGCCCTTGAGCCGGCGGGCCACCTTGCTGCCACGAGGGGCCGCCGGCTCGCCGGCCGAACGGGACTTCGACTGGGTGTATGTCGCGATCAGCGGCACTGCAGCCGACTTCGCGTCGTCGTAGCCCATCTCGATCAGATCGGTGACGTTGAACAAGCGTCGGTCCAGCTTGTCCGTGCCCAGCAGCGGCGCCGCCTCGTCCGGGATGACGAACAGGTCTCCCTTGACCTGCTGGATCTTCACGCCGCCGACGGCACCGTCGGGCCGGTCGACTTCGGCGCTCTGCTTGCCGTCGGCCATCGTGGTGACCGTGACGACGTCGCCGGTGACCAGGGTGACCTTGTGGGTCGCCGATGACTGGGAGGGATGGGTGGGCTTGCTCGGAGCGGCCTGGGCGGGCGCTTGCAGGACCGCAAGCCCCGACGCCAGCAGCGGCACGGCGGTGGCGGCCGAGATCAGCTGCCAGCGCCGGCGCCGGAAGGCGGAAGCATGAGAGGGGGAGGACATGCCATGGGTCTATCGACCCGTGAGTGCCGTCGTGAAGGCCTCATGACGGCAAGTCCTCGCCATGGCAGATGCTTGTCAACGGTGAACCGCGCGATAGCGGGTGGAAAGGCGCCATGCGACGTGGGGATTGCGACCACGTTCCGTCTCGGCACGGTCTACCTCATCCGATGTGCCGCTCGGCTGTCGCCACCGGCCGGTCGGCCAGATGGGGCACTTCGGCAACGTCACCGAATGCGGTGCACGACGGCGATTCAGCGACTCGGTAGCTTCATGACCAGTCCTCTCGGGCATGTGGGTGCTGATGGGCGGCACACGACGCGGGGCTTGTGGTCGTCGGCCGGCGCAGGGCGGCCAGGGGCTCCCACGTCGGTTCGGTCACGCACGCCCTCATTCACCACGCCTCCTGCCCTGTTGCTGCCGTACCTCACAGCTGACGGACGTAGCAGGGGCGTTCGCCAGGGCAACCACGGGTTCCCACGGGACGGTGGTGCAGCACGCAACAGCTGGCCCCTGGCCGGATCCACACCGGATGCCCTCCGTCCGGCTCCGAGGAAGGACGACGCTGTGACCGAAGACGAGATCCTTCTCGGGCTCGCCCTGACGGTGGTGCTCGCCACAGGAGCGCAGATCCTGGCGAGCAGGCTGCGAGTCCCAGCCCTGATCATCCTGCTGCCCGCCGGGTTCACCGCCGGTGCGATCACGGACGTCATCCACCCGGAGAACCTGCTGGGGCCCAGCTTCTCCACCCTGGTGTCGCTGTCCGTCGCGGTGATCCTCTACGACGCCGGTCTGGGACTCGACTTGCGCAAACTCGCCCACCACACCCGCGGCATGGTGGGCAGGCTGCTCGTGTACGGCGTGCTGCTCACCTTCCTCGTGACGGGGACGGTGGCACCGGCGATGTTCGACATGCCCCTGCGCATGGCCGCGATGCTGGGCATGATCCTCGTCGTCTCGGGGCCCACGGTCGTGGGACCGATCCTCGACTTCGTGCGGCCGAGCAACAAGGTACGGCACATTCTGATCTGGGAGGGGACGCTGACCGACCCCATCGGCGCCATCCTCGGCGCCCTCACGTTCCACGCGGTCGCCTCGTCGCACCAGATCGACATCGGTCGAGGCTACCAGCTGGGTCAGTTCCTCCTCAGCATGGCGGTCGGGCTGGTCGGCGGGGGCGTGGGCACCGCTCTGCTCTGGTTCACACTGCGCACCCTCCGGCTCGGCGAGACCCTGGGGACACTGGCGCAGCTCGCCGTCGTGATCGGCGTATCGGCCGGCTGCGACATCGTGCGGGACGACACGGGCCTGATCGCGGCCATCATGGTGGGACTGGCCGTCTCCAGCATCCGCGGCTTCGACATGCCGGCACGCCGGCCCTTCTTCGAGACCCTGGTCCAGCTGATCATCGGTCTGCTGTTCATCTCCATCTCCTCCACCGTCACACCGGCGTCCCTCGTACCGGTGCTTCTTCCCTCGCTCGGTCTGCTCGCGATCCTCGTACTGGCGGTCCGTCCGCTCGTGGCCTTCGCGGCCGCGGCACACACGGATCTCTCACGCGGGGAGCGCGCCTTTGTCGGATGGATGGACCCGCGCGGCATCGTCGCGGCGGCCACGGCGTCGGCCTTCTCCGCCGGCCTCGTGGCACGGGGAGAGGCCGGGGCGGCGAAGATCCTCCCGGTCACCTTCCTGGTGATCGTGGGCACCGTTCTGCTGTATTCCATGACGGCGGCTCCCATGGCCAGACGGCTGGGCGTGGTCAGGGAGGAGGGCACACGCGTCCTCCTGGTGGGCGGCCAACCGTGGGTGGTCGGCCTGGGAAGGGCCCTGAGGTCCGCCGGCCTCGACGTGCTGATGTGGGCGGGGCTCAACGAGGAGCGGGAGACGATCAAGGCAGCGGGGATCGAGCTGGCCGGGGGTGATCTGCTGGCCACGGCGACCAACCCCGGGGCTCGGCTGGAGGGTGTCACGGCCGTCTTCCTGGCCACCGACGACGACGACTTCAACGCGCTCGCCTCCATCGTGATGCAGGACACCGTCGAGGGGCCCGTCTACAGGGTCGGCCCACCACACGACAGCCACAGCGTGGTTGCTCCCCATACCGGCGGCGAGATTCTCTTCGGCCCCTCCCTGGGCCGACAAGTCCTCGCCGAGCGCTACGCGCGGGGAGCCCGGTTCACGGTACAGCCGGGCACCGCCCCGCTCCGGCCGGACCACGACACGCTCTTCGTGGTGCGCGCCGATGACCGGCTCGACCCCGTCACGGAGAGGGAGCCGGCCACTCCCCGGGAGGGAGACACCGCCGTCCTCCTCGGTCCCGTCCCGACCAACGCCGCCGGGTAGGACCCCCGGTCCGTCGTGTCGGCATCTCGGCGCGTGCGGAATCGACTGTTGTAGCGGCTGCCCTTCGAGCTGCCAAGAGGCCCTGCTTCCATACCCGGCACCGACCACGATCACCCGATCGGGACAAGCGGGGAGTGACGTGGTCACGGGATCGCTGATCCCGGTCGCCTGGCCTCTCTGGCACGAAATTGTGGAGCGTCGCCGAGCTGCCCGAGGCTAGGCTGGCGCGGTGCATCCGATCCGCTTCGAGGCCGCCATGACAGGCGGCGTCCATCTTTTCCACTACCTCCCGGGCAATGACCGGGCGGTGACTCGGCACTGGCCTGGCCTGTGGCAGGAATGGCCTGAGGAAGGGACGCCCTACACCGAGTGGGCGGTCAACAACAACAGCATGGAGGAAGTCGCCGTCTATGTGGGCCTGGTGTGGCGTCTGACGGCCGGCCTGGACCGCTATGCGATCCCGACCTACTACCGCGACGATGCCGAGCGTTTCCTGGAGCAGAAGCCTATTCCGGTGAGCTGGGAGTACGAGGTCGACGCCAAAGCACCGACCGCCACCACACGGAACAAGGGCTTCGTCCCTGCTCGTACGGCAAAGCCCCATCAGGCGGAGCCGACCGCCGCGGAGCCGGACAACGCCGATCGTGCGGGCCTGTTCCGGTTGTCCACGCCTCGCGACCTGGTATCCGCGCTGCACGCGGTGATCTTCGACGCCTCATCGGAGACCACGGTCTTCGCAGTCGCCCGCGGAGCGGAACGTCTCCAACGTCTGGTGAGCGCGTTGAGCGGCCCGACTCCCCCTACTCTGGCCGAAGTCCTTGAGGAAGAAGGGGTACTCGTGGACCTGACGATCGGTTCGGATTTCGACTACTACGACTCGGTCATGGTGGCGTCGCGCGCCGATCTGCGGCACCGGGTCGATGACCTCGCTGTCAACTATGCGCGCAGGATCTCGGCATATGAACTGCGCCTGGACGAACTCGCAAGTGTTCCGGACTTCCTCCGGGCGATGCCGGACCTTGCCGGTGTGGTCCTGGACGTTCCATAGCCCTCGATCACTCGATCGAGACCCCCGTTCGATCGGCAAGCCGCTTGATCGGTACGACAACAGCTTCTCAGGGCTTGCCCATGCGCTCAGACTTGGCCCGCAGCCGACTTCACGGGGGACGGGCACGGCCGGTGCCGTCGTAGTGGAAGCGCCGGCCGCCCCAGGCGTGCAGCATCGAGGTCACGCCGGCGTCGCGAGCGCTGCGCCGCTCCCACATCGAGGGTTCACCGCCGGGTGAACCGGCCCTGAGGCTGCGCGGCCGGGGCCCGTTCAGTGAGTTGGCCGGCCGGTGGGCATTTGAAGGTCGTAGTCGCGGAAGTCGACGGCATACCAGGCCACGACCTGCGACGCTATCTTGAACATCTGCGCGTGGATCGAGGCGAGCAGCGGGAACTTCTGCCGGCCAAGGAGCAGCAAGGTCGTCGGCGGACCGACCGTAACCGCAGCCCACGCCATCGCCGGGTGCCACCGGTAGCGGGATCGGAACGCCGCCCGCGCAGCGGGACGAAGTGCAAGCCCATCAATACCTGCGAGCCCTCACACCAGGCCACGCTCCGCCCTTCCCGACGCCTGGTCGCCAGCACGTGCTCGTGCAAGGGGGCACGGAGAGGGCGGTGTCACCGCTGCACCGCTGCCGGGAGCCGCAGGCCGCCTTCCACCGCAGGTTCGCACCGCGCTTCCCGCTCCGCCGCGAAGCCCGCCAGACGGTGCAGAGCCTCCAAGAGGATCGCCATGGCCAGGACCCGGGGTCGGCATGCTCAGACGACCGTCCGCCGAGGGACACCGTGACCGCCCTGAGGACCACCGACACGGTGATCAGCCGACGGGTCGTCAGCTGATCACCGTTCAGGTGAAGCGGCCACAACGTACGTCCGCCCGCCCCCGTACCATGGGGCGGGCGGACGCCGATTCCCGTTGGGCGCGGCGCCGTACCAGCGGCCGCTGCTGCTGTGAGCTCGAAAACCCAGGTCGTGATGGCCCTTCTGACCGTTGCCGGCCAGATCCTCTCCGCATCGCGAGCCGGACTCGACCGGCGTTCATTCGTCGTCCTTGCATCGTTCTTGCGCGTGGTCCCCCGGCTCATTTCCAGCGCATCGACGGAGCACCGGGGCACCGGAACTGCTGGACAGGTCTTCCACGTACGAAACGCCCCCCGGGCCCGGCTTGCGCGGGCGCATGGCCAGGTGGCCGGGGAGACGGCAAAGTCCATCTTTGGCACGGGCGTGGCCGTGCCGCTGGCGCACCAGGTCAGGGCATCGAAGCATGAGCCGCCCTGCGTGGGGCCTCATGCTTGCTGCACCCGGTCACTGGATGATCAGGGTGCTGGAGCTCACCGGATCGGTGGCACTGTTCACCCTTCGCCCGGCGGTGGCGGACTGCCCCCCTGCGCCCGGCTCGCTCCTCGGGCTGAGGCGGGAGACAGCGTGACAACAAGGGAGCCGGCTCTCACCCGGGATGACCATCCGCCAGGCCGTGGATACCGTCACAGACGTGCACGGCGGCGGCCGGATCGTCAATGGTCGGCCGTCGTGCCGGATACGCGGATGCCAACGGACGGGGTAGCGAGTGGTGTCGGCCGACACCACACCCGAGGGAGAAAAGGCCGCCGACGGGGCAGGTGGGCTCCTCGCCATGCCCCATCCCACCCGATCCGCCCGCGGCGCACACCTTCGACCCACTCCTACTCCGGGAACCACCCGCACAAACCCCAACCGCGTCCGCGGGCCGGCTCCGTGAGTGCAGGATCGCAGGCCTGCCCTTACGAGAGGCCGCTTCCCCGCTGTGTTGCCACCTCGCGGGGCTGTGCGTGGCTGCGCGAAGGAGAGACTGCGAGGTGAGGGTGCCGGCCTCGGGGTCAGGCCACGATTGCGGAATCGGTGTCGGGATGGAGCGGGAAGACCTGGTCCAGTCCGACGACACGCAGGATGCGCAGGGTGTTGGCCGGGACTGCGGCGAGTGCGATGTCGGCTCCGGCTGACTGGGCGTGGTTGCGGGCGGCGATCAGGGCGCTGATGCCGCTGGAGTCGCAGAATTGCATGCGTGCCAGCTCCAGGACGAGGCGCTGGCCCCGCTCCAGGGGAAGGGTTTGGAGGAGGTCGCGCAGGGCTGGGGAGGTTTCGTAGTCGAGTGCCCCTATGACTGCTACGACCGGGCCTTTCGGGGTGCCTCGGACGGTGAGATCCAGTGGGTTCATACCGGCTCCCAGGGGGCGGGGACGCCTAGCGCGAGGAGGGCGGTGTCGTCGTCGAGGCCGTCGCCGAAGCCGTCCAGCAGGCCGGTCATCGCCTCGATGACCGCATGCGGGGCGCGGCCGGCGTGGTGGGTGGCGAAGGCGCGCAGGGCTTCATCTCCGTACAGGTCGGTGCGGCTTTCGCCGGTGCGGGCTTCGGTGAGGCCGTCGGTGTAGAGCAGGAGGGTGTCGCCGGGGGCCAGGGTGGCGATGGCGGGGGTGAAGGGCGCGTTGGGCAGGATGCCGACGAGGAGGCCGCCGGGGGTGGGCAGGAAGTCGGCTGTGCCGTCGGCGCGCAGGAGCAGGGCCGGCGGGTGGCCACCGGAGGCCAGGTGGACCATGACCTGCCCGGTTCCCGGATCGGGTTCGAGGGTGCCGAAGATGGCGGTGCAGTAGCGGGGGTCGCCACCGCTGTAGCGCTCGTGAAGAACCCTGTTCAAGGTGGTGAGGGCGGAGACGGGGTCGGGGTCGTGCAAGGCCGCGGCCCGCAGGGTGTAGCGGGTCAGTGAGGTCACCGCTGCGGCCTGGGGGCCTTTGCCGCATACGTCGCCCAGGAAGAAGCCGAAGCGCTTTTCGTCGACGGGGAAAATGTCGTAGAAATCGCCGCCGAGCCGGTCGGGCGAGGCAGTGCGGTAGTGCGCGGCACTCTCCATGCCGGGTATGGGCGGCAGGGTGTCGGGCAGCAGGGACGACTGGAGTGCGGCGAGGGCGTCCTGGAGGCGGGCGCGGTCGGCTTCGGCCTGCCGGCGTGCTTCCTCGGCTGCTTTGCGGGACCGCAGGAGTTCCTCTTCGTAGGCGCGGCGGTCGCGGGCGTCGAAGAGGGTGGTGCGGATGAGGAGCGGCTCGCCCGTGGCTCCGTGTTTGACCGTGGAGGAGACCAGCACCGGCATCCGGACGCCGTCGGCGCCTTTGACCTCCAGGGCGACGCCGCCGATCTCGCCCTGCATGCGCAGCAGCGGCGCGAAGTGCGTTTCGTGGTAGAGCTTGCCGCCCACGGTCAGCAGGTCGGTGAACCTCAGCCGGCCCACCACCTCCTCCCGGTTCAGGCCCAGCCAGTCCAGCAGCGTCGTGTTGATCTTCGCGATGGTGCCGTCCATCAGCGTGGACAAATACCCGCACGGCGCGCACTCATACAGTTCCTCCGCACTGTCCTCCAACAGCGCGGCGAACGCCGCGTGCGATGTCTTCTCGTCGTCAGCGTCGTGCGGGTCGCCGAGCTGATCGGTGCGGCACATCAACGCAGGCCCGCCAGAAACCCGGTGAGCGCCTGATTGGTGGCTTCGGGTGCGGACAGGTGCGGGCAGTGCCCGGTCGCGTCCAGGGTGACCAGTCTCGCGCCGGGGACCGTCTGGTGTACGAAGGCGCCGACCTCGCGCGGAGCGATGGCGTCCTGCGTGCACTCCAGTACCAACGTCGGCACGTTCACCTTCTTCAGGTCCTCCCTCGAGTCCGACAGGAAGGTGGTGCGAGCGAAGACCCGTGCCATCGCCGGATCGGTAGCGCAGAAACTGTTGGTCAGTTCCTCGCCGAGCTCGGGCCGCTCCGCGTTCCCCATGATCACCGGCGCCATCGCCGCCGACCAGCCCAGGTAGTTCGACTCCAGCGAATCGAGCAGCTCCTCGATGTCCTCGGCAGAGAATCCGCCCCGATAGCCCTCGTCGTCGATGTAGCGGGGCGAGGGCGCCACCATCACCAGCGCCCCGATCCGCTCCGGAGCCATCTGGGCGGCCAGCACACCGATCATCGCGGAGACCGAGTGGCCCACGAACACCGCACCTCGAAGTTCGAGCGCTTCGCACACGTCCACCACGTCCTGCCCATATCCGCTGAGGGATGCGTAGCGGGTCTCGGAGAACACGGAAAGATCGGAGCGGCCCGAGCCGACGTAGTCGAACAACACCACCCGGTAGTCCTCGACCAGGGCGGGCACGGTGAGGCGCCACATGTTCTGGTCGCAGCCGAACCCATGCGCGAGAACCACCGTCGGGCCATGGGGATTGCCGGTGACGGTGACATTGTTCCTGCGCTGGATATCCATACCGAGCAGTCTCTCAGGCCCCACCCATCACTCTTGCGAGCCCCCGGATCACCCCACACACCCCACCCCGTGCCTTCACACGTCGCTGAGCCAGCCTTGAGGCGCGGCCCGACCGTTCTCGGCGCCGTCGGCGCTGGAGTGGGCCGATCCGCTCGCAGTCGACCGTGCGGAGGTCACGCGGATACCGGCCAGCCCCTGGAGGGACGGTGCTCAGACTCCAGGGCCGTGGAGTATTGCCGCCGGGAGCGCTCACGGTCCCCTCGGCGGCGGGTCTGCCTCCTACCCGGTCCAGTGACCTCGCCGCGATCCGGCTTCAGCCCCGGCATGCTCCGTGGTGTCACAACGCGGAGAGCGAGGCGCAGGTTGCGCTGCTCGACCACGGAACGTCGGACGGCCGCACCGGAGAGTTTGACCCTCTGACGGAAGGAATTCAGGTCGCTATCATCTTACCTTCTTATGTCATGTGAAATATCACATTGCATAAGGCGGGTCGATGGCCCGTCACGTACCGACGAAACACAAGGAGAGCACGTCCCCATGAACCGCTTAGCCCTTCTCGCGGTCGGCGTTGCCGGCCTGACCGTTCTGGCCGCCGGCCCGGCCGCCGCGACCCCCGAGGCCACCGCCGACCAGACCGTGACCACCTGCGGGAACTCGGGCCTCCAGGCAGGCCTGCTCACCCGGCTGTGCGCGGAGGTCACCGGTAACGCGGTGCAGCTCTACGGCAGGGTCAGCCTGGCCGGGCCGCCCTCTCCCGGCAGCCCGACGCCGGCCACAAAGGAGCTGTCCACCACACTGTCCGCCGAGGTCGTGGGCGCCGGCGCCCCGCCCCTCACGCAGGACAAGCCTGTCGTCTTCACCACCACGACGCTCGAGGTACGCGGCCCGGCGAGCACCGTCCCCTGTGGCGCCACCGTCCGCGGCACGTTCGGCGTGGCCTCCTTCCCCTGGACACCCCAGCCGGTCGTGCACGAGGTCACCCTCACCTGCTGACGCCCCGTCACCGGGCGACTCACCCAAGCCTGGGCTGCCCTCTCACCGGAGGGCAGCCCTCACCGCGAACGGCCTGCCGACGGGAGCGCGCGCCGCTCCCACGACACAAAATGCGAAGGCCGGCCTGGCGCCGCTGCGGGCGAGCCAGGTGAGCACCATGCCGGTCTGTAAACCCGGCCCCCACCTCTCCATGCGCACAGGTGGTTTCGCACTTGACCCACGTGCACCGAGGGCATGTACAAGGCACCCGGCCACAGCGGTGATCCCTCTCCCCCACGGCACCGCTGTGGCCGCCACCCCAAAGCGGGCCCAGGCGCCGTCCCGTCGGGGCGGCGCGCAGGCCCTGCACCCGCCAGCGTGTCAGCGCCGGGGGCCACAGCATTCGGTGGGCGCACAGTCGACGGGCCGGATCGGAACTCCGTCTGGGCGATCGGTCAGAGAGCCTGGACGCGCACGCCCTATCGACACGGGGTGCCGCCGACCCCGACCGCCAGAAGAAGGACCCGATCCCCCGGCCGCTCCCCGACCCGAGAGCGTGCGCTACAGCGGCAGGGGCGGGTCGGCTCGTCGAGGGCAAGCAGGGTGGTCAGGGCCGGCAGAGCGCTCCAGCAGTTGGCCAGCCGTCCCGGCAGCGGGCAATCAGCGCCCGCCGGGAACGGGTTCGAAGCCCGCAGTCACCGTGCCGCTCAATGCATGCCGGCTCCCGTGCGGCGATGCACTACCGAAGTGCACAGCCTGACCCTGCGCATGCCCCTCGGCGAGATCAAAGCCTGAACCGGACGCGGCGAGACGCCCCCGGGGCCAGGGCTGGCGTGGCTAGGGCCCACTCCGGGCCGACACTGGGGTTGGCGTTGAAACTGGGGCCCGTCCCCCGTTCGGCGACGTGGCAAGGTTGCTGTCATCGGTGATGGTGAACTGACCGGAGTAGCCGATGTCCGGTGGGGTTCCGAGCGCGATCGCGTACGTGTTGTCGGTGGGCAGGTCGGCCGGGACGGTCCATTCGTAGGTGCCCGAGGCGCCGTCTACCGTGGCGATCTGCGCCACCTGCTGGAGAGCTGTGGCCTGTCCCTTCATCAACTTGAGCGGCTGGCTTCCGGGTGTCCCTGCGGTCCACACGATGGAATAGGTCTTCCCCGCCTCCCAGACGACATGGGAGAAGGGCTGCGCGAACGCGGCGGCCGCGGCGGCGGGCTGGGGCTGCGATACGCCGGTGATGGCGCTGTACGCGAGGGCCAGCACGAAGGCCGCGAACACCAGGTGAGGCCTCCGCCAGGCGGTAGCAAGGGTTTCCATGACCGGCCTAACGGGGTCCGGCCCCACCGGTCACCTCGATCGCGTTCAGCGATGGCAGCGTGCTCCGGTTCCGGCCGCTTCCACCAGCCCGAACCGGGGTACGTCCTCGGCCGTGACGTCCAGGCACAGCCGCTTGAACCGGGGCGAGTGGCGGAAGACCCCTCCGCGGTCCACGGACCGGTCGGCGCTGATCTCCGACACAGGTCCTGGACCAGTGCGCCGCGCCGGGTCTGCACCAGCACGACGCCGCCCAGGTCGGTCGGAGTGAAGCGCTTTCGGCTGCCCCAGCAGCCCCCGTCATGGCCACGGACCGGCAGCCGGCCCGCCCCGGTGGCGGCCACCACCCGCTCCACCATTCCGCCTCTCACTGAATGTGCGCCAAGACCAGAGTTCCGGCAGCACTGGCCTGTTCGCCGTGAACCCGGGCCGCGTGAGCCCGGCAATGATGCGGTCGCTTCACGAGTACGAGGCGACCGCTTCTCCGGCACGGAAGGCGGCGCCGTCCGTCAGCATCCGGATGCACCATGATCACCCTTGCGGCGTGAGCGGTGGGCTGCAGGCCGCAGGCGTCCTGCGGAACCAGCCGGGGAGTCAGGCAGGTTCCTGGTCCGGCTCCGCGGGCGGATCCGCCCGCTCCTCCTCGACCGCCACGGGGGACCCGTCCGCTGAACCGTCGTCCCCGCTGTGGGCGCGCAGGTGCCCGATCACCGTGTTGGACACGGCGACCAGGGGGACGGCGACGACCGCTCCGCCGATGCCGGCGACCACTCCGCCGGTGGCGACGGCCAGGACCACGGCCAAGGGATGGACCCGTACGGCCCTTCCGAGGATGAACGGCTGCAGCACGTGGCCCTCGATCTGCTGGACGACGAGCACGACCAGCAGGGTCAGCAGCGCGGTGAACACCCCCTGGGTGACCAGTGCGACGACCACCGCGAGTGCCCCGGACGCGACGGCGCCTACCAGGGGCACGAACGAGGCCAGGAAGATCACCACGGCGATGGGCACGGCGAGTGGCACGCCCAAGAAGTAGATGCCGAGACCGATGAAGAGTGCGTCGATGAAGGCGACGATCAAGGTTCCACGGACATAGGCGGTCAGGGTGCCCCAGGCGGCCGGTCCCGCGTCGGCGACATCCGGCCGGGCGGCGGCGGGGACCAGCTTCAGCGTCCACTGCCAGATGCGCCGGCCGTCGTACAGCAGGAAGAGCGTCGAGAACATCGCCAGCAGCATTCCAGTGATGATCTCCACCAGCACGGTCACGCCCCGGAGCCCGGTCGAGGTGATCTCGCTGGTACTGGTGCCGATGGCATCGCTCAGGCTGCCGGCAACATCGTTGATCTGCTGCTCGGTCACGTGGAGGGGGCTGTCGAGAAGCCACCGCTTCAGCTCCTCGATGCCTTCCTGGAGCCGCCCGGACAGATTGTCCAGGTTGTCGAGCACTTGCCAGACGACGAACCAGCCGATCAGCCCCAGGATGACGAACCCGAAGAGCGCGGTCAGGGCGGTGGACAGCCCCCGGGAGAGCCCCGCACGGTGCAGCCGGGCGACCGTCGGTTCCAGCAGGGCGGTGATCAGCAGCGCGGCCACGAAGGCGAGGACGACGAGCCGGACCGAACCGATCACCCGCATGATGACCCACAGGGCCGCCGCCAGCACGAGGAAGCGCCAGCCGGCCTCGGCCGCGACCCGTACACCCCAGGGCACCGCCCGGGCGGGGTCCGGGTCGCGCGGACGGGCCCGGCGGGCCTCTGAGACCCGCTGCCGCTCGGCCAGCAGCTCGGCCTCGTGCCGCGCCTGCACCTGCGTACGACGCTCACCGAGCGCGGCGGCGCGGTCCGCAATCAGACCGAACCACGTACGGATTCCAGGCATGCGGAACCTCCTTCCTCATCCGGCCGTCTGCCCCCACTTCGGGGGATCAGGCCCGTGCGACCCGACGGGTTCGTGAGGGTGGACAGACTCCGAGCAGATTTCGAGCGAATTTCGGGCGTAACGGGGAGTGCGAGGCCGGGAAGGCCGCGCGCCTGCGGATCTGCGTCCGCTGTGGGACAAGGCCTGCGGTCTGTCTGCGGTCTGTCTGTGGCGCCACCACCCAACCCCGCGGGCTCTGCCCGGGCGGCACGTGCTCCAACCACGCGTACTCCTGCTCTCCTGCCCCGCCAGCTGAAGCCCTCGGGACGCAGGCATGAACGGTCGGCGGCACGGTGGGGCTCCTACCGGGCCGGCCCTGCCCACGGGCAGAAACCGCCTGTTGGCGGTGCGCGGGTACAGCCGGTTCGTCGGGCGCGGCCTGGCCGGGCGCGGCGCCGGGTGGAGGGGCGCAGTGTCCGGACGTTTTCACACCCCCTGAGCGCGGCTTTCGGAGCGGGGAAAGAGGCCGGGCTCCGTTGCCTGTGGAGGAGACTCCGGTGATGGTGGGCGCCACTCGGAACCGCTCGGTGGGGAGAAGGCAGGTCAGCGCGGTTCAGGTGATCCACAGGAGCAGTGTGTCTTCCTCTCTGGCTGCCGCGCGCAGGTACTTCGCGAGGTCCGCCCAGTGCGCTGCGACCCAGTCCGGTTCCTCGCCGCGCTCCCAGATGGTCGTCGGGTAGATGTTCGCGGCAGCCAGGTCTGTCGGGGTGACGCCTTGCGTCAGGGTGTCTGGAGCGTGGTCCTCCAGGGCGTCGGCGGCAGCGCGCACCCGGTCCGCGGTCAGGAGCCGGGGCGGGCCATAGCCCCAGTCCTCGCCTTCCGGCCAGGGCATGTCCGCCTCTCCGTAGACCACGTCCACCGGGAAGCCGCGCCGGTTCAGCAGGAAATCGAGGGCGTGCCAGGCCTTGTCGGTCTCATGCACCCGCGCGGTGGCGGCCGCGTCGTCACGGTCGTACAGCGCGCGGGCGTGCTCGCCCGCCCAGTGCGGGTCCTGGCAGGCGCGCTCGAATTCGGCTGGGGTGAGGCGGAGGTACCGCCCGATCATGCTCATGCCCCACACCCTAGGAACACACACTGACAGCACAACCGTGTCCAGAGGGTGAACGAGCTCGGCAAGGCCGGCTGCCAGGGCTCGCGGCGGATTGCCTCGGCCTCGGACGCGGCTCCCCCGTGTGCCCGCACTCGTCCGTCTTCAACACTGCAGGAGGTCGGGTCCCGTACCCGAAAGCCCAGAGGGGAGGCTGGCCGGGAGTTCGGAAGTGGGCTGGGCAGAAGGGGCGGTCGCCTCGCGGCGTAAGGCACGGCAGAAGTTCAGCGCGCGTGCAGCAGTCGCACCGGCCGCTCCGGCCGCCGTCGCCTCCGGCCACGAGCCCGGCGAACCACCGCTCCACCAGGTTCAGCCATGACGCGCTGGTGGGCGTGAAGTGCAGGTGGAACCGCGGGCGGGCCAGCAGCCGCTTTTTTTGATGTCCGGGGTCTTGTGGGTGGCGTAGTTGTCGAGGATCAGGTGGACCTGCAGGCTGACGGGGACCTCCTTGTCGAGCTTGGCCGGGAACGTCTTGCACTCGGCGGCCCGGTAGCGGCGGTACGGGGAGCCGATGACCTTGCCTGTGTCGACCTCGAGGGCGGCGAAGGGGGTCGTGGCGCCGGCGCGAACACAGTCGTGGCTGCGGCGTTCCGGGTGTGCCGGGCATCATCGGCAGGACCGGCTGGGGCCGGTCCAACGCCTGGATCTGCGACTTCTCGTCCACGCAGAGGACAAGGGCCTTCTCCGGAAGGTCGAGATAGAGGCCGACGACATCACGAACCTTGTCGATGAACAGCAGATCTGTGGACAGCAGAGACGTCTGTGACCGGTGCGGGGCCAGCGCGAACGCCCGCCAGATCCTGGAGACTGTCGACTGCGACATGCCCGTGGCCGCGGCCATCGACCTGGTCGACCAGTGCGTCGCGTCCTTCGGTGTCTCTTCGAGCGTCTTGACGATCACCCGCTCGACATCCGCGTCGGTGATCTTTCGTGGGACACCCGGTCGCGGCTCATCGCCCAGCCCGTCCAGACCGTACTCGAAGAAGCGCCGCCGCCAGGTGCGGACCGTGTCCGGAGCGATCCACATCCGGCGCGACACTTCCATGACCGAGTGCCCCTCCGCGCACTCCAGCACGATCCGCGACCGCTGAGCCAAGCCCTGAGCCGTCACGCGACGACGCAACCAGCCCTCCAGCACCACCCGCTGGGCATCCGTGACCGACGACGGCGCAATCATCGAACCCGGACGACTCAAACCAAACTAACGACAAACCTCAGACTCAGGTCACTAGACTGTTTCCTTTGGATCTTGTCGGCAGGTCCGCGTCGTCCGGTGCCGTGCCTCGGTGTGCTGAGGGAGGGGACGGACCCGGCAAGATCCGAAAGGAGCCTGTCTCTTTGACCGGTGAGCGCCTCGTGGTGGGGGCTGGTTGTCTGCTGTGATGACGAATAGCGAGTTGATCGTTGATCTGCGCGGTCGGCCGATCGAGATACTCAACGACTTCTGGGATGCGGTTGCCGAGCCGTGCGGGCTGCCTGAGTAGTTCGGCCGGAACCTGGACGCGTGGTCGGACACGATCGAGACCCGGGGCATCTCCGAGGTGATCGACAGCCACGACATTCTGATCGTCCACGTCGACCAGCGGGGTCTCTTCGGTGGGGACCGGCGGGAGGCCAAGGCCCTGGCCGGCATCGTTGACGGAGCGCAGAACCGGCTCGTCGTCCATGGGCCGGCCTGACGAATCCTTCGGACGCCTGGTTCAGCGCCGGGTTCAGATGGAGATGGCAGCAAGTTGAAGTGCGGCCTGGTAGGCGACGGGGCAGTCCCGTATGCCGTGTACATCGGCTTGGAGACGGCAGCCGCTTCCGTGCGCTCCTACGAACCCCTGGTGATCCCCGGCCTGTTACAGACACCCGCCTACGCGGCAGCCGTCATCGAGGAAACGATCCCTCTGGCCACGGAGGAACAGATCGCCGTGCGCCTTGAGGTACGGCTGCGTCGTCAGTCCCGTGTCCATCACCCGGCCCGGCATTTCCGCCTATGGGTCGTTGGACGAATCAGCACTGCGCCGCGTGGTTGGCAGCCCCGAGATCATGCACGAGCAGCTCGAGCACCTGAACCGCCTCGGTGAACAGCCTCACATCACCGTGCAGGTCCTCCCGCACACCGCGGGAGCCCATCCGGGCATCTCGGGACAGTTCTCCATCCTCGACTTTCCGGACGCCGCCACGGGGACCGTGTATCTGGAGCGGTTCACCAGCGACCTCTACCTGGAGAAACGATCCGACGTACGGCACTACAGCGCCATGTTCAACCACCTTCAAACCCAGGCCCTGCACCCGGAGGCCACTCGCTGCTTCATCACCGGCGCCGCCCAAGAGCTGCCGGCCGAGGCACCGATGCCCGGCCGACCATGATCGCCGCACCGGGCCGCAGAACCCTGTCGGACACCGCACTCGGCCGCAGGCATCGGCAGCAACGCCCCACGGTTTGAAGCGCACACCGTCGGACCGGGTCCCGAGTAGGTAGCCGAACCCAACGCGCGAGGTGGACATCGTGACCACGCGGCCGCCGGCCTACGTACTGCCGGGGCGGGTGTTCGCTGCCCGCCTCTTACATCCACACACTGCTCACACATTTGCCGCTCGCGAGCGCTGCGTCCCGGTCAGAACGCGTCGAAGGAGTCCGTACGCGTATCCCCCGCCTGGCTTAGCGCCGAGCCGCCCACCCCGCAGTTGTCCCCGGCAGGGCCCGGCGCGCACCGCGCACCGCTGAAGTGCAGCACGGCCGGCAGTCCCGACATGGATCAGGGCCGCGCAATGGATGCTGCGCGGCCCTGGTGCCCTACGCCTCGAGTCCCGCCGACCCTCCAGGCGCCCTCGTCCGGCCGGACTGGAAGTTCCCGTAGGGCGGAGGGGTGGGGAGGGTCAGGCCAAGTTGATGTTCTCGGCCTGGGGCCCCTTCTGGCCCTGGGTGACGTCGAACGTCACCGTCTGGCCCTCCTGGAGCTCGCGGAAGCCCGAGGAGTTGATCGCGGAGTAGTGGGCGAAGACGTCCGGTCCGCCGCCGTCCTGGGCGATGAAGCCGAAGCCCTTCTCCGCGTTGAACCACTTCACAGTTCCCGTAGCCATGTTCATGCCTTCCAGTCCGACGAACGCCTCCCACGGCGTGGAAGGCGGAGGTGATCGCCCTGGTTCCTGCGGCACAGCACAGCAAAACACCCACGCCGAAGACGTGGGTAAAGGGAACTTCCGAACCACGACAGCTGACTCAGACGGTACACGCCCGCACACCCTGTCACCAGAGAAAACCCGGCCGGCGTGCGCCCGCCGCGGATGCCACAGCCCCGCGGGCGGCCTGCGGGCGCGATGTACGGCGTCAGACCGCGGACGACGGGTTCGCCGACTCGGCGGCGCGGCGGTAGTCGGCGTTGATGCGCTGGGCTTCCTCGAGCTGGTCTTCCAGGACGATGATCCGGCAGGCGGCCTCGATCGGCGTGCCCTGGTCCACGAGCTCGCGTGCGCGGGCGGCGATGCGCAGCTGGTAGCGGGAGTAGCGGCGGTGTCCGCCGGCTGAGCGGAGCGGGGTGATCAGGCGGGCTTCGCCGAGAGCGCGGAGGAAGCCTTGGGTGGTGCCGAGCATCTCGGCGGCCCGGCCCATGGTGTAGGCGGGGAAGTCGTCGTCGTCCAGGTGGCCGCCGAGCGGGCTGGCCGGGTTTTCTGCTGTCATCGAACCTCTCTCGTGAAACGCGTGGAGGGGCCCTGGCGCCTATGGCACCAGGGCCCCGAAGGAACTTGTTACACCATCTGCCGGCCCTGATACTGCGCCGGGCTACTGTTTTCCGCTGACCCGCCCGAAAGGGGACGGGTGATGCGGGGATCGCGGTTGCTTGACCGGAGACCACCTCACTATCGATGTCCTGCGGTACCCGGGCTCAGCCTTCCGCCCGGGCGATCCTGATGGCGCCTCAACTCCTCCGTTCATCCCTCGGATGATCCACTACTTACCGCTAATACTGCGTACTGCTGGTACTGCTTGCGGCCTGACCAAGCGCCAAGCTCCGGCAGCCAGCCCCGTCGCCCGTCCTGCATCCGCTCTGGCTTGGAACCCCACTGCCGAACTTCCCGGTGCGCGCGCCCGCAGCCGACGCCTTCACCGAGGTGCTGCTACTGACTTGCACTGCTGGTACCGCTCACGGCGGCCCCTGATGACTGCGGGCCACCCGGTCCGGTCATCAGCCCCGTCGCCTCCTGCAACAACCCTGGCTTCGGAACTCGACCACCGAGCCGTCCGACAACTGCAACTACGGGTACTGCTGCCAGGCAGTTCGTCTCTGCCCGGCCCTGCGGTCTCTCTGGGCTACGAAAGAAACCATAACCACCCCACCACCCAATGTCTACTCTGGCCGTCATAGATTTTCCGGCCCGTCGGTGAAAGGTAGACCTATATGGTCGGGCCAGGATGCGCGGAGCGGCCTGCACGGCAGGTCAGCGACGGGGTGCTCGCCGCAGAGTGTGCGGGAGGCCGCGGACACAGCGGTCTTGGTCGTGTCCGAGCGCGTCACAAACGCCGTGCGCCAGTGCCGGGGCACCTGCGTCTTGCGACTGACGGGCCACGCGGAGAGCATCCGGGCGGCCCCGTTCACGACTCCAGCCCGCGCATGCCTCGTATCCGCACCCCTGACCTGTACGGCGGTACCGGTGGATTCGGCTGGCCCATGGTCAGCCGCCGGCTTGCTCCCGAAGCCGTGTGGAGGCAGCGGGTGTGGGAGGCGCTGACGGATTCCGCCCGTCTGGGCGAGTTCTCCGCGATCTTCACCGCACGACACCCCAGGAGGGGCCACCCACCCACCTGCACTTCCATGTGGCCCGCATTTTTCACGGCACGATGGGGATCCCGGAGACGGGTGGGGATCACCGCGTCCCGATCGCGGATGTCAGCGCCCGGACCATAGGCGACTTCAGCTGCTCCGACCACTGAACCGGCCCCTGCGCATGAAGCCCTGGGTACGCGAAACGGGCCCGACCGGCGTGTGCCGGTCGGGCCCGTTTCGCTCATCGGGTGGCGGCGTCGCTGGGCCACCCGTCAGGCGGTGAGGGGCGTGCCGAGCATCGCGGAGGCCCGCTGGAGAGGGCTGAGCACGAGCGTGGGCGCGGCGGTCCGGGGAAGGCCGCCGCGGCAGGTGAAGCCGAGCTGGGTCATGGCGCGGAGGACTTCGCCAGCGCTGAAGTCGCGGCGGTCCTGGCGGGTGATGACCTGACCGACCTGTTTGACGGGGTAGGTGCGGCGGCCGATGATCACTGACTCGCCGATTACCTGCTCGGGCTTGACGCCCTTCATCGACGCCAGGACACCGCTTTTGGTCAGGTCAAACGGGAAACGGGCGATGACACAGCGCATGGATGCCTCACAGGGTGAAGGGGAAACGGGCCGACCACGGTGCGGTGGTTCAGCGGCTGAGGGCGAGGACGCCCAGGGCGCCGCCCTGTTCGTCCACGACGGGCAGAGCGGTGAGCCTGCGGTATCGCATCGCGTGGTCGGCCTCGGCCATCGTCGTCATGGGCGAGGTGAACGGCCCGCGGTCGCCGAGGACATCGCGCAGACGAGCCCGGTCCGTGTACGCCGCGCCGTCGCGGACGGTGGTGAGCTGGGCACGGGTGACCAGCCCGGTGCACAGGCCGTTCTCGTCGCAGACGAGCAGATGGTCCGCGCGGGCGCCGGCCATGACGGCCAGGGCCACCTCGACGGTCATGTCATCGCAAGCCTGAAGGCCGGCCGCTTCCATGGCGTCGTCCACCGTCGGGTGGACGAGGTCGGCATGGGCATGGGCATGCGCCGGGCGGGGCTGCATCTGGACCAGCGTCAAAAGGTGCCTCCTGCAGAGGTGGGTCAGTGTTCTGATCACGTGGTTTTCAGGCAGCCGCGTCAAAGGCGGTCTGCCGCAGGCTCGCGCGCCGGGCAGCCGACACGGGCCCGCGTCGACCGCGGGAGGCCGTGCTGCGCTTGGGCCGTTCGGGCACCGGTGCGGTGATGGTGACCGGGATGCCGGAGGGGGCCTGGGCGCCGGTGATGCGGTTCAGGGCCTCGTCGCCCGAGCGGACCTGGGTGGTCAGCGGGGTGATTCCCGCGGCCGTCATCAAGCGGGCCATCCCGCGGCGCTGATTGGGGGTGACGAGGGTGACGACGCTGCCGGACGCGCCGGCGCGGGCGGTGCGGCCGCCGCGATGGAGGTAGTCCTTGGGGTCGGTCGGCGGGTCGACGTTGACGACGAGGTCCAGGTTGTCGACGTGGATGCCGCGCGCCGCCACGTTGGTGGCGACGAGAACGGTGACGTGACCGGTCTTGAACCGGGCGAGGGTGCGGGTGCGCTGCGGCTGGGACTTCCCGCCGTGCAGGGCCGCGGCCCGGACCCCGCTGTCGAGGAGGTCCTGAGTGAGACGGTCCACGGCGTGCTTGGTGTCCAGGAACATGATCACCCGGCCGTCGCGGGCCGCGATCTCCGTTGTCGTCCGCTGCTTGTCGGCAGCGTGGACGTGCAGGACGTGGTGTTCCATGGTGGTGACCGCGCCCTGTGAGGGGTCGACGGAGTGGACGACCGGGTCGGTCAGGTAGCGGCGGACCAGCAGGTCGACGTTGCGGTCCAGGGTGGCGGAGAACAGCATCCGCTGACCCTCGGGACGTACCTGGTCCAGGAGAGCGGTGACCTGCGGCATGAACCCCATGTCGGCCATCTGGTCGGCCTCGTCGAGGACAGTGACGGCGACGCGGTTCAGGCTGCAGTCACCACGGTCGATGAGGTCCTTGAGGCGGCCGGGCGTGGCGACGACCACTTCGGCTCCGGCGCGCAGCGCACCGGCCTGGCGGTGGATCGGCATGCCGCCGACCACAGTGGCCAGGCGCAGCTTGACCGCCCGGGCGTAGGGGGTGAGTGCGGCGGTGACCTGCTGGGCGAGCTCTCGCGTCGGTACGAGGATCAGGGCGAGCGGCTGACCCGGCTCGGCGCTCCGGCCGCCCGTACGGGTCAGCAGTGCGAGGCCGAACGCCAGGGTCTTGCCCGAGCCGGTGCGGCCACGGCCCAGGACGTCACGGCCCGCGAGAGTGTTGGGCAGCGTGGCGGCCTGGATCGGGAACGGGGTGGTCATGCCCTCACGGTTGAGCGTGGCCAGCAGCTGGGCCGGCATCGCGAGGTCCGCGAAGGCCTCGACGGCGGGCAGCGCGGGGGTGATCGTCTTCGGGGGTGCGAACTCGCCCTGGATCGCGGCGGGTCGGCGGCCGTAGCCGCCCGAGCGGCTCGGACCACCAGAGCGGCTCGGGGCCGACGAGCCGGAGCGGCTGCCCCGGCCGGAACCGGCGCCGGTGCCGAAAGCGGGGCCGCCGGTGCGGCTGCGGGTGCGAGACGAGCGCTCGTTCGTACGTGTGGGGTTCATGCGGAACCTTCCTTGACGGCACCCATCAAGGAATTCCCGCAGCATAGGAGCGACGTAGGGAATTGCGAGACCGGGCCGAATCGAATGCGAAAGCGCATCTGGCGGACGGGGAATCCGTGGGCTCAGACGCCGAAGTACGGCGGCACCGCGTGGGTGCGACAACCAGGAAAATGAAATCGGGTGCAGCTCCGAGAGGGCCAGTCGGCCGGATCTCTCAACGCTTGACCGCCGCGGGTGGACACACCGCGGGAAATGCATGCAGCTGGGGCCCGCACCCCGAGGGATGCGGGCCCCAGCTGCAGAACGCGTGCCGGCGTCAGGCGGGAACGATGTTCTCGGCCGTCGGGCCCTTCTGGCCCTGCGCGATGTCGAAGGTGACCTTCTGACCCTCGTTCAGCTCACGGAAGCCCTGGGCGGCGATGTTCGAGTAGTGGGCGAACACGTCAGCGCCGCCACCTTCCTGCTCGATGAAGCCGAAGCCCTTTTCCGCGTTGAACCACTTCACGGTACCAGCAGCCATGTCATATCTCCTTTGGGGCAATACACCGACGTCTGCACCGTGCGGACGTCGTGTCGCCGCGATGATGCCCCACCCGGAAATGACCGGGAAATGCAAAACACATCCTGCGGGCCGAAGTCCGACTGGAGGCGCTTGAAGTTATTGGGTACCAAAACTGCAACCGAGATCGACAGTAGCACGCTGAGACGGTCTGCGTGCGTTGAATATTTCCGGCCGCCGCATGGCGGTAGAAACCCTCCTCGCGGCATCCGTTAAATCCTGAGCTCGCGGTGACAGATATTGATTCAACCCGGGCGCAGCGTTTATAGGTGATTGCCGTCGACTGCAGGGTGCGGCCGCGAGGCCGTTGGCCGGTTGGCCGGTTGGCCGGTTGGCCGGTTGCGGACGTTGGACGGTGCCGATGTGGCGGACCGCTGGTGCGGTCCTCGCAGTGGTGAGGTCCTGTACGACGACGAACACGAAGTCGCTGCCGGGGAGGCGGCCCGGGAGCCCGGAGCGGGGAGACGGCGAGATCGAGGTGGAGGGGCAGGCTGTGGGACCGGACGGTGATCACGGCCCGGATGTCGGCGTCGATGAGGGGCCGGCCCTCGACAGTGGGCCGCCGGGTGAGGCGAGACTCGCAGCCCTCGGGCGAAAGGTCCCCGATCAAGGGCTGGCGTCCGGAGCGGAGAAGTGGCCTCTGCGCCCGGGGTCGTGGTGTGGGGCAGATCGCCGAAGAAGCCCCGCCTGCAGGTCCCGCCGGAGCCGACCTTCCCGCCGTTGCCCGGGGCACCCCCACGGAACGTGCCGTCGCAGCCTCCGCCGCCGCCGGCACCTGCGCTGCCGTCCCGCCCGGCTGCTCCGCCGCCTCCAGCGGCGGCATTGGCACACGTCTGGTTGAGGAAGTCGACGGGCCCGAGGCGGACCCCAACGACGGTCGTGTCCTTGGAGGCGCTACCGCTCCGACCTGCGTGGCCGGTCCATCCCCTCGCGCCGTCGGAGCCCCTGAAGTTGATACCGCCCGCGCCTCCCGGATCGGTGCCGTCCCTGCCCGATCCACCCGAGCCCCCGGGGCAGAGCGGGCGCCGGCACGGCCGTCATCGTGACGGCTCATGCGGCGCCCCGGTCCATCCGTGACGCAGTGCATTCACACGAACGCGTCCGGAGTGACGTTTCCCCCCTGACACCGGACCGAGACGGCCACCGTCCCGGCGCTTCCAGCAGAGTGGAGACGGCCGGCCGAGCCCTGAGCGGGGTCTAAGCTGGAGGCAACCTCGCGGCCTGCGAGTCGGGGCGGGGAGGTGAGGAACATGCCGGGCAGTGACGAGATGGCCCAGGTCCTCGCTCAGCTCCGTCCCGAAACGGGCAGCTCGGACTTCTTCGGAGGTGACCCGGCCCGCTGCGCCGTCGTCCTGGGCTTCGACGGCCTCGCGGTCTCCCTGACCACTGCGCAGGGGTTCAGCGAGCTGGTGTGGTGTTCACCCGGTGTCAGCGCGGACCTCGAGGACTTGCAGTTCACGCTCGGTCAGGGCCCTGCCTGGGACGCCGCCGCGCGCCTCACCGCCGTGAGCGAGCCCGAACTGAGCACCGTAGAAGCGGGTCGCTGGCCGATGCTGCTGGGCGAGGCGGTCGCGCTCGGCGTGCGCGCGGTGTTCTGCATGCCGTTGCACCTGGGCGGCGCATGCCTGGGCACGGTGACCTTCCAGCGTGCCGTCCCCGGCCCGATGACGGCCCGGGCCGTCTTGGACGCCCGGATCCTGGCGGCCGCCATGCTCGCCGTCATCCTCGACAGACCCCCCGACCCGGGGGTCTCCGCCACCGCGGAGGGGCACACCCAGTTCCACCGTGCGGCCGTGCACCAAGCCACTGGAATGATCAGCGTGCAAGCAGACGTCACCCTGCCCCAGGCCCTGCTGCTCCTGCGCGCCTATTCCTACCGCCACGCCCGCCCCGTCGCCGACGTCGCCGCGGACGTGGTGGCCCGGCGGGTGCATTTTCGAGAACTGCCGGAGCCGGACGCATCTGGCCGAACGAAGGAGTGAAGGCCATGAACCGCGAAGCCCGCGTCCTGGAAGTCGTCATCGAAGCCGTAGACACGGTGCTCGACGACTTCGACCTGATCGACTTCCTTCAGCGACTGTGCGAACGCTGCGTCGAACTCCTCGACGTCTCCGCCGCAGGCGTCATGCTCGTCGACAACAGCGACACCCTCCAGCTGATCGCCGCCTCCGACGAGCACACACGGCTGCTGGAACTCTTCGCCCTCCAGCACGATGAGGGCCCCTGCGTCGAATGCCACCGCACCGGCCAGATCTGGCTCAATGTCGACCTCAACACCCCTGCGGCCACGGTCGGCTTCCCCGCCTTCGCCGCCCGCGCACGCGCTGCCGGGTTCGCCACCACCCATGCCCTGCCCATGCGCCTGCGCCACCATGTCATCGGCGCACTCAACCTCTTCCACCAGGACACCCGCACGCTCACCCCAGCCGACGTACGCCTGGCACAGGCCCTCGCCGACGTCGCGACCATCGCCATCCTCCAGCAGCGCACGATCGACCGCCAGATCGCCGAGCACCAGCAGCTGGAAGCGGCGCTGAACAGCCGCATCACCATCGAGCAGGCCAAGGGCATCCTCGCCGAACGCTGGCGGACCGACCCCGACGGCGCGTTCACCGCACTGCGCCGCCACGCCCGCAGCCACCGGATCAAACTCTCCGACCTCGCCGCGCAGATCGCCGCCGGCACCCTCGACACGGACGACATCGACCGCTCCTGAGCCGAGGCGTGGGACGGCCGGGCTCAGTTGGTGCGGAGACTGGGGAGGTGCGTGCCGATGTATCCGATGTGGATCTGTCTGGTGCGGCCGCCGGTGTCGTCGTAGAGGTGCAGCCGCGGGGCCGGGGGGCGGCCGGAGCCGATCCGGACGTGCTCACCCATGAAGACCCGGCCCGAAGGGTGGATGGTGTGCGGCACGGGGAAGCAACGGGCCTCGTGCAGGCGGGGACTGGCCATGAGGCGTGCGGATTCGCGGGGGGCGTGGCGCGTCGGGGGGAAGAGGGTGGCGGCATCCGGCCAGCGCAGGTAGGCGCCCAGGTGCGGCAGGAGTTGGGGGCCGTGTGCGGTCTTCGCCGCGGCGTAGCTGTTCAAGGTGCCCAGGGTCTGCCAGGTGCGGCGGATCCAGACCTGTTCGAGGGGGTGGCCGCGCAAGGGGCGGGTGGTCTCGGTGATGTCCGCGAGGACGAGATGGACGCACTCGTGGCGTGTCTGGTGAGCGAGATCTTCCCAGTTGTTCGGTACGACCTCGGTCAGTGCCCGGGCGGAGGCGGGGCGGGGAGCGGCGCGCTGTGAGCGGAGGTGGTTGATCTCTACGGTCTGAGCGTCGAGTAGTTCCTCTGCGGCCTCCGCGTCCCGTTCTGCGGCTCGGAGGCGTCGGCCGACGGCGTGCAGTGCGGCGGCCAGGGCTCCCGAACGGATTCTTGTGGCGAGGGCGGCGAACCGTGCTCGCGCGTCCTGGAGTTCTTCGGTCACGGCTCGTTCGCGGCTCTCCGCTTCACGAGTTGCCCTCAGCGCGTCCTCGAGCGCGCCCCCGATGGTGCGTGTCAGTGCCCGCTCCTCGGCGCGCCGCGCGGTGAGAGCCTCCGTCGGCAGCCGCTGCTCCCCCAGAGTCGCCACGAGACGGCTCAGGCGTTCCCCATCGGATTCCGCGAGCCAGGCGGTGCGCAGGTGGTGGACCCGGTCCAGGACGCGGCTGCTCGTCGGCCAGGGCTCGTTCGCGTAGCGGACGACGACATCGACGAGGGGTGCGGGATCCCGGGTCAAGTCACCCTTGACAGCGCGGGTTTCGGGGATGGTCGCGGGCCGGGGCGGGCGGGAGGGCAGGATCAGGGCGCCGCCCTCGGGCAGCTTCACACCGGTCGACCGCACGAGACGGTTGACGGACCGCCGCTGCGCGCCGAGGACCCGGTACTCCAGGACCCGGCCCGTCAGACCGGGCGGAAGGCCCTCGAGTACGCGCGTGTCGGCGAAGGTGGTGCGGTCACCGTCGTGGACGAGGACACTGATCGAGGAGGGACTCGCGGAGGTCTCCCGTAGCCAGTCGCGCGTGCCAGCGGTTCCGGGCACCGGGTTCGGATGGGCGAAGCGGACGGCGGTGGACTGGTCGCAGATGTCCCACAGCAGGTCCGGGGTGCCTAACAGGGCCGGCGGTGAAGGCCATTCCCAGGCCCGGGGCCGGCCGGCCGTGGCCTTCAACTCGTAGCGGGATCCGCCCTGTTCCGGAACGTCCCGCACGCTCAGGCGTACTCGTAACGGTACGTCGCCTGCGACCGGCCAGCGGATGTGGAAGTCCGCGGCCTGTTCACCGGCGGGGATGTCATGGAGGAAGTCCCCGATGATCCCGCGTGTTGTCACCCCCTCAAGGTGGCCATGGACCAGGGCCGCAGCCTCTGTTCCCACGCACCATCCACGGTTGGCCCAGGCCGTCACGGGCAGGACGGCCGGCTTCGGTGATTCGGTCACGCTCTAATACCCCAGGAGGTCGGGAACGGCCGCTGAGGCTCGACTCGGACAGCCTTCTCGACCCATGCGGAAGGTGCACATCCGTAGGTCAGAACCGGTTGCCATGACGGATGGGGCCAAAGCGGTCAGTGCGGGCGGCTGAATGGAGAGATGGGACAGGGCGATCCGGGACAGGGACCGCCGACAGGACTCCGACTCGTATGCCCATGCCGAGGCAACGCCGAGGGGCCACGGCAGCGAGCCGTGCACACCAACGAGGCAGAGATGATCACGGGGGCGCGGTGATCGGCGGAAGTCCCTCCACTGCCACGGGGTCTGGGTGGCGCGGAAAGGCGGATGATCACGGGGTCTGGGTGATCGACGGCCGGCCTCAGGCCGGACCCGGACGAACTGCGCCGTCACGTGCGGGAGGCACGGACGGGCAGCGTCGCCGGGCCCGCCTGCGGCCGGCCGGGACTGATTCTGCCCATCGACACACGGCTGCCACGACCAAGACCGCGAGGATTCACACGAATGGTTTAGAAGTAACGATTCCTGGAAGCGGCCTTCCGGTTCAAGCTCTGCTCCGGCCCGGCGGTCACGAGGCGGGTCCGCGGCAAAGACTCTGACCGCGTAGTCGTCGCGTGCCGCTCCCGCACCGGTATGGCCCGTCGTCCCCCTGTGGCCTGCACACCGCGAGGACTACAGCATCTGTTCGGCGTGTGCGGTGGCCGTGCGGTGCAGCACGGGTACGAGGGGGCGCAGGCAGTACAGCGTCTTGCCGAGCCACAGGGCGGTCTGCCGTGCCGGGCGGGTGGTGAGGTGGGTGTGGGCGGCGCCGAGAGCATCGATCGCCTTGGGAGCGTATGCGCGGGCATGGCTGTGCGCAGCGGTGGCCAGGCCGTGGACGGCGTACGCGGTTTCCTCGGTGGTGGAGCCGTACAGTCCCCAGCCGCCGTCCGGGTTCTGGGTGGTCAGCAGGGTCTCGACCGCTTCCGTGCAGAGGGCGGCCGCGAGGGGGTGGTCGATCCCCGCCGTGATGCGGGCCAGTTCACCGTGGGGGTAGGTCGGGGACAGGTGCCACTTGCACAGTGTCCGCCTTCGGCGACGGCGTGGGAGAGCCAGCGCAGGACCTGGGTCAGCCGGTCGTGTCGTCCGTCGAGGGCGAGTACGGCCGCCACGTGGATGTTGGTGGTGGTCGACGGGTCGTGTTCGAAGAGGAAGGTCCGGTAGCAGGCCTGGAACGGGTCGTAGAGCGTGTCGAGACAGGTGGAGTCGGGAACGCTCCGGCCTGTGATCCGTGCGGCGAGCATGGCGCAGGCGGTGCTGTCGCTGTCGCTGTCGCTGTCGCTGTCGCCCGGGATGGTGAGCCCTCCGTCCAGTGTGCTGACCGTGCAGAGCAGGCCAGAGGGGTTGTTCCAGGTCCGCGCGGAGCGCGTCCAGTGCTGCCGGGGCGGGTGTGGGCGTGGTTCCCGCCACGTGTTCGAACATGACGGTCCAGGCAGTGGCGAAGTGGGGACCCGGTCGAGGTAGCCGCGAGGGACACGGCAGGTGTGCAGGTAGCGACGGAGTCGTTCGACGTGCTCGGAGGTCGCGTTCTTGCCACGGCGCTCGACTTCGAGGAGGAAGAACGCCGAAGCGGCGGGCGCGTTGGATATGGATCCGTTGGGGGCCTGGAGCGACAGCACTGGCCCGTCGCCGGCTCGCCGGCACCGAGCCGGTCCCCCACCATCGCGTCACTCCTTCGGGGTCGGCCCGCCCACCGACGGCTCCCGGGCCGGACGGTTCAGCAGAGCCATCCACGTACGACCCCCTGGCCTTCCATCAGCGCACTCGGGCCGCCGGCTCCGTGCCCGCCACTCCTGACCGCGGTGCGCGAAGGGCCGCCACCCCCCACGGGTAGCGGCCCTTCGCCCACCGCGTCGACTACGGGGCCGGGGTGAACTCCACGACGGTGTCGCCGCAGCCCCGCCGCGATGTCCAGCAGCCGCTCACGCTCCACCCACCAGCGGACAGGCCCCGGCGGAGCTTGTCCTCAGTCCACTCCTTGCCATACCGACACAGCGCCCCCGGAGCCAGCGGTTCCCACTGCGCCGGGTCCTTGTCTCCCTTGCCCCCGGTTCGTGGCCGCCGTCACCGCCACCAGCGACGACAACTGCCCCTGATCGTTGGCGTACGCCTCCCGCCGCTTCGCGGTCCAGGCGCTGGCGCCAGCTGGCGGGGAGCGTCATTCCAAGCGCGCGGTATTCGTGTGGCCGGTTCGGCAGTCCCATCAGAGTGGTGCTGCTCCGCGAGGTGGTCGGTGGATTCACCGGAGGACAACGGTGACGCCGCGGCTCTCGAGGAGTTGCACGGCTTCCTCGAAGTAGGTGAGCTTTCCGCCGTGCTCGAGGGTGAAGTTCAATGCATGGCGAGCGATGTCGGCGTCATGCCAGATCAAGGTGAAGGGCCCGATAACGCCGCGTTGACCGCCCAGGCAGTCATTGAGATCGTCGAGTCCTCGTCCGAACCAGCGGCCGGGACCGATGAGTGCTTCGCCCAGCGCGCAATAGAGGCCCGGCTCGTCGGTGATGAATCGTCCCTCAAGGTGATGGGTTCCCCCAGTCCGATCCGGCTCGCCGCCTGGATGAGGGCGTATCAGGGCGAGCCACTCAGCTCGCCCGCCCGTGTCCAGTGAGGCCCACTGGTTGGGCGTCGTCGGGAAGCCCTGGTACCAGGTCTCCCAGATGCGTCGGGCACCCAGCGAGGGTCGATCGTCGTCCCCTCCGTCGGCGAGCGTGATGTCGATCAGGGACCCGCCCAGCACGGATGTACTGACCTTGGCGATCTCCAGACGGACCCAATGGGACCCCATCTCCCGCCCGAACCGGTCCAATGCCACCAGTACCCCCCACTCCTGGGTCCAGGCTTGCGGGTTGCGCAGGGCAGCGAGCAGTCGCTCGCCGGGCTCGCAGCCAATGAGCTGCAAGGGGATGTCTGGGCGGGCCTTGCGCGGGGCGAGGAGGCCGTCGATGCTGTGGCATTCGCCGGTAGGCCCGCCCCTGTAGTCCTCTTCGGCTACTGCAAAACGCGGAACGGCAGGCATGGTGCCAGGGCCGGCGCCGGGCCAGACCTCGCTGTGTTCGATCACGCCGGTACCGACGACGACGTCGACAAGGTTCGGATCGGTCGCGTTGGGCGAGTGCGAGATGACGACCGTGTCCACCAGGGTCCACGCGAACTGGGGGCCCCTCTCATCTGAGACGTCGACGTCCAGATTACCCAAAGACCGCGTGGCCTCGTCAGGGAAGGCGAGCACAGCCTGCCATGGGCCTGCGGGCGTGCACCCGCGCAGAGTCAGGAGTTCACGTGGCGGCGGCACCGGGTCGGCGAACAGTCCCTCGACATCGGCGCACCGCCCCCAGAAGTCGCTCTCAAGGTCAGCGTCCTGGCGGGTCAGAAGGTATCTGACCGGAAAGATTTGATCCCACGTGGCATGGTCCTCGACCCGCACGAAGCCTCCGAAAAGCTGAACCGACTTGGCGGGTCAACGATACGGAGCAACGTTCCCTGGCCTGCCGGAAGGGCCAGTCAGTTCTTGTTCTGATGAAGTCTGCCGATGGTCTGTTGGCGTGCCTGTAGGTAGGTGGTCCAGTCGGTTGCGGCTCGGCGGCGGCACTGCAGCGCGGTGATGACGTGGAGCCCGAGGAGCGGGGCCGGGACCGCCGGCGGCAACTCCTCGGCAAGCTGGATCAGGGCGGTCGCGCATGAGGAACGGATGGCGATGCCGTGTCTGGTCAGGACCCGGGCGAGGGAGACTGGCGGAGCGGTGGGTTCCCGGCCGACTGCCGGGTAAGAGCCAGGTGACGGGCGTATCGCCTCTCCAGCCCTGCCTGGGCTGCTGCTCGATGAGTCGGGTGAGAGGGGTGGCGAGGGGCTGCGGGAGGCGGATCTGAGTGCTGTCGAGGCGGATGATCTGGTGGCCGTCCTGGACGTCGAGGTGCCCGGGGGTGAGGGCCATGATGTGGGTGAGGTGCTGGCCGAACAGCAGGAGTAGGGACCCAGCGGCCCTCACGTCCAAGGGGAGGTCCTCGTCGTGGAGGCACTCCTGGAGGAGGTCCCAGTGGATGTCCTCGTCCATTCCCTCCGGCTCGGCCTTGCATCGGTGAGGGACCAGAAGGTCGCCGGTGTGGCCGCGCCGAGCCGTCCAGACCAGGAAGTCCCGCACTGATGCCGATCCCGAATTCTCCTCAGAGCTACTCTTCGCCCCAGTTGGTTCACGGAGTGAACCAACTGGGGAACGTGGGGAGCGAGCGAGGGCGTGACGTGGTTGCTCTTCGGGTGTCAGAGCTGTGGGGGATGATCGGGCCATGCTGCAAGCGAGAGACGAGCACGGTCGTCAGGCGAGGAACCCGGGGCCCACGGCCTTGAGCCGGATGGTGGCGAACCTCGGCCGGGGCAACGCCTTCGTGATCGTCGAGCGAGTCGACGATGAGGCGGCCGGCGACTGGTATGTGCAGGTGTGGCTCAGGGATGACAACACCTACCAGCTGGAGTTCCGTGACGGGACGGCGGCAGAGCACTACCAGACCCGGACGATCTCCCAGGAAAAGGTGATCGCCGCCCTGAACGGCTGGGCCAAGGGGCGCCTGGACTGGAAGGACGCCTTCATGTGGAACAACATCGGCGCCTGGTTCAAGAACGCCGACTGACCCTGCCCGCCGCCTGAGGCCGACAAGGTCAGTGGCGTGCGGTCGCTCAGCCGCGACGCATGGGGATGACGTCGGGACTCGCTGTGGGGATGGTTGGCCGCGCGGCCTCGGGAGTGGCGAGAAGCGCCACGATGGTGACTGGTTTGTCGCAGTGCGGGCAGTTGCGGATAGCTGTAGGCGTCAGGGGTGTGGGTGCCGGTGACTGCCGCGTGACCACGTCGGTTTCCGCTGTGTTGATGGCTTCGTCGCGTTCACGGCGTCGTCGCCTGGCTGCTTCGGCTTTGCAGCGGGGGGTGCAGTAGGTGTGGCGGGTGGCCTGGGGGTTGGCCTGAAACTGGGTCCAGCAGATGGGGCAGGCCCGGAGTTCAACCACCACGTCCGGTCACCCCTTTGCGGAGGTTGTCGGAGTGGGACTGGTGCGAGCGGAGACGGTAGGACGGTCCGTCGATACCGACGACGGCGGCGCGGTGAAGGAGCCGGTCGAGCATCGCGGCGGCGACGGTCGCGTCGCCGAAGGCGCCGGCCCAATCTGCGATACCGACATTGGTCGTGAGGATCGTGCTCGACTTCAGATACCTCTGGTTGATCACCTGGAAGAGGGCCGAAGCGCCGTCGCCCGGCAGCGGGAGTAGCCCAGTTCGTCGATCACGAGCAGGCGGGGTCCGGCGAAGAACCGCATGATGCTCGACCAGCGGCCTTCGAGTGCGGCCTTGTGGCACTTGGCGGCGAGTTCGGCGGCGGTGGTGAAGTAGACGCGGTGGCCGGCATCGACCGCGGAGCGGGCGAGTGCGACGGCCAGCATCGTCTTGCCGACGCCGGGCGGGCCGACCAGCAGGACGTTGGAGGCGTTGTCAAGGAACCTCAGGGTGGCCAGGTCGCGGATGAGTTTCTCGTCGACGCCGGGCTGGGCGGCGAAGTCGAAGTCGTTCAAGGTCCACGGTTCTGGCAGGCAGGCGAACCGGAGTCGGGAGGAGAGTTTGCGGGCCTCGGTCGCCTCGACTTCGATCTCGAGTAGTTTCTCCAGGGCGGTGGTGAGGGTCATCCGCTCGGCTCGGGCCTGGTCCAGGACGCGGGGAAGGGCTTCGGCGGCGTCGTTGAGTTTCAGATAGGACAGGTGGCCTCGCAGCTGCTGGTAGCGGCGGGCCTCGCTCATCGGCATGGTGTCACTCACTCTCACGCTCCTGGTCTTCGTGGGTGGGGGCCTGCCGGAGCCGGTCGGCGACGGCGGCGTAGTGAGACAGGTCGATGACGACCCGGTTCGCGACGTCTGTTTCAGGTCGGCCGCGAAGCTTTTCGGCTTCCGCCTGGGCTGCGGCCGACGGGGGTCGGCGGACCTTGGTGCGGCAGGGAGCCTTGTCGGAGAACGAGGCGAGAACGGCTCGTTCGAGGGCAATGACGTGTCCGGCGTCCCGGATGGTCTGCCCGGCTCCGTCCGGTGCCCGGCGGTGGTGGGCGATGACCGCTCGGCCGGCGGTGACCACGTGCAGGTCGTCCTCGCCGAGGCGGATCCGGACCGTGACGTGGGCGCCGGTCAGCCCAGGCGGGACGGAGTAGTGGTTGCCGGCGAAGGAGACGAGTCCTTGCGGGCTGACGACGCGGGTCTGCTCCAGCTCGGCGGGGAACGGGCGGGTCGGCAGTTCCAGCAGCGGCTCGGCTTCGGCGAGCGCGGCGACCGTGGTTGAGGCTCCGTCGAGCTTGCGTTTGCGGCTGTCCATCTGGACGGCCAGCTTGTCCACGCCGTTCTGGCCTGCCTCGATGCTGATGCCGTCCGGGACGGTTCGCCACCAGCGTTGGGCCGCTGAGTGGTTGGCTTTCTCAACGACGCCCTTGCGGTTGCCCCGCCGGGGCGGGCAGATGTCGATGCCAGCACCGTAGTACTTCGCGACGGCGGCGAACGCCGGAAGAATCCGTCCGGTCGGCGGGTGACAGACGGTGGCCATCCGGTCGAAGCGCCATCGCCGGGCCGTTCCGCCCAGGCGCCGCAGCACGGCATCGATGGACTGAACCAGGTGCGGGAAGGTCTCCGCCTCCGCGAGCACGGCCCGCCATCGTCCCGAGTGGGCCAGGGCGCCGACGAGGAGATGCGCGTTGGCGCCGACGCCCCACTCTGCCGGCGGATCCGGGAGCTCGACCCAGTCGAACTGGATCTCCTCGCCCGGAGGATGCGCGATGATCGCCACGTCGCGGCCGCTCGAAGCCCGGCATGGTTCGCAGTGGGGTCGCGCTTTATATCGCCGCAGGGCCCGGGTGAAGGTTGAGTAGCCGCCCCAATAGCCGAGTTCCACCACTTCGTCGAAGAGTGTCGAGGCCCACAAATGGGGGTCATCGCTCAGCCGTTGCCGGCAGTACTCCAAGAAGGGCATGAACGCGTCCGGCGATTGACGTCGATAGCCGGAGACTCGCTCGCCGTTCAAGTAGGCGCGGATCGTCTTGCGGTCGTGCCCCAGGTGCCGGGCGATCGCCGAGATCGACCAGCCCTGGCGACGCAGTGCCTGAGCATCCACGTCTTCCTCCCAGGTGAGCATCCAGGGCCCTTCAAACAGGCCGAAGTCCGTGCTCACGCAGGCTCTCCACGACACACCGACACCAGTTCGACACGCCGAAAAGGATCACGCAAAGGGTGGGGAGATCACCTGAGCAGGTTTGGCCACCTGAAGAGCGGCACCTGGGGAGATTCAACGAGCGCCATCAGCACCTCGTAGCGGGTGCTGGGGCCGGCGGCGAGCCACTGATCAAGCTCCAGCTGGGTGGCTTCGGACAAGGTGAGGTCGAGCGAGGCGAGATGTGTCATCGAAGTTTGATCACGCCTGGTCAGGGGCCCCGGCCGTGCGGCAACGACGAGGGCGAGCATGACGCCACGGGTGTTGCGTTCAGGGCTCGCGACCGTCAAAGTTCGATGGCAGGCAATCAAGGTTCGTTGACGCAGGACACCACCAGACTGACCCGTCTCAGCGAACTTCGGTAAGTCTCATCGGAGTTTGACCGCCGGGGCCGGAGCGGGTTGTCGTGACCGAGCCCGGACGTCATGATCACGGGATGGCTGAAGAGACGGTTGTCGAGAAGACCTGGCGCGGAATACTGGAGGGGCACCCTGGGGCGCGGCGGGGGGAGCCTGCGGTCATAGCGGCCGGCTACGCCGAACCTCGGCTACGGGCCCGGTACCCGTTCCCGAGCCACGGGGCGCTCAGCTTTCACCGGAACACGCAGTTCCCGTGGAGCAACGACCTGCCGTACATCGTGGGTGACGCGCAATCGTGCATCGTATACGCGCCGCTGCGCGTGGGCGGCATGCTGGGCGGGTCGCTTACGCCGCGGGAGGCGGCCGCGTTGGTGGTCGTCCATCTGCCCGACGACTGCGGGCCGGCCTTCGAGGGGCCCTGGTCCCAGCCGGACCGCTCTGTCGGCTGAGCCGAGTGCCCAGCCGCAAGACCGGTCAAACTTCCCTACGTTGTTCTGCGGGACCGGGCGAGCCCTTCGTATGGTTGGCTGCGAATGATCGCTCCGTAGGGAATCGACAGCGAGGTCGTCCGTCGGGAGGCACCAGCACACCCCACCGCACGGAGGCACCATGGCCGCGATCTGGGCCGGCATCGACGCAGGCAAGACCCACCACCATGCATTGCGATCGACGAGAGCGGCCGCAGGCTGCTGTCGCGACGCGTCGCCAACCACGAGCCCGAACTCCTCGAACTCCTCAGCAACGTCTTGGCCCTGGGCGACGAGGTGACCTGGGGCATCGAACTGTCCGACGGCAGCGCCGCCCTGGCCATCACCGTCCTCCTCAACCACGACCAGCCGGTGAACTACATCTCCGGCCGGGCCATCCACCGCGCCTCCGAGACCTACCGCGGCGAAGGCAAGACCGACGCCAAAGACGCCGCGGTCATCGCGGACCAGGTCCGTATCCGCCGCGACCTGAACCCCTTACGCACCGGCGACAACACCGTCATCGACCTCAAGATTCTCACCGGTCGCCGCATGGACCTGGTCGTCGACCGCACCCGCACCGTCAACCGGCTGCGGGCCCAGCTCTCTGGGATCTTCCCTGGCCTGGAACGGGCCTTGGACCTCACCAACAAGGGCCCCCTGACCCTGCTGACCGGCTACCAGACTCCAGCAGCCATCCGCCGGCTCGGCACCAAGCGCCTGGAGACCTGGCTCCGGAACCGAAGGGCTCTCCGCGCAGATCAGCTCGCCGAGACTGCGGTCGAGGCCGCCGAACGCCAGCACACCAGCTTGCCCGGGGAGAAGCTGACCGCCCAGATGGTGCATACGTTGGCGAACGAGGTCATGTCCCTCAACCGGCAGGTCTCCGAGCTAGACAAGCTCATCGAGGCCCGGTTTCGCGACCACCGGCACTTCAACGTGATCACCAGCATGCCCGGCCTGGGCGTCATCCTCGGCGCCGAATTCCTGGCCGACACCGGCGGCGACATGACCGCCTTCGGCACCCCCGACCGCCTCGCCGGCTTCGGCGGAGTCGCCCCGGTCCCGCGCGACTCCGGCAAGATCAGCGGCAACCTGCGGCGCCCCCAGCGATACAGCCGGCGACTCCAGCGCGTCTTCTACACCTCCGCACTGTTCAGCATCCGAAAGTGCGAGGAATCCCGCCGGTTCTACGACCGCAAACGAGCTGAGGGCAAGCGCCACACCCAAGCCGTCCTCGCCCTCGCCCGCCGCCGGGTGAACGCCTTGTGGGCTCTCCTCCGTGATGGACGGGCCTACGAGCTCACACCGCCGACGGCCCTCGCGGCTTGACAGAACGCATTAGGAATCGATGAGACTTACCGAACTTCGATGAGACGGGTCATTCCCACTGTGACTGACCGCCATAGTTGGCCAGCTGGACAAACTTGTTGGCCGCAGGCGTGACTCAGCCTCTTCGGTCCTCGACCGTCCATCCGTCGCCCAGGTCGCGGCGCAACGCTTCCAGTACTGCATTGGCCTCACACTGGAACGATTCCTGCTGCTCAGGGGTCCAGGGCGAGGGACCCGCCGGGTGGTCCCAGTCGAGTGAGGACTGGTACAGGTCGGCGAGTCTCGTGAGCTCGTTGCTGATAACCGGAGTGATGGGCAGTTTCTCCGGGGCGCACGGGTACCCGTAAGGGCTGTCGAGGTCGGGTATGTCCGACGGACCTGGCCACAACGGGGTATCGACACCGTACTCGAAGAAGAACCGCAGGTGATGGGGCATGCCTCAGCCTTTCACAGCACTGAGCGCGGCGGACGCAAATGGCACGCCGACCCCACCACCGTCACCCGGGCGTGAACGGGCTGGCCACCAGCGCCTAGGCCACGAAGGACACCTCAGAACAGAGCGGATAGGAGTAACGGCGTCGACGACGGGGCGCTTCAAAGACGAACCTGCCGGATCGCCGGGCCGCACGCGCACCACGCGTCCCCCGGCCAGCGGCACGGAGACACGGTGCCCGGGGGACTCGGGTTCGGGTCGTCAGCCGGCTCCTGCAGTCGGGTCCGGCCCCGAAGCGCGGAACGTCCTGCGTGGTCACGTCAAGGCGCAGCCGTTGGAAGCGAAGCGGGTGGCGGTAGATGCCGCCGTGGTCGACGGCGCGGTCGGCGCTGACCTCGGCGACCCTGGCGGGGTGGACGAGGGTGGTGTCCAGGACGACCCGGCTCCCCCACGTCGCGGAGAAGCGCACACCCTCCCACAGGTGCCCGGGACCGGCCGCTGTCAGGTGCTCGGCGACCTGGCGGGCGGCGTCCGGGCTCAGCCGTACGGTCCGGCCGACCGCGCGCAGCCGGCCACCAGTGTCGTGGTGAGAATGCCGGTGGTTCAGCCGAGAACGTGACGGCTCGCGATTTCCGGTACGCAAGCGTGGAGGGTCGCTACACGGCGAACCGGCGTCGGCCTGTGAGTGACCACACGCCGGAGATCCGCCCATCAGTGATGGAGAACATGTCAATGCCGCTCTTCGTGACAGGTGTGCCTGAGCCATCAACGTAGGTCGCAGTCCACCGGGATGCGAGACGTCCGTGAGCCCCGTCGATAACGGGCGGACCATCGAGGTCGTAGGTCAGTTCGGGAAGAGCCTGGCGGTGGGCGGTGATGAAGGTGAGGAGGGTGCTGCGCTCGAGGGTGGAGTCGGTGCCGGTGCCTTCAACGATGTTGGCGAAACACAGCCGGAACTTGGGGTCGATGATCTGCTCCGCGAGTGCGAGATCGCCGCTCCACAGCGCCGTCCACCCCTCCAGCAGCCTCGTGCCGCTCTCTCGATTCGGCAGGGCGGTTTCGGGGGTGGGGGGCTGGGTTGTCAGATGCATGAGGTGCCTTTCCGTCGTCGTGGGGCACCAGCTTCTATGCTTTGGGCGACAGCCCTATGTCGGTGTTTACGAGTTCCTCGAGAGGGACGAACTCCCAGCCGAGGGTGTCGACGGCGGCAAGATCCGCGGGGCGCGGCGGGGCCGTTTCCGCCAGGGCGTTCGCCTGCTGGATGCGGTCGAGACGGAAGCCGCGTACCGCGGCACGGAGTCGGCACCAGCCGATGAGGTACCAATGGTCGCCGCCCAGGAAACCCATGGGTTCGACGATGCGATCGGTACTGGCGCCCTGCGCGTCGGTGTAGTGCAGGTGTAGGACCTGCCGAGTCGAAAGCGCCTCTCGCAAGGTGTGGGGGACGTTGGTCGGCTGCCGTTGGGAGGCAGTGAGGCGGACACGGTCGGCGAGCTCGTGCATGGCGTGGCGCTCGCGTCGGGGCATGACGGCGAGGACCTTGCGCAGCGCCGAACGAGCATCGCCTGCGAACGGTGTCCCGGACAGCGCGTGCAGTCCCACCGCCAGAGCGGTCGCTTCCGCCGGGGTAATCGTCAAAGGTGGCAGGGTGTGGTCCTTGTCCAGGACATATCCACCGCTGCGGCCTGGCTCGGCGTAGATGGGCACACCGGATAGCTGCAGGGCGTTGAGGTCGCGCTCGATGGTGCGGGGGCTGACATCGAATCGCCCGGCCAGCCACCGGGCGCTCCGCGGGCGGGGCGAAGCTGCACACAATTCTTCCACCAGCGCATACAAACGATCAGTACGGTTCACAGGAAGGGACCGTAGCCCAGAGTCGCAACGTGACCGGAGACGTTTGGGCAGGTAGGTACCTCCGCCCTCCACCACCGCCAGCGAGCATGTTCACTCGTACCCGACTGCGCACACTGAGGTGTACGCCGACACGAAGCGCCGACTGGGCCCGGTGATGCGGACAGCCCTGCCAGGCTGGCGCGATCATCACCGGCGCCGGGCGGGAGGCCACACGTATCCCTGACGCCCGGTGATCGCTTGGTCAGGCATGAAATAGCAATCGCCTCGCCCGTCGCATGGTCACGCTCGCAGCCCTGGCCTCCGCTCCCGTCGCCCTCCTCGGCGCCGCTCACGCCGCCAACACTCCGCCCGCCCACGCCGACAGCCCCGTGAGCGCAGACGAGAACAGGGAGGTGCACGTCGACGAGGTAACGGACCTCCTCAACGGCAAGGAGCACGGCTGGGGCACAGGTCACGGACACAAGACGAACCATCCTCCAAGACGCCGACGAGGACCTGAGCCGGTACATGACCGGCATCGACCTCATCGTCAGCGGCAACATCAACTTCGGCATGAAAACCGCCCGCTATCTCCTGCCCGACTCCCCCTACAGCCTCCGCTGGACCGACAAGCCCAGCGACCGCACACCCGACCCCCTCCCCTACCCCGCCCTCACCTGGTGGTGGAATCAAGCCCGCCCCTAAGAGATCCTCACAAAGGCGTTGGACGTGGCGGTGAGTGATGAGGCAGGTGGAGAGGCCGAGGAAGGCTTCGTGGATGTCGTCGCATCGTTCTCATCGGGTCCGTAGTCGGTGGACGCCGTGGAGCCAGGCGATAGTCCGCTCCACGGCCCACCGGTGGATGCCGAGGCCGGAGCCGTGTGGACGCCGCGGCGGGCGATCACCGGATTGATGCCCAGCGCCCACACAAAGCGGTGGTACTTGTCATGGTCGTAGCCGCGGTTGGCCAGCAGCGGGTCGGGCCGTCGGCGTGGCCTTCGAGGTAGAAGCCGCTACGACTGACGGTGTCGGATGCAACAGGTGTGGCGTCATCGCTGGATCGAGCGGCGTGGCTGAGTGGTCAACTTCGACATGGACCCACGCCTGCGCCCCCTTCCGGTCCCCTGCCTCAGCTACACACCCAGAACCGACGAAAAGCGTGGTGTGAGGGCCCGGCCTTCACAGGGTGCAAGGGGGTCAGGCAACCCGGCATACGCAGGCGCTGCAGCTTCTCAATATTCTCACTCCGGAAGAGCTATACCTGGGGAATTGCCCGGCACCGACAGCGTCGTGGCGTTCATCATGTAGGCCATGAAGAGTGGGCGGGGGCGGCTTGCCGCGTGGCTGTACGGCATGGGGGCGGTGCTGGGGCTCGGTGTGGCGGCGCTGATGCTGCCGGGGGCCAAGCAGGGGGACATTGACCCACTGAGCGCGGTGATCGCCTTGGTGGGGCTGTCCGTCAGCGGGTGGGCTGGGCGTCTTGCCTGGCTCTCGTGGCGGCACCAGGAGACCGACGTCGCGGGCACGGCGAGCAGGCTCGCCGCAGCGGTGCTCGACTCCGAGACCAAGGCCAGAAAGCGGCTGCTGGGCGGGCACGGCAGATCGATCGATCTGGACTTCGTCTATATGCCCGCACCCCATCACAACGCGTCGGGGGCCCGGCACAGGGGGAGTTCACGCCAGGTTGTGGCCTATTACCGCCGACTGCGCCCTGGCCGACTGGTGATCACCGGACCGCCCGGCGCAGGCAAGACCCTGCTCACCCTGGAGCTGGTTCTGGGCTTGCTCCAGGACCGAAGGCCCGACGATCCGGTGCCCGTGCGGCTGTCACTGTCGTCGTGGCACACCCTGCTCGCCCCGGCGTCCGCCGCCCCGTCCGGGCGAGGACCCGACGAAGGCCCTGCGGGAATGGGTCTGTTCACATCTGGTGGACTCCCACCGTCTCTCCCCGGCCGCCGCAGGCGCGCTGTTCGACGCTGGAATGGTGCTGCCGGTGCTCGACGGCCTGGACGAGATGGCCGCGGAGAACGCGCCGGACTACACCTCCCAGGCCCGGCGTGCGCTCGACGCGCTCAACTCCTATCAGCGTGGGCTGGACAGCGCGAAGGTGGTGTTGACCTGCCGCAGCGAGCAGTACCGGGCGCTGGAGTCGGCGCGCGTGTGGCTCAAGGACGCGGCCCGGGTGGACATCAGCAGTGTGCGGCCGGCCAGGGGGCGGGCGTTCATCGAGAGCAGGACGGACGATCCAGCGCGATGGGCCGGGGTACTGGACGAAATCTACGGCTCTGCCGCGACGCCTCTGACCGCGCGGCTCGCCACGCCCTGGCGGCTGACCCTGGCCGCGATCGTGTACGAACAGCGGGACCCGGCCACGGGCTCGTACGTGCGAGACCCCCGGGAACTGGTGGAGCCGAACTTATGGACAGGGTTCGGGTCTGTCCGTTGTCCGCTGTCCGCTGTCCGCTGTGAGGCGGGAACGGTGGTCATGGCGAAGTGTTCCGACAGCGACGAATGGCTCGACTCCTACTGAGGATTTCGGGTTGCCGTCGGGTGGTGCCGGTTGGTGATCCTTGCCGTATGCCGGTGAGGTGAGGTATCCGGAGGGTGGGGGCCTGACCGCTGAGCGTCGGGCGTCTCGTGAGGGAATGCGGCTTCAGGCCGGCGAGAGTTTCGCGGCGGGTGAGAAGGCCGCCTGATCCCTCACACGCCACCGGCGGGCCAGCGTTTGTCCGCCCGCCTCGCCCACGCCCGCCGGGAAGAACGGTTCCCCGACCTCATCGACCCCTTACGCGAGGTCCATGTCCGGCCGGCGTAGCCAAACGCCACGCCGTTCCTGCACGCAGCGCCCGACTGGTTCGCCCTGGACCGGACTGCTGGCCATACCACGGCTCTGTACGGGTGGGCTCCGGCGGGGCGAGTGAGAAGCCCTAAGTCCTTCGATACGGTGACGCCCCATCAGGATCTCTGTGAAGATCCTCCAGAGCCGGGTGTACGGGTCGGCATGCTACGAGAACCCATCCAATGCAAGGAGTACCAATGTCTTCCCCAATCGTCCCCGAAGCCGACGGCACAGAGAACCTGGATCTGCCGCCCGTCGAGGGCACCACGGTGGAGTTCCAAGTCCGGGCCAGCCTGGACAGCAGCGGGTCAGAGGCTTCCAACCTGACCGTGGAGCCTGCGGTTGAGGATGAGCTGATGAAGCTGTCAGGGGATGGGCAGGCGATCTTGCCGGGGGGTGAGTTCGATCCTCTGCTGGTGCGGGCGCTGTCAGGCGGGGAGGTTGTGCCGGGGGCGTCGGTGACGTTCACGGTTCCCTCGGGGGACGCGCTCTTCCCTGGCGGGGTGTCGGTGGTGACGGTGACCGCGGATGGTCTGGGTGTGGCGTCCGCGCCGGTGCTGTGGGCGGGCTCGGGCATTGGGCCGGTGACGGTGACGGTGACCTCGGGTGACGCCGAGCCGGTCACGTTCGAGCTGATGGTGGCGCCTGAGGCTGCGGAGGAGCTGCTGAAGCTGGACGGGGATGGCCAGAGCACGTATCCCTGCCAGAGTTTCCCTCAAGCGTTGGCGGTGCGGGCGCTGTCAGGCGGGGAGGGTGTGCCGTGGGCGGAGATCACCTTCACCGTCTCGGCGTCCGACGCCGCGTTCTTCCCTGGCGGGGTGTCGGTGGTGACGGTGGCCTCGGATGGTCTGGGTGTGGCGACCGCGCCGGTGCTGACCGCAGGCGCGGCCATCGGGCCGGTTACGGTGACGGTGACCTCGGGTGATGCCGAGCCGGTCACGTTCGAGCTGATGGTGGCGCCTGAGGCTGCGGATGAGCTGCTGAAACTGTCGGGGGACGGCCAGAGCGTGTTGCCGGGTGAGGTTTTCGCGCGGGCGTTGCGGGTGCGCGGGTTGTCGGGGGGTGTGGCGGGGGCGGAGGTCACCTTCACTGTCACGCCGCCCGACGCCGCGTTCTTCCCTGGCGGGGTGTCGGTGGTGACCGTGACCACTGATGGTCTGGGCTTCGCGTCCGCGCCGGTGCTGACCGCGGGCATGGCCACCGAGCCGGTTACGGTGACGGTGACCTCGGGTGATGCCGAGCCGGTCATGTTCGAGCTGACCGTGGAGCCTGAGGTTGCGGATTAGCTGCTGAAGCCGGACGGGGAAGGTCAGAGCACACTGCCGGGTGAGGTGTTCGGGCAGGTGCTGGAGGTGCGGGCGCGGGCGGCGGGACAGCCGGATCTGGCGGAAGCGACCAGACCACAGGTGACGTCCCCACCCACAACTCGGCCACCGGCGCGAATGCCGCAACCTGCGGCACCGGCAGACAATGAGCCGTCCTCATCCACGTCCATCCGGAAGTGGACCTTTGTGGTCGGTGCTGATGTTCGTCGCAACATCATCATCCACACCACCTCGGCCGTGGCGGCGGTGCGGGCCCGCCTGCTGGCAGCGCAGTGTGCAAGTCCCGGCGCAGACGCCATCGGGCAGCTCTTCAGACGTTGCCGCGCGCTGGAAGGGAGCGGACGACGGCCGAGGGCTGCCGCAGGGCATCGTTCTCGGTCGCCAGCTGCCGGATCATCTCCGCGTAGACCTCCACGGTGCGGCGCAACTCGGTGTTCTCTTGCCGCAGCCGTCGCACCGTTTGGGTGGCCGTCTCGTCGGCATCCGCCGGGCCGTCATCCGCAGCTGCTGCCGGCCGGGGGATACGGGGCTGGAAGTAGCCGGTGATCAGGTCGCTGTAGTGCCGGTAGAAGGTGGCGTGCGCGAGGCCGAGGTGCCGCTCGACCGCGGTGAGGGTGGGGCGGCGGCCGCGGGCTGCGGCGTCGGCGAGGACCGTGTCCATGGCGGCTCGGACGGTGTCGGTGTCGGGGAGGGCGGGGCGGTTCACGTCGGCTCCGGGCTGTGGCGGGAGAGGAAGGCGGTGGTCTGTTGGTGCTGCTCGGTCAGGCGGTGTCGGACGTATGGGGCGAGCAGGTCGCCGTGGGAGAGGGCGGTGTCGAGTTCGGCGGCGTGTGCGGTCAGGGCCGCCCGGTTGTCGGAGGTCAGGGCGGTGTTGCGGCAGGCGAGTGGCTGGCAGTCAGCCATCTCCGGACCGGTGGACTCGCCGTGCCGGGCACGGCACAGGGCGCGGTCTGGGTTGTAGACGCAGGTGACGAACGCACCCGGGTAGACCTTCGGGTCGTGCCGGGCCATGATCCGTTTCAGGCGGGCCTCGTCGGTGACGACGCGTCCTTCGAAGACCGTACGGGTGGCGAACGTGGCGATGCGCTGCTCTGCTTCCGCGGCGGCCGGCCCGGTCAGGGCGATGTGGCCCTCGTCGGCGGACAGGTCGGCGAGGAAGTGGCCGCGGGCCAGAGCCTGCTCGGCTTCGACTTCGTCGCGGAACCCGGATTCGCTGGTGCCCGCGTAGCCTTCGAACAGGTGGATGGACTGGTGGCGGTACTGCAGGGCGCCGGCGATGGCGCCGCCGGGGCGGCGCGCGATGAACCAGGCGAGGGTGCGGCGGAACTGCCGAGTGGTCAGGCGGAAGGGATGCCCGCCGACGTCCGGCACGACGTCGTGCCGCCCCCGGGCGGCAGCGTAGTCGTTGGTCCAGGCGACGAACGTGGCCAGGTGCTTGTTGGTGGTGTCGTACCCGGCGACGCGGTCGGCCAGCTCGGCGATCTGGTGCCGGGCGGCGCTGGGCAGCGGTGCGAACAGGAAGTCCCTTCCGGGCGGCTGTAGCTGCTCCAGGACGGCGACGGCGCGGGCCACGGGGGCGGTGACGACCCAGGCCGCCGGCACCCCTGCGGGCACCTCGCCCTTGAAAGCGAGGCTGTGCAGGCGGTGGCGGTAAACGCGGCCGGTGGGGTCGCGCTGGACGGCGACGCAGCCGCGGCGCAGGTGCTTGATCTCCGAGTCGCGCATCCCGGAGAGGTACGCCACCGTGATCCAGCAGGCGACCTGCAGCAGCTGCTGAAGCCGGGGCACCTCGTAGTAGGAGATGCGCGTCAGCCAGGGCGTGCCGTCCAGCACTGCCTGCGGGATGTGGTTGAGGTAGGAGTCGTCGGCCAGGCCCAGCTCGGCGGCGACGTGCTCGATGAGCTCCTTCTCAACCCGGCCGCTCAGCCGGCCCCGCCGGTATCCGAGCAGCCGGGCCAGGTAGCTGGCGTTCGGCACCCGGCGGCCGGCCGGCCCCAGGCCGAAGGAAGCCGGTGCGGTCGGAAGCGGCGCGCGGCGGGCGCGGTAGGTGTCCAGCAGTGCGGCAAGCACGGTCGGCGCGTGCGACCCAGCGGGTGGCCGGCTGTCCACGGCCGCCCGCTCGGCGCCGGCGGCCAGGACGTCGGTGGCGAAGTCGTCGACCCACCGCAGTGCCCACGTCAGCAGCGGCCCCATCACCTCCTCGGGGATGCGTTCGGTGCTGTTCTCCCCCCGGCGGTGGGAGCGCCTGGCGCGCTCCCACGCCTGCCAGCTGGGCAGTTGGTAGGGGTCGTGGTGAAGGTGCTCGCCGTCGAGGACATCGCGGTAGACCCACAGCATCCGCACGCACCGGCGGTGGAACGCGGTGGTACTGCCCGACATCCGTGCTGTGATCAGGTCCGCGTGGTAGTCCTCCAGGTCCTGCCGCGTCACCTCGGCCAGCGTGTGGTGCTGCCGCCGCTCCAGCCAGGTGAACAGGCGCTTGAGGTCGGTGAAGACGGTGCGGATACTGGCGATCGACAGCGGCGTCTCTCCCAGTGGTAGGTCGCCGGCCGCCAGCAGGACCTGGTGCAGGCGTTTGGCTGCGGGCCGGAACGCCGTCGGCAAGGCCGTGAAGTCGAGCCTGAGGGGCTTGGCGTCCGCGCGCAGCAGCGCGGGGCGAAGCGGCCACACGTCATCGGTGAACACCGCGGTCTGCTCCAGATCAGCCCCGGGGTGCAGCGGCCGACCCGCCAGCACGTAGACCGCGGTGCCCGCGGGCTCGGGCGCCGCCGCGGTGGCAGGGGCGGTGATCTTGCTGGTGATCATGGTGTCTCCTGGGGGCCGTCGAGCAGGTGCAGCGGCAGCGCGGCAGGCTTGGAGCGTGCTGCGGCCGCGCGCTGGCCGGCGGTGAAGCGGGGCAGGATGTGCGCGGTGACGATCTGCCACGTCGCGCCGTGCCGGGCAGCCCAGTCGTGCGCGTCGCGGCGGTCGAGGTCGCCCTGGAGGGCGTCGACGAGCGCCAGCAGCGTCGGCAGGTGGCGCTCCAGGACCAGGGCGTTGGGGCAGGCCAGGCAGGTCAAGAACGAGCTCGTGCAGCGGCCGCCGGCCGGGCTGTGCTCGATGTCCAGGCAGGATGCCACCAGCGTGTCCAGTTGGCCGGACTCGGCATCCTCCCGCACCCGCTCCGGCAGGGCGGCTGCCTCTGCCGCCCCGACCCGGGCGACGGCCTGCCGCGCGGCGGTCTCGGCGTCGGCGATCGCCTCGGTCAGCACGTCCGCGGCCCACTCGGTCGTAAAGGGGTCCCCGCGCAGGTAGTGGGCGAACGAGGTCTGCGCGGTGTTCGTCAGCCGCACCGAGGGCAGGTGCCCGCCGGCCTGCTTGGCGGTCCGGATCTCCACCGTCCGCTTCATGCGCGTCAACCGCAGCTGAAGCGGCCCGCCGCCGTCGTCGGTCAAGCCGTGCCGCTCCGCCCAGGCGCCCAGGCGCAGCTTGCGGGCCAGCTCGGCGTCGAACGGGCCCACGTGGCCGCCGCTGCCGGCGTGCAGGACCGCGCCCCGGCCGTTCCCGGCCCAGATCGACCACAGCGACCCCGTCCCCGACAAGGCCCGGCTGCGGGCCATCAGCCGGTGCAGCAGCAGGTAGAACGAGCCGGCCGAGCCCAGCTGCCGGGCCGGGTCCTGGCTCACGCTCCAGTGCACCTGCGTGAAGGTGTTGGTCTTCCCACGGCGGCGCTTGGTCAGCGTCAGCGCCACCGCCGCCCCTTCCAGCACCTCGTGCTCGGCGGGCAGTTCCTTGAGGGTCTCGGGGTTCCTCCCGGTCAGCCCGGCCGCGTAGACCATCAGCGGGGCCAGGTCGTCGTCCACGACGAACAGCTGCCGCGCCTGCTCGTACATCGCCCGCGGATACTGGCCGACGGCAAGGCCGCGGTAGTCGACCTGAGGTCGGCCGCAGGCCGCCATCACCTCCAGCCGGGCCCCCTGCTCCCGCGCCGCCTCATCGAGTCCGCACGGGTCCGTCCGGTAGCGCGCCAGCAACTCCTCTCCAGCCGCCAGCCGGTCGCGGATCGCGGCCACGTCCCGGCGCGCGGCAGCCATCACCGCCTGGAACTCACCGTCGGAGTAGCCCGGCAGCGCTGTGGACTGCGCGTCCGCCCCGTGCCGGCGCTGGGCCATGTACTCGACGAGGTCAGCCCCGAGCCGGTCCTGGCCAGGCAGAGCCCGCAACAGCCGCAGCAGCTCCTGCACCTGCCTGGCCGCGGTCACCGGCGAACAGGTCTCCAGGCACTTCATCCAGTACCGCTCCACATGCCGCGCGGCCAGCTCCTCCACCCGGCACGGCGGAGCCGCGAGCCCTTCGAGCACCGTGAAGAACCGGCGGATCGACTGCCACTGCCCCATCGCGGCGCGCTGTGTCCGCCGCCCGCCGCCGGGGCCGACCCTCGCCGCCAGCGCCGCGGCGAACCCCTGGTGCAGCCGCGGCAGCGGCAGCTCCGCGAAGCGGAAATCCCGCGACCGGCCGTCCTCGCCGACGAAGTGCACCACCGGACTGCCCCCGGCCTCGGGCAGCTCCACCGCCGGCGGCCGATCGTAGAAGCCGCCGGGAACCGCCGCCGCCCGACCGCGCCCCGCCCGCACGCCCGCCCCGCTCACGCGGCAACCCCGCCCGGCCCGGCCCAGCCGTCCGCGCTGTACCCGGCCGGCTCCCACGAGTCCTCGGGCACCAACTCCAGCCGAGTGCGCATCTCCAGCTCCTGCAAGGTGTGCAGGTAGATCGCGGTGGTGGTCACCGACCGGTGCCCCATCCGAATCCGCACCCAGTTCAGCGGGTCACCGAACACCCGCTGATACGTCAGCCGCTGCTCACCGTTCATCTCGCCCAGCGCCTGCACGTGCCCGCGCCACAGCAGCTCCAACGTGATCACCGCGAACGAGTGCCGCAGCCCGTGCGGACTCGTCCGCACCCGCACGCCGGCCGCCGCGCAGCGCGCGTTGGCATCGGCGAAGACCTGCTTCCAGCCCGAGACCGACATCGGCAGCCCCCACTGGTTCAGCCACACCATCGCCGGCTCAAAGCCCTGATCACCTGCTACCAGCAACCGGCGCCGCTCGGCCGAGTCCAGTCGCGCTACCGGCACCCACCGCCCGCCGAGGCGCACCCGCGGCCGCGCTGGGTCCTCCACCACCAGGGAGCGCCGCGTCGGCGTGTAGAAGCCGCGGGCGCGTCCGTACTCGATCGCCTCCCGCCGGTCCCACTCCAGGTACTCGTGCAGGTCCCGCAGCACCGACACCGGCAGGTACACCGCCCGCCCCGACAACCCCTTGGAGATCGCGTCGGGCAGGACGGTGCGGGCGTTCACGATGCCCGACGCCGCCGGCGGCACGGGCGGGATCTCGAAGAGCGTCAGCGCGGACTGCTCGCCCAGCCGCAGGCCCGAGCGAACCATCGTGTCGGTGTACGCCGCGTTCCTCGATGCCCACCGCCCCCGGAACCCCGCGTTCGGCAGACCGTCCGGCCCGTACCCGCGAAGCCCCACATCCCGCCACATCCGGTAAGACCCCGGCGGCAGCCACCGCACCTCCCGCCGCGGCCCCGCCTTCGACGCCTCCGCCGGCACCAGCCGCCCACCTCCCCCGGCCGCGCCCGACCACGGCGACCAGGCCGCGGCAGCGCGCTGTCGGATCGGGTTGCCCCGCACCAGGTCCTGCGAGACCGCCCACACGTAGAACTGGTTGACGGTGGCGACCTCCCGATCCCAGCTGCTGTCCTCCACCTGCGGGCCGCGCTCGTCCCGCCGGCGCCACCACTCGTACGCCGCCCGGTCCTCCGCCGTCGCGTCCCGCCACCCACACTGCCCGCGCGCCGACCACAGGAAGTCGAAGAACGTCCGCAGGTCACGGGCGTGAGCCGCCTGGGTGTTCCACGGCGACGGCGCCAGCCATACCGAGAAGTACCGGTTCAAGCCGACGTCGAACTCCCCGCCCGGGCCAATCAGGTACGGCTGCCCGTCGGGTACGCCGCGTTCCTCCAGACGCTCGTCCAGCTCGGAGAACTGATCCTTGAACTCCCTCATCAGGGGAGTCATTTCGCGGGGCCACCGCGTTTCACGGCGGGTGAAATAGACCCGCCACCTCAAGATCGACACGACGTCGGACAGTACGCGCGGACAGATCAACAGCGCATAACAGAAGTCGGACGGGGACCGAGCGGTGCACGATCGTCTGCTCGGCCTCTTCGTCGAAGCGGCCGTCGCGAGCCATCCGGCGCCTCGCGGCGCGCTGTACTCTGCCGACCAGACGCGTATGTGGCTACGGACCCTGGCCCTCTACCTGCACCGCAATGAGGCCGAAGGCCGCTCGGTGCGGGGCCGTCGGCTGTCCGGCACCGATCTGGTCCCGCACGCCCTCTGGCCTCTTGCCGGGACGTACCTGCCGCGCGTCGTGCACTGCCTCGTCCTGGTACCGGTCTGGGTGATCCTGCCTTGGCTTGCCGTGCGCTTCTGGACGATGCTCTACAGCGGCCTGGCGGGCCAGATTGCGGTTTTCGTATGCATCGAACTGCTGGCGGTGTGGGCGACCGAGGCATGGCAGGCGTGGCCGACGATGGAGCGGGCCCTGCCGAGGAATCTCTTCTCCCGCAGCGGGGCCCGCGGTCTGCGGTTCGGCTGCGGCTGGGGCCTGACGCTCGGCGCCGTCGTCGGCATGCTGGTCGGCCTCGTGCTGGAGCTGGGGCTGGCGTTCTCCCTCGGGGCCGCCCTTTGGACAGCCCTTTTTCTGACGATGTGGCTGGGCCCGGGGGCGATGAGGCTCGAGGATCCGCAGGTGGCGGACATCACGGACCCACGACACTTCCTGCGCGCCGATGTCGTAAGCACCCTCGGCCGCGGCGTCATGGCTGGGCTCGTCATGGCACCAGCCGTCGTCTTCGTCGTCGCGCCGGGCATCGGGGTCCCGCCTTCTGCCGCACTCGCCTGGCAACTGGGGGTGACGCTGGCGTTCGCCTTGGTGGCGGCGTCCAGTGCATACCGCTATCTCGCGTTGCTGCTGTGCACGCGCCGTGGAAGCCGTCGCTTGCCGTGGCGGCTCACTGCATTCCTCACTTGGGCCGAGTCGGCAGGTTTGCTCCGAGTCGCCGGTATTACCTACCAGTTCCGGCACCGTGAGCTGCAGGACTGGCTCGTCGATCCCGCGCACCATCCATAGCATCGGGCCGACTCCACGCGGGGGGGGCGGCTGATCACTCACGCTGGTTGAAGGCTCTGGTCAACGGACGGTTGACTTCCCGGGCTGCTTCCAGGCCAGCCTCGCGTTCTTCCAAGGCGGTGGCCAGTTCGACAGTGCCCTGTTCGAGCCTGGTGATCGTCCGCTGGAGCTCCTCGGTGTCGGCAGGGGTGCCCAGACCGCTACAGGGACGACCTCAAGATCGTCGTCGAGAACCGTCCAGTACCGCTGTCCGGACGGAATCGCCACGGGGAAATGCCCGCACGGATCCAGGGGCACCTCCTCCGGGGCGGGCTGGCGCTCGAACGTCGCGGTGAAATGTGAGGGTACCGGCTCGGCACAGGCCGGGCTTGGCACCGCTCACGGAGTGCTGATCAATCTTCGATAGCACTGACCGACCAATGATCAAAGTCTTCTTCCGATCCGTGGTCCGCACCCGAGCCGTGCGCAATCCAGGCAGCCGACGAATAGCCGGCCCGAGTCGTACCCGATCCCACGAGTTCCCTCTCACAGGTCGAGCGGCGGGGCCGTCCGTGCGCTCGCGACGGCCGCGTTTCGCTCCTCGTCGGCGGCCTCCGGGACACGGAGGGGTCGCCTTGCGCTGGGCAGGTCGGGGAGCTGGAGGAGGTACCGGCCCAACTCCGGGGCGTGCCTCAGACGAGTGGCCAGTTGCGCAGTGCGGCGTCGGCCATGTTGCGGAGTTCTTCGCGGTCGACGCCACTCGCGGCTTGCACGGCGATGCCGTAGGCGAAGGTGGTGAGGTAGCGGGCCAGTAGCCCTGGATCGGTCTGTGGGGGCAGATCGCCCTCGTGGACGGCGCGCTGGAACCGCTCCTGGATGCAGCGGTAGCCGTCGTTGCGCCAGGCGACGAGGAGGTCACGGATTTCCTGTCCGGAGCTGCTGGTGGTCAGGGCGCCGTGGACGCCAAGACAGCCACGTGGATGGGCCGGGCGGGTGGTGGTTCGAACGGTGCCGGCCAGGATTGCGGTGGCGACGTGGAAAGCGGTCGGCTCCTCCAGGGCTCGGGCGAGGTATGCGCTCGGGCCTTCGGTGTAGCGCTCCAGGACCTTGCGGAACAGCTTCTCCTTGTTACCGAAGGCCGCGTACATGCTGGTGGTGGAGATGCCCATCGCGCTAGTCAGTATCGCCGTGCTGGCTCCCTCGTAGCCGTGCTCCCAGAAAACGAGCATGGCGCGCTCCAGAGCTTCATCGGCGTCGAATCCTCGGGGGCGGCCGATGAGGCCGCTCTGTTGCTTCTCCACCTTCCCAGCCTACCCCTTTCCGCAGCGATCGCTGCGGAAGTGCTACGTTCAGCTTCCGCAGCGATCGCTACAGAAGCTGGAGGGGTGGGATTGTGCAAGGGGGAAGACCGCTCGCGTCACCGGGGGCAGCACTGGCAGCGCCTCCGTCTCCTCGCTCGCGCCGCTGGAGCCGGTCATCGGTCCAGCGGCGAGGCTTCACTCTCGGAACGGGTCTTTCAACGTGGACACCGCGATGAGTCGCTCGCTGTGGACATACCACTCAAGCGGCCACCCGATCGTCCTCTCGGACCTGGGTTGACGAATGGAAAACGCGCGACATCCGGGCCAACAGCGTCCCGCCAAGCCCGACCGGCCCCCGCAGCCTCGGGGCCCCTGGCGACGGCGCGGATTCTTGGCCTCGGGCGGATCGCCCGTGCGGCACTGGCAAACGCCCATGCCTGCAAACCGCATCAGGGCTCCCGCTCCATAACCGTCACCCCTCGTGTGACGAGTCCAGCTCATCGGCCGAGAAGCTTTCGTCAGCGCACATCCGCTTCAGCAACGGTCGACACGGCAAGCCGTGAGGGCGTCGCATCTCACCAGCACCCCGTTGCAGTTCCACTCCGGAGCCGCCTCGCAGAAGGGTCACCTCGTGTCCGACAGAGATCTGCGCGCTTTCTACATGCGCTACCTCCAGGCGCTCAACGCCCACGAATTCGACGGCATGGAGGAGTTCATCGACGACCGGACCACCCTGAACGGTGAGCCGGCTACCCGGGAGGACCTCATCTCGGTTCAGAAACACGACGTGGACGCGGTTCCGGACCTCCACTGGGAGCTCAAGGAGCTCCTCTTCGACGGCGACCGACTGGCCGCACGACTCGTCAACACAGGCACCCCGGTAAAGGAATGGCTCGGCGTCTCTCCTACCGGCGCCTCGTTCGAGATCACCGAGTACGCCATCTACCAAGTCCGCAACGGACGCTTCGTCCACATGACGGCCCTACACGACGCGGGCGAACTTCTGCGGCAACTGATCCGCTGAGTTCCGGATCAGCGCCAGCAACTCCCAGAACGGTCACAACATCGCTGACGGCCCAGCCGGGCCACATGACTCCTAGGGGTACGCATGACCATCACTCTGATCACCGGGGCCAACAAGGGCATCGGTTTCGAGACAGCCAGACAGCTCCTTGCGCTGGGTCACGTCGTCTACATCGGCGCACGTGACGTCGAGCGGGGCGAGAAGGCCGCGGCCTCGCTTGGCGCACGATTCGTCCAGCTCGACGTGACCGACGACGCATCAGTGAGCAGTGCTCTGGCGACTGTCGAAGCGGCCGAGGGCCGACTCGACGTCCTGGTGAACAACGCGGGCATCCTCGGGCAGGGAATCACCGACGGCCCCACGGCCCTTCAGGCCTTCGACACCAACGCGGTGGGAATCGTGCGTGTCACGGAAGCAGCGCTTCCCCTGCTTCGCAAGTCCTCGAACCCCACCGTGGTCACCGTATCCAGCAGCGCCGGATCCTTCTGGGCAGTGACCAATCCGGAGCGACCCGAGTTCGACTTGCCGCTTGCGCTCTACTCCGCTTCCAAGTCCGCAGCGACCATGCTGACGGTCCAGTACGCCAAGTCCCAGCCGGGCATCAAGTTCAATGCAGTCGAGCCCGGCACCACCGCGACCGACATGACCGCGGCATTCGGAATCGGAAGAACCCCGGAGCAGAGTGCCAGGGTCGTCGTGCGCCTTGCCACCCTCGATGCTGACGGACCGACGGGAACGTTCCAGGACGAGAACGGCGAAGTGCCCTGGTAGCCGTGTGGGAGCAGGCGGGGTGGCACTCCTTGACTGCCCCGCCTGCTCCCACCGAGCCCTCCATGCGCCAAAGCGTCGGTGAAAGTCCGTGGCACTGTCCACGCCAACCCAGCCATTCGCGCAAACGCAACGACTCGAGTGCGGAGGTGTGTTCACCTCTTCGGGATTCGCAGACGGGTGATCACGCTCGGAGCACCGTCGGAGGCCGTGAGGGGAACGATCTCAGTGGGTGCGTTCGTAGTGGCGGCGTGCTTTTTCGCGGTTGCCACAGACGCCATCGAGCACCAGCGGGCGCGGTTGGCGCGGCTGCGGTCCAGGAGGAACAGCCGGCACTCGGCGTGGGCGCAGGGGCGGAGCCGGCCGGGCAGTTGCTTCTCGGTGGCGGCCCAGGCGAGTACCGCCTCGACGGCCAATCGGGCGTTCGGAGGAGTCTTGAGGGTCCAGCGAAGACCGTCCGAAGTGACCTCCGGGGTCTGGTGGACCCCTTCGAGCAGCGGGCTCAGCGCGTCGGCCGAGCGCTCTCCGCGCACTATGTCCTGGAGGATGTCCCTCGTCTCGCGCAGCAGGGCGAGTTCCGCGAGGCTGCCTTCACCGCCGCGTTCCCGCGCCCAGCGTCTGCCTCAGCCCGGGCCGCCGAGTGCATCCTGCTCCTCGCCGTTGACCAGTGGCCGGCTGTTGATCAGGTCCAGTCGTCCGAGAACACGAGTGACATCCTGACGCCCGGCAAGCCCCGCCCGGGTGATTGGCGGTGTTCGTGCTGGCGGGCTTCTGTCGGGGTACGTGCTCACGCGCCGCGGGTGGGCGGCACCAAGATCGGTCAGACGGAGGATCCAGGGAGACGCGTCGCTGCCAGCGCAGCGATCGTCCCGTCGGTCAGACGCTGGATCGCGGGGCGGTCCAGCTCCTCCCGCCGCACGAGGACACGAAAGTAGAGCGTGCCGATCATATGGTCGAGCGCGAGATCCAGGTCGCAGTCGGCAGGGAGTTCGGCCCGCTCGATCGCCCGGCGGAGTACGCCCTCGGCTTGGGCGCGCCGCGGCGCCTCGACCGTTTCACGAAGGGTCGCGGCCAGAGCGTCGTCCCTGCCCGCTTCGGACAGGATCGCGGGAATGATGCGGGCGGCCAGCGGGTGACGCATGCCGTCGTAGGTGGCGGTGAAGAACGCGACCAGGTCGCCGCGCAGCGAGCCGGTGTCCGGCATGTCGACTGCGCCTGTTGCGACTTGCGCAATCATCGCGGCCATCATGTCGGCCTTGCTCGGCCACCTCCGATAGACGGCGGCCTTACTGACCGCCGCGCGTTTCACGATCGAGTCCACCGACAAGCGTCCGTAGCCGACGGCGGCCAGCTCTTCGAAGAAGGCGGCCTGGATCGCGGTGGTGGTGCGGTCGTCGAGGCGGGGCCCGCGCCGACCGCGTCGAGCACCGCCCTCGCCCGGGTTCAGCGGTGTGGTCACCGGCTTCACCCTACCCGAGACGGAACGGTTGCGTCTCGGGTGAGATCGCTGCTAAAAATACCCAAGACGAGACGGTACCGTACCGAGTTTTGAGGAGAAGCTGTGATCTTCCACATCAACCGCTTGACGCCCAAGCCCGACCTGGGCGAGGAGCAGGTCGAGGCCTGCCTCGACCTGCTGCGCCAGGTCGGCGAGACCTGCCCCGCCGTGAAGTCGTACGTGGTCGGCCCGCACCCCGCCGAGGGCTTCGCGTACGGAGCCGTGTTCGTGATCGAAGACCTCGACGGCTACTACGCGTACCTGAACCATCCGGCGCATGTCCGCCTTGAACTGGAAGGCATTGGACTTCTCGCGCGGTTCGAGGCCTTCGACATCACGGACTCCGCCGACCCGGAGATCAAAGCGAAGATCGAGCAGGTACAGGCGCGCCATTTCGCCGAACACCCCGAGATCGCCGCACTCGTGGCACAGGCCGCCTCCTTCACCAGGCCCGGCGGCGGAGGCACAGCGGCCCCGTCGTCCTGAGCCGCGCCATCCTGCCGGGCGCTCCCCAGCCACATCCCTGACGAGGCGCCAGGCGTGGAGCGCAGATTCAGACCCGCGCCCAGCGCGCTGTAACCCGCAAGACCAGGAGCTCGCGATGAACACGAACGACCCGATCGACCGGCTCAAGGATGCGATCAACTCCCACGACCCTCAGCAGGTCGCTGACTGCTTCACCACCACCTACCGGTCCGAGACCCCGCATCGGCCGCAAGACGGCTTCACCGGCAATGACCGGGTGCTCATGAACTGGACCGCCATCTTCGGTCAGCTGCCCGACATCCGGGCCGAGGTTCTGCGCCGCGCCACGGCCGATGGCGAACTCTGGTCGGAATGGGAGATGGTCGGCACAGCCACGGACGGCACCCAGGCCGTCATGCGCGGGCCCGTCATCATGACGACCCGCGACGGACGCATCGACTGGACACGCTTCTATCTCAGCCCCGTCGCGGCCAACGTCAATCGATGAGCTGACCCGAGGGCCTGACATTCGGACCGAGCCGACCGCCGGGCGACTCCAACCGCGGCCGCCCCCTGCACGACGGGGCGAACCACCCCTGGACCTCGTCAATGGCTAGCAGCCTGCGCTGTCCGGGGGACCGGCTCCAGAATGCCGGTCCCCCGGACAACCGCTCTACAAAGCCCTCCGAGCACCGCCCGACACCCACGGGAGCGGCGGCGTGCGGATCCTGATGCTCGACCTTCACGGTGTGGATGGCCGGCAGCACGGAAAGTGCCGGAGAAGTCCGGCACTTCGCCGCATCACACCATGAACACCCCGCTACACCTGGGGGTGCGGGGTGGTCTCGGCGGAGCGGCGCCGGCTGCTGGTGGCTCCCCCGGGTGGCGGGTGGGAGCCGGCGATGGTGTGGCTGAACCAGCGGGGGGTCTGCCGATGTCGGTGTCGGGGTGGAAGCGGGTATTCGCCGACTCCAGCGCTCGCTGTGCCGCGCGCGGGGTGGATCTGCGGGCGACGCCGAGGGCGCACGCAGGAGAACCTGAGCCGGCTACGGCGGGAGAACACCGACCTGCGCCGCACCCTGGCCCTGTACGAGGAAACCATCCCCCAGCTCGCCCTCGAAAACGACGCTCTCAGGCAGCAGGACACGCTCATCGCGCTGCCCACCGGCCGACACCCGTAGAAGAGGGCGATTCTCAGGCGGGCCGGGGTGCTGCAAGCGTCTGCGCAGCCTCTGCGGCTTGGCGCAGATTCTCGGTGGGGTGAGCAAGACCGTCGAGCATGGCTATCCCCGACCGGAGTGCTGCCTGGGCCACCTCGTTTAGACCGAGCGGCACAGCGGCCTCTGTGATGAGGAAGTGTTCCTCGGTGACCCTCACCCCCAGGCCGAGCTCCCGCCAAGTGAAGGTCTGGCAGGACGGTTTCGTTAGATCAAGATCGAGCGCCAGCTGATGGGTAGGCGGCGGTGGCGGCGGGCCGTCAAGCAGCGTGACCGCCCGTTGAAGGGAGTGCCAGGCTGCCTCTACCTCGCCGTGGCGGCGTTGCAAAGAGGCGAGGTCGATGAGGGCCGCGCCGCGCTTGTCGGCGTCGTCCTGCAGAGACGCGTACAGGCTGCGTGCCCGGATCGCCTGCCCGAGATCCCCCAGGGCTTTGAGCTCGTTGGCGAGAGACCCGAGCAGCGCCCCATCACGCGGGCCTGTGTCGTCGAGGATGCGTATGAGCGCGGCGCGGGCCAGTTCGGTCTGCCCCTGGCGGCGAGCCAGTGCCGTCCAGGTGAGGTCGTATTCGTCGTGGGGATCCTGGCCGCAGTTCGACTCATCCCAGTCGGCCGCCCACTGAGTGAGGGCTCGTGCGGAATCGGGGAAACCGCCGAGCAGGAAGTGGAAATCGGGGTCGGACTCCCGCAGAGACCGGAGCAGAGCGTGGTCCTGCGTCTCACCGTGCAGGGCGACCAAGACCGCGGCGAGTCGGAGTTCTTCGGTGGGGCCGCGGCGGACTTCCTGTCGCAGGAGTATGCGAAGAAGCTGCAGGTCGGCCGGCTGCCGGTCGTACTGGGCTGCGCGCAGGACGGTGGCCCGCCGTACCGGATCGCCCGCTATCGCGTCCCAGCAGGTGCGGTCCGCCCGCATCCGGGCCAGGTCGGCCCGGCCGGGAGCGAGGACCGCCTGCCAGAGCGGCGGGCGCCGAAGACGGTCGAGCAACGCGTACGCGCAGCCTTCGTCCGCGTTCAGCAGCAGGAACTCCGGCTCGGTCCGCAGAAGGGATTCCTGGAGCGTGCGCAGCAGCTCCCTCCTGGAGAGCTCGCGCAGACCCAACCCGCTGAGCAGCATGCTGCGATCGGCGTCCAGCTCAGGGGCGTAAGAGTCCCGAATCTCGTCTTCGGTCCGCTTGAACACTGTCTCCAGCACCTCGTCATCGGCCGCGAGGTCGAGCTTGGTGTAGTCGTGCCAGCCCGGCAGACCGAAGAGAATCTCCAGAGCCTCGTCCATGCTGGCGCCGATGAGGCCCGCTTCGCCCTCGGAGCTCGCGTACAGCACAGCCCCGTCCGCACATGTGAAATAGGTTCCGCCGGTGTCGTCGCCCGCCACGGCCCTCAGCGGCGCTCCGCTCGCCAAACGGACCTCTTCCACGTGCTCGACCCGGTCAAGATCAAAATCAAAGGATCCCGCAGCCAGCCTCACCAGATCAGGATTCCGGCGCAGGACAGCAAGTACGTGGTCGGGGCGTGTCATGGCCGGACCGTAACAGCCGCCGCTGACAGCAGATCGTGCACGGTCTCAATAGCGGAGGATCTACTCAGCGAGACCGGCCGGACACCGGACACCACAAAACCCTGTCCATAACTTGAGTTCGAACCTCCAGCCCGGGCCGGACGGCAGCACGGGCACGGCTTGAGCAAGCGCGAGAACGGGCGGTTACTCCACCCGGCCAGGCTCCGCCGCCGCCAACCAGGTCGCGCGCCGAACTGCGCAGGTTGGCCGCGATCGGCAGGGCCCGGTGGTCGCCGCTGATCCCGGCCGCACGATGGTCCCGATGTGGTGGAGCGCCGACCGGACTGTGTCCAAGAACCCGAGCACGGGGCTCACCCTTGCGGCGGTCCGGCCCCGTCCACCCACCACAGCCGCACGGTCCGGTCGTCAGACCCGCTGGCGAGGGTCCGCCCGTCGGGGCTGAACTCCAGGTCGTTGATGGGACCGGTGTGCTCGTACAGCACGGGCCCGGCGGGGCTTGCGTCCGCGACGTTCCACAGGCGCAGCTGGTATGCGCGTGTACCGGCCGTGGTGGCCGGCGTCCGTCCGTCCCGGGAGTACGACACCCGGAATCGCGCTCGGTTGCATCAATCGCCTCTGCCCCCGCCGCAAATCCGGCGGATCCCGGGTCACCGCGCTGCGCGCCGTCGTCGACGACCTTGTCACCGCTGACTTGGAGGCGGCAGCTACCGCTCCCGGTCCGTGTCCGCCCCCGCCTCCTCCCCCGGCGGCCGCGCAGCGGCGTCCGTTGGCAGTGCGGCGGCGTCTGGCGGCGGTTTCTCGGCCCACGACAAGTGCTGGCCGCCCGTACGCCAGGCACCGGCCAGCACCGCCACCCCAGCCGCAACCCCCAACACCACGCCCGCCCTCCCGTACCCGGCCCAGTCCGCCCACCACCCGGCCACACCGAGCAGCACCCCCGCCAGCACACTGCATCCCACCCTGCGCCGCCTGCGCACCATCACCCCCTTCACCAGCGCTGCTCCCTCACACGCGACACCTGGATCACCCCGGTCCGACACCACACCCCGCCCGACCGGGCCCCATCTTGGCCGCGGGAAGACTCCGCGGCGCTCACGCGTCCTGTGGTCAGGCCCCGGGCCGGGTGCGTGACCGGGACGGGCGGGCCGGCCAGTCGCCAGTTTCCCGCCAGGGCGGGCCGAGCATCGGGGGCCGCCCGCCGTCCAGGCGGCCCCCGGCAATCGGCCCCGCAGGTCAGTGGTGGCGACGGCCCCAGGACTCGGTGTCGACCGTGCGGCCGCGGTCATCGCGCAGCGTGGCGGTGTCGCCCTGGTTGCCCCAGATGTAGTCGCGGCTGTTCTGGAAGAGGTCGGTGCGGGTGTTGTGGCCGGTTCCGGTGTGGATGCGGATGGTGGCGCGGCCGTTGATGCGGACGTTGTCGAAGCGGTAGCGGTTGCCGTCGCTGTCGCGCAGGGTCCAGCCGCGCAGGTTGACGGCGTCGCGGGTGGTGTTGGTGATCTCGACCCACTCGTTGTTCAGGGAGCGGTTCGAACGATCGTCGCGTCCGGGGCTGTCGGCCTGGACCCGGCTGATCTCCACCCGCGGCCGCTGCTGGTGGTGACCGTCCTGCGCGGCGGCCGGCAGCGCGGCCGCACCGACCAACGCCCCGGCGGCCAGAACGGTGGCGGTGATACGACGGACGGAGGAAGAAACAGACGACATGGGTGACGCTCCCTCAAGAACAGCACTCCACCAGCCGAAACAAGCCGGTAGGGGCGGTGCGGGTTCCCGACCCGGATGAGCCGAGGGCCACACTCTCGACCCGGCACGACCCGCTGCGCAGCCCCCGCCCGACACCAGTTACCGGACACGGACATACCCGTCACACTCACCTGCACACCGCATACATCCCGTGCGGCCGTGCCCCTGACATCCGTTGACCGCTACACCCACCAGCCCCGCAAACCGGGCACCGAGGTCGGTGCGCTCCGGCGCACCACCGGGCACACTCCTCCGCCACCTCACCCGACCGGACCAATTGACCGGGTAACAGCCGTTCTGCGGAATTCTTCGCACACGAATCCGCAATTCGTCCACGCGTCACGCCCCGCGATAGACCCGCGGTGCAGCCCCGGGCCTTCGGCCGGCGCATCGGGAGCGGCATGCCCAAGGGCTTCCGTCAGCCGGTCCGCCGCTACCCGGCACCGATCGGGCCCCCGGCTCTGTTCAAGAGAGACCGACAGCGTTTCTACGGGGATTCGGCAGGCACCGGGTTCCTGGGCAGGGTCCGGATGTTCACGAGTTTCTCGCGAGCATTCACGGGCGTGGACTGGCCACAATGGGTCACGGATCATCGGATGGGGTGGCCATGGACGGGCACGGCTCTGGAGAACATGAGCCCGCAACCGGGGCCCAGCTCGGGTGGGGCTGCCTCAGCCAGGGGCGACCTGATATGGGTTGATCATGAATGCTGAAACTCTTGCCCCTCTGGAACGCCTGCTCGCAGAGCGGGCTTGTGAGCGGCTGGTCGTCGAGTTCGTCCACCGGCTCGACCTCGGGGACCCGGGCTCGGTGGCGGACCTCTTCACGCAGGACGGCACCTGGGAATGGCCCGCCGGCGACCGCCGCATTGCGGGTCGCGACGCCCTGCGCAGCTACTTCGGCAACCGGCCCGCAGACCGATTGTCACGCCGTATATGCACCAACATCCTGGTTACCGTGACCTCTGCGGACACCGCCGCCGCCACCACTTACTTCGCAACCTACCGTGTCGACGGCTACAGCGCGGGCCTCGTACCGCCGCGGCCCCCGGTTCAGGTCGGGCACTACGAAGACACGTTCCGCAAGGTGGACGACACCTGGCTGCTCACCACGCGGACCCTCTTCCTCTCGTTCGCCGGTCCCACTGAACGCCTCGACGGGCCCGGCCAGTCATGAGAGCGGCTCCCGGCTGACCGACCGTCAAGGGCCCTGCGCCACGAGGAGTGGCACTCGCAGATCCAGAGCGAGCCAGAGCCCCGTGGAGTGAACACAGCCAGGGGCGGCATGATGAGGTCCGCAAGAAGTCCGTGGTCTCGTCTCGTCGGCCGACGAGGGCATGGATGTGGGAGCGAAACAGTGGAGTACTGCGATGGTGACGGCAACGACCAGTGACATCGAGAAGGCGGCCGAGGTACTGCGCGCCGGCGGTCTGGTGGCCCTTCCGACCGAGACCGTCTACGGCCTGGGCGCGAACGCGGAGGATCCTGCCGCCGTCGCGCGGATCTTCCGGGCGAAGGGGCGCCCGCCCTCTCACCCTCTGATCGTCCACATCGCCGATGCGGAGCACCTGGACGACTGGGTCCAGACCGTGCCCGCCACGGCGCGTCTGCTGGCCGAGCACTTTTGGCCGGGGCCGCTGACCCTGGTCCTGCGGCGCGGCCGCCGGGTGCCTCTGGAAGCGACGGGTGGGTTGGAGACGGTGGCCGTGCGTGTGCCGGACCACCCCGTCGCTCTCGCGCTGCTGTCGGCCTTCGGGGGCGGCGTCACCGCCCCGTCCGCCAACCGCTTCGGCTCGGTCAGCCCCACCACCGCGGGCCACGTCCGCGCGGAGCTTGGCGATGCCGTCGACTTCGTGCTGGACGGCGGCGCGTGCGAGGTCGGCGTCGAGTCGACCATTGTCGACGTCACAGGCGACATCCCGACCATCCTGAGGCCTGGCGGTGTGACGCGCGAGGACCTCGAAGCGGTGCTCGGGCATTCCATCGGGGTGCCCTCAACGCCTCATGTCCGAGTGCCGGGCCAGCACCCGTCGCACTACGCGCCGAGCGCGCGGGTCGTCCTGGTCGAGCCGGAGAAGGTCGTGGCCGAAGCCGAGCTCGCGCAGATGCGTGGGCACAAGGTTGGCGTCTTCGTCCCTGCCTGCTTCGCCGGCGCCGCGGTCAAGGCACACGCCGTGGTCACGGTCCCCGATTCGATGGACACCTACGCACACGGCCTGTACGGATACCTGCGCGAGCTCGATCAGCAAGGGTGCGACCTCATCATCGCGTCCCTGCCGGTGGAGGAGGGGTTGGGGCTGGCGATCGCCAACCGGCTTCGCCGGGCCGCCGGGCCGCGCCCCTCCCGGTGAGCGGCCCAGGTGCACCCCTCCGCTCCTGAATGATGCCCACCCAGTACCACCGCCGCACCCATTCACAGCCGCCTATGAGAGCAACCGGCCAGGACGGTCGGGCGGTGCCAGAGAGCCGTACGGGGTATTCGACTCGTCCGGATGGTCCCCGCCCGCAGTTGTCGGGCGGGGATTGCGCTCACCGGATGCCTAGCCTCGGCCGGAACGATCCTCAGAGCCTCGACGATCGCGGAAGCGCGCCGACGGGAGACCGGTCGCCGCGGCCGACCCCGGGGGGCCCGCAAGCGGGATCACTCGTCGGTGTTCGTGTACAGGAGGTCTTCATGCCGGGTATTTCGGTCCCGGGCACACCGCGACAAGGGTCTGCCCGGCGGGGCTGTCGCAGGCGCTCGTGGCGGGCCCTGGTAGGAGCGGCAGCGGCGGGGCTCGCGGTCATCGCCGGATCGGCAGCTCCGCCCGCCGCGGCCGGCCCTCCGCCGCCGCCCACACTGCCCCCCACCGCGCAGAGCGGCACGTTCGCCTATGTCGCCAACAATCTCGACGACAACGTGGTGGTGATCGACACAGATACGCGCTCCGTCGTCGACACGATCGGCCTCACCGACGACGACCAGGGCCCCAACCCCGTGGCGGTAAACCCGCAGGGCACCCGTGTGTTCGTCGCCAACTCCGTTTCGAACACCATGTCGGTCATCCTGCCCGTCGCCCGCATCGTGCTGAGCGTCGGCGTCGGCGGCAGTCCCTTCGGGGTGGCGAGCAGCCCGGACGGCAACACCGCCTACGTCACCAACAACACGACGAACAACATGACGGTGGTCGACACGCGGACGGACCCGCTGACCGTCCTCGCCACCGTCCACGTCGGCACCCGCCCCTTCGGTCTGGCCGTAGCCCCGAACGGCACGCGCGCCTATGTGGCCAACCAGCTCGACAACCAACTGGCCGTGGTCGACCTCAGTACCGACCCGCCGTCCGTTCTCACGGCCGTTGACGTCGGTCAGTTCCCGCAGGGGGTGGCAGCCAGCCCGGACGGCTCCTTCGTCTACGTCACCAACTTCGTCGACGGCTCGCTGTCGGTGATCCGGACCGCCGACAACACCGTCGTGGAGACCATCGAGCTGGGTCAGGGCACCAGCCCCTCGCACGTGGCGGTCAAGCCGGACGGATCCCGTGTCTACGTCGCCAACTTCGGCACGGGCAACGTATCGGTGATCGACACCACCACCAATCCTCGCCGCATCGTGACCACCGTGGACGTCGGGCAGCAGCCCGAGAGCGTGGCGGTCACCCCAGACGGCGCCCAGGCCTACGCCACCAGCTCCGGCAACAACAGCGTCTCGGCAATCAACACCGCCACCAACACCGTCATCGGCAACCCCATTGCCGGCTTCAACAACCCGTTGGGTGTCTCGATCGGGACGAGGACCGTAGGCGACACACCCACCCGGCTGTCCCTTGAGGAAGGGAACGGAAACGGAGACGGCTCACCGGGCACCCTGGGCAAACCCGGATCCCTGCTGAAGGCGAGGCTGACCGCGGACGGTGAGCCGTTGGTCGCCAGGGAGGTGGTGTTCGGCGCCGGCTCGAAGGCGCTGTGCCTGAAGGCGACCGACCGCCGCGGCCGGACCACATGCGTGCTCCCCCCGCTAGCCCGCGGCGGCAAGGCCTGTTACACCGCCACGTTCGCCGGCGACGGGACCTACGCGGCCGCCACCGAGACCGTCTGCAGGGCTCACGGCCGGCCGTTGAAGCAGTAGCGCGGCCGCCGACTTCGCGGTGATCGGTGCCCGGCCTGCGGCGCGGGTTCCGCGTGCGCCCTGCCGCCAGGTGACAGTCATGACTGCCTTCGGCCCAAGGCTGGCAGCCAGAGTTGCCACCGACCGTGCGAGGTGTCGCCAGCGGGGCTGGGGCCAGCAGTCGACCGGCCCGTTGCGGGCCGGCGCTTCGGGCTCCGCATCGAGCGGATGAGCCCTTTCGAGGCAGGAACAGCCTCCGCTGAAGCGGGCAGGAGGCGGTGTCAGTCGCGGCGTGGACGCTGAGCGCGACCTGGCAGTTGGCGCGTTTACCCAGACCGTCGGGGCGATGAGCGGCGGCAGGCGCTCACAGATCCGGCGCTGCACCGGCATCGGATCCCAGGTGGACTGGTTCACGAACTGCTGCAGGTTTCTGCTCGTTGCCGTCCGGCAGCCGGCCGGCCATGGCCTGGATCGACTTGCGCCGGCCGTCCAGGATCAGTCCCCGCAGACAACAGTCGCTCTCGGCCCGCTGGTCCTTGCGTCGCAAAGAGACGAACACATCAGCCACATACGAAGCCAACCCAGTCTGTGCACGGTCCACTTCGCGTGCATCCGCACATCCGACATGGCCGCCCGCCAACGGCCCGAACCCGAGAGCGCCTCTCGCATCGCTTGCCGCGCCCAGCGAAACCCGGCGTTGCTGTCACGGATGTGCGTGACAGCACCCGAACCTTTGGCGGTGAAGTGGCTTCGCTGGTCAGCTCACGAAGGCTCTCACCACCCCCTGTGCGCGGGGACGGTCAAGTGAAGACCCGACTGGACCTCGGTCAGTCGATGCCTTCGACGATGCGGAAGTCGCGCTCGACGCCGTCGGCGAGGGCGACCAGCGCCTCCTGGTAGGCCGCACTCTCGCGCGCCGCGACGGCCTCCTCGAAGCTGTCGAACTCGATCAGGACAGTGCGCTCGGCAAGCCCGGCGTCATGGGCGACGACCCGGCCGTCACGGGCGAGGAGCCGCCCGCCGCCGGCCTGGACGGCCGGACCGGCGAGCTTGTTGTAGGCAGCCAGCTTCTCAGGGTCTGAAATGGTGCGGTAGACGCTGACCCAGTAGCCCTTGGGCATGGAACCTCCAGTGTTGGGATGAGTGCATCTGACTTACGGGTTGGTCTCGGACGAGCGTCGGCGGGCGAGGGCGAGGCTTGCCAGCGTCGTGATCGCCATGGCGCCGATGCCGAACAGCGCTGCGGTGGTGTAGGCGCTGTCGTCGGGGAAGAGGTGGCCGGGGCCGGTGCCCGCGGTGAGGATCAGGCCGCCGATGGCGCTGCCCAGGGAGTACCCGACGCTGCGGACGACGTAGTTGAAGCTCATGGCGCTCGACGTCTCGCTCTTGGGGGTGACGGCCAGGATGACTCCGGGCATCGCGGCCGAGAAGCCGCCGACGCCGAAGCCGAGCACGCCCATCGCCGCGAACAGTTCGGCCAGGTCCGACCGGGCCGCCGCGAACAGGGCGAACCCGCCGCCGACCACGACGGCGCTGCCGGCCAGGATCAGGGGGTCGGCGATCCGCGTCCGGATCCGCGGCGTGAGCTTGCCCGCGACGAACCCCAGCACCGAGAACGGGATGAGGACCAGCCCGGCGACGAAGGTCGTCAGCCCGAAGCCGTAGCCGACGCCGTGCGGCGTCTGCGCGTACCGGGTGATGAGGGTGAGCAGGAGGTACATGCCGATCCCGCCGACGAACATGGCGAGGTTCGCCCCGGCGACCGCCGGGTGCCGCACCGCCCGCACATCGACCAGGGGCGTCGAGCTGCGCAGTTCGATGACGGCCCAGACGCAGAGCAGCACCACCGCGACGACGGCGAGGCCCGCCGCCACGGCGAGGTGCCCGCTCCACAGATTCCGTTCGCCGGCGAGGAACAGCACCAGGAGCAGCGCGGAGGCCAGGACGACCGCGCCTGCCACGTCCACGTGGGCGGAGCGGCCTTCGGGGGCTTCGGGCATGGAGCGCCACGCGGTCAGGAGGGCGGCGGCGGTGACGACAAGGCCGAGGCCGTAGGCGGCCCGTACCCCGCCGAGCTCGGCGAGCAGTGCGGCCAGCGGGTATCCGACGCCCGCCCCGATGATCGACACCACCGAGATCAGGGCGATCACGGCGGCGCTGCGCTCCTCGGAGAGGTGGTCCCGGGCCACGCCCATCATCAGCGCCGTCAGCCCGAGCCCGACGCCCTGGGCCGCCCTGCCGGCCAGCAGCCACGCGAATGGCAGCGGCAGCACGGTGAGCGCGCTGCCGGCGACGACGACCGCCAGCGTGGCGAGGACCGTGGCCCGCCGGTGCGGGCCGGCTCCGAGCCGGCCCAGGACCGGCGTGGCGACGGCGCCGCTGAGCAGCGCGACGGTCAGCGTCCACTGCGCGCTGCCGAGCGAGACCTGGAACGAGGTCGCCACGCTGGTGATGAGCGGCGTCCCGAGGCTGGCGACCGCCGCCACGACCAGAGCGATGAACAGCAAGGCGGGGACCAGCAGCCGCGCCTCGGAACGCGCCATCGGGAACGCCTCCACCGCGACCCCGCCGGCCGGCTTCCCGGTCACTGCTTCGGCCCTTCGCGGTCCTGGTCTTCGAGCTCTGCCAGATGCTTCAGCGCCGGAAGGGCCACCACCAGCGCCTCGACCTCGTTGCGGGTGAGCTCGCCGATCAACCGCTCGAACGCCTGGACGCCCGCCTGGCGCCGCGTCCGGACATAGGAGGCGCCGGCCTCGGTCAGGCACACCAGCGTGACCCGCTTGTCGGACGCGTCGCCCCGCCGCTCGACCAGGCCGGACTCCTCCATCACCCGGACCAGGGCGGTCATCGCGGGCTGGGTTACGCCCTCGACCGCGGCCAGATCGGTGATGCGCCGCGGGCCGGTCCGGTCCAGGGTGGCCAGGGTGGCGGCGGACGTCAGGCTCATGTCCCGGGGCAGGCGTCTCACGGCCCTGGTGGCCAGGCCGTAGAGGGCTGCCCCGATGGCGGCGGACGCGCCAGGAGCGGTGTCTTGACGACTCATGCTCAAAGCATAGCCTTTTTATATTCACAGTCTATGGAAATGGTCGACTTGCGCGGGCGGCCTCGACCGTTGGGAGCCGGTGGACGTCGTGGCCGCCATGCCGTTACCCGCCGGCCGGGTCGGCGGCGCGCCGGTCGTGTTCGAGCGGGCGAGACGGGAGTTCAGGGCCGACATCGAGGCGCTGCTCCACGCGATTCGGCCGGGCCTGAACCCGGCCTCGGCTCTGCAGGTCCCCCGCCAGCCCCGCGGCACCGCCACGGACACGGTGGAACCGGTCGCCGCGGAAGCTGCGGGCGACAGCCTTGGCGCCCGGGCCGGCACGGTGTCGCCCTGGCGCGCGGCGATGCCGGTCAGCAGCGGCGTCGAGCCGGTGCCGCGGCTGACAGCGAAAGCACTCGCGGCCGGCACCCGGTGGACGCCCGGGCCGCTTCGGCAGACATCGCTGATGGACTCGGCAGCGAGGCGTTGGGCTAGGTGCGGGTCGTCGGGGCCAGCGGTGTGCTCGATGGCGGCCGGCTCGGCGTCGTAAGCGTCGAGGACCCGCTCCCCGCTCTGGGCGTTCGGCCCGTAGCACTCGGGCCCTGACCGGTCTATGGTTTCGCTCTTCAGGGAAGGTTCACAAGAACGACCCCGGCAGCACCGCAGGTCTCGTTGATTCGCTCTCCGTGTGTTTCGAACGCTGCTGAATCGCCTTCCAGAGCGGCCTTGAAATGCTCCATGAAGGTGAGTGCGAGCGCTGGTTCCCCGCCGCGGACGGCCAGCTGACTGGCCTCATCCAGGCGGGTGTGCATCTCGGGGGTCGTGAGCACGTCCAGAGAGCCCAGCAACTCGTCGTAATGCCGGCAGGCCGAGCGGACCTCTTCGAGCCCACCCGGCGGCGGGCCGAAGCTCCCGTCAGTCTTGTCCGTGGTGCACGCGAACACCGTCACGCTTCCGGCCAGGAGCAGCGCCGCCAGGCCGACCCGGCGTGCGGTGAGCCTGCCTTCGGTCGCCCCCTCGGCCACGGGCCGTGGCGGCGACTCCGGTCGGCTACGGCGGCGTACAGCACAGGCAACACCCCCCACTGTGATGGCGAGCAGCGAGCAGGCCGTACCCCCGACGAGGATCCGCAACAGGGTGTTGCGTACGAGGGGCACCGAAATCCCGCTGCACGCGGCGGGGCGCAGAGCAAGCGCGTCGACACAGCCGGCGGCCAGGACTCCGCCGAAGAACACGGCCGTCACCAGACACCCGGTCAGGAAGGCTGCCATGAGCCCATAAGGGACGGCCATGCGCCCGTGCCGCGTCCGGAGCACGGCTACCGTCGAGACCGCGACGAGGCCCTGAAGGAACATGGCTGCGACGAGGTTCCCGTGGGTGAAGGCGAGCAGGAAGCCGTCCATCGTACGGGTCCTCTCGGAGATGCCGGAATGGATCAGGAAGCGGGAGACGAGAGTGCCACCGAGGAAGGCTGCGGTGGCGGCCAGACAGGTCACGACGATCACGAAGGGCCAGGCGCTCCGGCCCCCCGCCGCAGTCTCCGCCGCGCTCCTCCCCGCCGTCGCCGACCGCGGCGGGGGATGCAGGCGCGCGGCCAGCGGCAGCGCCCACACCACGACGAGCGCCAGGACCAGCGGGGTCCACTGCGCGAAGCGCAGGACCAGCGGGTGTTGAACGGCCGACCAAAGCCAGTACGGCCCCGCCGGCGCCACCTGCGCCACAGTGCGGTGCTCAGCGCGGACCCCCTCCGCGATGGTGCCGAGCCGGTCCGCCGTGTCGGTGAGGACCATCCACGAGGCGATCACGACCGACAGGATCAGCGAGGCGGCGGCCCAGCCCACCACCCACAGCCTGCGTCGTGGAGCGGCTGGAGCCCCCCAGACGGCCGAGGACTGAGCAGCCCACCACACGAAGAAGACGAGTATGACGGCCAGGGACAGCGCCCAGAGGGCGGCTGTCATGCCTTCGGACGAAGGCGGCCAAGGCGAGACCGCCCCCACTCCCCTGTCCACGGCGAGGGGCCTGCCGAGCGCGAGACCCGCCGCCAGGCCCAGTGCAGGGAGCGCCGTGTCCCGGAGGGTGTGTCCGGACTGGGGCGTACGCCACACTCCGAGGCCGATGACCGCCGCGATGGCCGGCGAGACCACGAGCGCTGCCGCCCATCGGCTGTTCAGCGGATCGGCCTCGTGGGCCGTGAGCCACCAAAGGATCAGGAACCCGCTGCCGGCACTCATGGCGGCCATTCCGGCCGCGCAGCACTCCCAGAACCCGATCCGGAACAGGCGCTCCGGATGGTGCACCATACGGATCCGCTGTTCGGTGGTGGGATGGTTGCCGCGCAACGCCTTCCACCACGGGCGGCCGTTGTCTGCCGCCGCCTCGAGCGCGGTCAGCAAGTCCTCGCGGACAACCCACGATGCCGCGCGTGCGTCCGCACCGTACTCCCGCACCCGCAGCACGGCCTGGGAGGTCAGTAAGACGAGGCCCAGCAGGACCGCGGCCCGCAACCCGACGCCGAGCGCGTCCTGGGGTGGGGAGCCGATCAGGCCGACGGCCAGGGGGAGCACGCCGAGGGGGAGAAAGGCCCAGGTCAACGATCGGGTGAGACACTCGATGTCGGTATCCCGGTTCCGCAGGTGTGCCAGCTCGTGCAGCAACACGGCGCGGAACCGCGCGGGGTCCGCCCGGAACAGGGTGACGAACCCCGCGTTGAGGACCACGGCGTACCAGCCCGCGCGCCCGAAAGCGTGGGCGGTGGCCTCACGCCTGGACAGCCGCAGCAGGAATCGTGGTGGCCGGTGCAGGCCCGCTTCGGTCACCAGCTCGTGCAGGCGTCCCATGAGGGCTGCCTGTTCCGCGTCCGCTTCCGGGGCGAAAGCGGTCAGGTCGTGCCTGCGTACGTGCACCTTCGGGTCCGCCCAGTACAACAGCCCGGCGAGGGCCAACAGGAGAGCGATCCCGACCAGCACCCAGGGAGCCTTCGTCCGCTCGTACTCCGCGGTACAGGTGAGGAAGGAGTCCAGGAAAGCGCCGTTCCCCCCGGTCCGGCCGGCTGCCGCGGAGCATTGCTCATAGATCTCTTGCGCCCGGTCTGCGCCGGGTGCGAGGGCGAGGTACACGGTGTTGTAGGCGAAGACGGACGCGCCCAACAACGCGGTGATAAGCAGGAGGAACCGGAAGGTGGTCCCGGCGGGAAGCCCGGACGGTTCCGGTGCAGTCGCCGGTGCGGGAACCGTCGGCGTGGCAGGCGTCGGCATCTCGGACCCCCGAAGGGTGGTGGGCGGACTCGGCTATGCGGTGAAGCTGCCGATCACCGCGTCGGCCAGCAGTCGGGCCCCGTCCTCGTCGATGCCGTATCGCAGGGCCTGTTCGTACACCTTCTGGCGGATGGCCTCCCTCACCGCAGGAGGCAGCGCCTCAGCCGACTCGGCCGGGCGGGCGGTCCCGTCCACCGCATCGGTCTCCGGACCGGCCGCGGAGTCGATGGCCGCCCCAGCTGCCGGGGTAGTGCTCGCCTCGGCGGGATTCTCTTCCTCGGTCGACTCCTCCCCCTCCCCCTCTGCCGGGTCCGGTCGCCGCCGCATGCGTCGCACCAAGTCACGTACCGAGCCCGCGCTCCGCTCCGTCGCCGTCAGCGCCAGGTGTGCGCTCACGGTGACCAGGGCGGTTTCGACCATCGCCAGCACGATGGGAGTCGCTATGGCGATCAGCTCACCGCCGCCAAAACCGAACCGGTCGTCCTTCGGTGTCGCGGCCGCCCGCTTGCGCGCTGCCTTGAGCGCCTTGCGGGGATTCCGGAAGTAGGCCGTGCTCTCGGCGTGGAAGAGGACCAGTTCGTGCGGAGCGACGTCCTCCACCACCTCGCGGGCGATCTCCCTGAGGAGGTCTTCCTCCAGCACGTACGGCTCCGCCTGCGATCGGCTCACGACCCACCCCCGGGTTGCACGGCTCGCACCGGACGGTTCCCCTTCCGGCCGACCAACCCTACGCAGCAGCCAGGCGGCCTACCAGGGTCGTACAGGGCGCGCGTGAGGTGTATTGCACGGCTCCCACGCCCCGCGCACGCCCCCGGCAGCCGTCAGAAGGCAGGGCTACAGGGCGGGAGGAGAGGCACCGATCGGAGCAGGATCCCTGACAGTTGGCAAACGACCTCACAGAAGGGCGAGCGCGAGGACGGCCGGCGGCGCCGACCCATTCCGCCAAGGGGAGCCCCAGGAATGGCCGGCCTCCTCGGTAGCGGATGCGATCGGGTCAGCCGAAGGGGACGTAGCTCTCCCCGTTGAGGAACAGGTACCCCTGGGGGCCGATCTCCCACACGTACGTCTGTGATCCCGCCTGGGTGGAGGTGGTGATCTGGTTACCGGCGACCGCGAAGCGGCCGACAAGGGTCACGCCCCGGATGTCCATCCTGCACGTGCCGTCCGGGTAGAAGCTGTACACGGAGGACTTGAAGCCGTCGGAGCTACCTCCGCTCCAACTTCCGATCAGTTCGGCCGGAATGCCGACGGCCCCGCCCCGGTCGTCGGAGAGGCCGCCGCCCGACACACCACGCCCGCCGTTGCCACCCGCACCGCCCCCGCCTCCGCCCTCACTCCCGCCGCAAGCGCCAAGGGTGAGCAGTGCGCAGAGCAGCGCCCCACATACTGCCGCCGTGCCTCGGGTCTTCCTCATGGAGCCTCCAAGCGCTGCGTAAGCGTTCAGCCCACCGTCGATCCAGCTGCGTCCGAGCGCAAGGAAACGACAGAAAATAGCGCATAGCGATCGGATCTGACCGTCTGGGCCATACTCCCGCCCGTAGGCACGAGCCGACGGGCCCCTCCGCGCACGGTGCTGCGGATGGTCGAGGAGCTCCCCGATCCGGAACCGCCGAGTTCGTCCTTGGCGGCGGCCACCAGGAAGTGTCTTTCCGATCATCGGATCGCCAGTCCGGACGTGAGGGACGCCGAGTTGTCTGATGCCGCGTGGGCGGTGATCGCGCCGCTTGCTGCCGCCAGTGGGCCGGGCCCGCGGACGATGGCGCGATCACCGTCAGGTGCTCGAAGGCACCGTCGAGCAGAATCCGTCGCAGCTCCCCGCGCTGCACCTCGGGGCGTCCGCCCGTGCCGTCGTCGCCCATCTCGTACAGAACGGTGCCGTCCCGTTCGACGAGCCGCATCGTCTGGCGGCCTGATGTGACGATCGCCTGGAATTCGTCGATGAGGCCGGCCGCTTCGAGGGCGGGCTGCCCGTTGCGGTCGTGGATGTCGAGCAGTCCGCCTGCGTGCCCGACGACGGGGAGGATTCCGCCTCGTGGACCGTGACCGGGATTTCGTGGACGTGCAGGAGACGGGCCAATGCGAGTCCGCCGAGTCCCGCGCCGATGACCACGACAGGGTTGCGCATGAGGGCTCCTTGGTGTCAGGGCCGCCCGACCTTCGCCAGCCGCATCAGAAACGTCCCGGCACCTGCCGACAAGCCACCGACATCGAAGTGCCGGTGGGTGACCGATGACCTACACGCGCTGAGCCGTCGTCCCGAACAGCGGGGTTCATGGTCTCCGCGGCCGCCGTCCCCGGCTCAGGGCGCAGTGGCTTCCCAGGCTGCCTCGATCATCCGGAAGATCTCGTCCACCGTGGCCCCGGGATCGTCCGCCCAACAGGCCAGCGCGTAGGCGTCGATGACGAACCGCGCGGTCGCCCGGCAGGCCGTCGCGCTCCGGGACAGCCGGGGATCGGCTGCCATCGCCTCGGCCAGCGCCTGCGCGTGACGCAGGCTCATCGACTCCTCGTACTCCCGCAGGGCGGGTGACCCCTCGATCATGCGGCGGACGGGGGCAGTGCCCTCCGCCGTGCAGTGGCGTACCAGGGCCTGCACCTCACGGTGCAGCGCAGGGATGAGCGGCTCGCGCGGAGCCCGGTCGGTCACCGCCCGTGTGAGGCGCTGCTCGAAGTCCTGGTCACGTTCGAACACCAGGGCTTCTTTCGAGACGAAGTGGGCGAAGACGGTGGTGACGGCCACGTCTGCCTCGGCCGCCACGTCGCGGATGCCCACGGCGTCGTACCCGCGCTCCAGGAAGAGACGCAGCGCGGTGTCGGCGATCTTCTGGCGGGTCGCGGCCTTCTTGCGTTCGCGGCGTCCGGACGGCTCGATCATGCCCTGACACTACCAGGTATGAATCCCTGACCGTTGTGAAACCCTAACCGTTAGGGTTACTGTCGGCCGTATGAGGAAAATCAGCTTCGCCGAGTTCGGTGGTCCCGAGGTCCTGCAACTGGTGGAAGCCGAGGAGCCCCAGGCGGGTCCCGGCCGGATACGCATTGCCGTGCGGGCGGCGGGTGTCAACCCCGTCGACTGGAGGATTCGGGAGGGACAGGTACTTGGAGCCCATCCGGTCGAACTGCCCGCCGGGGTCGGACTGGACGCCGCCGGGGTGGTGGATCAGGTCGGCGAGGGCGTGGAGGGGGTCGAGGTCGGTGACTGCGTGTTCGGCGAAGGCTTCGACACGTACGCCGAGTTCGCCGTGCTGTCAGCCTGGGCCCGCATGCCCGAGGGACTGACCTTCGAGGAGGCTGCCGGGTACCCGTCGGTGGTGGAGACCGCCTTGCGCATCATCCGCGAGGTCGGCGTGCGGCCCGGGCAGAGCCTGCTGGTCAGCGGCGCGTCCGGCGGTGTCGGCTCGGCCGTGCTGCAGATCGCCCGCGCGCACGGCATCGGGGTGATCGGCACGGCCGGGGCTGCGAACCAGGACTACCTGCGCGGCATGGGCGCCCTCGCCACGACGTACGACGAAGGCTGGGTCGAACGGGTGCGGCAACTGGGTCATGTCGACGCGGCTCTCGACCTGGCCGGCTCGGGCGTGATCCGCGAACTCGTCGAGTTGACCGGAGATCCGCGCAAAGTCGTTTCCATCGCCGACCTCGATGCGCCACAGCTGGGCGTCCGGTTCTCCGGCGTGGCCGGGAGCGTACCGGACGCGCTCGCCGAGGCCGTCGACCTCATCAGCCGGGGCAGGCTCCACATCCCGGTCGAGAGGTCGTACTCGCTCACCGAGGCGGCGGCTGCACACGCCGACAGCCGCGCCGGCCACACCCGGGGACGCCGGGTCTTGGTCATCTGAGCCGCGGCCCACCCGGCCCGGTCCACTCCGTGAACAACCTCGTGCGGTTCTGTGGAAGCCCTGTGCCTCTGGGCCGTGTCCGGCTCGCGGAGGCGGGCCACCGCCACAATCCAGGCAGAACATCGGCGGGACCGAACCGTACGGCCAGCAGGTCACTGGACCCGGGGCGGGCACCCCCGACCCCCTCGACGGACAGCGGCAGAGCGTGCCGGGCGCACCACTGCTACATCCGCAAGATCATGCTCACCGCCGCGGGCGCTACCGGCCCGGGCGGCGGGATCATGGGGACCCCGGTGATGATCGGCGAGCCCGCATCATCCGGCGCGTACGTCTTCCACAGCGGCTCCCGGGCCCCGAGGAGCATCGCGCCGCGCTGGCGGTCCCGGCCGGGGCCCGCTTCGTCGGCGAGGACCCCGGCCACGCCGCCCCGCACGACGTGGCGCCGCTCAGCGGGATGTACGGGCAGTTCGCCGGTATCTCGCACGCGTTCGCGCTGATCGAGGGCGAGGACATCGCCCCAAAGGACCTCTCGCCGCTGCTGTCGGAGTGGCTCGGCGCGATGGCTTCTTCGTCGATCACGCGGCCGGCCGGCTGACCTCACAAGATCATTCGGGAGAGGCTGCGAGGAGTTCGCCCGACCTGCGGGTCAGGAAGGGCGCGAGCCACGTCCGCCTGGGCGACGACGCCGACCCGGGGTGTGGTCGTCGGAGACCGGCAGGCGCCGCACCTTGTGCTGGGTCATCGTGCGCAGAATGTCTGCAGTGTCGTCATCGGCGCCGAGCCGAGCGGGAAGAGTCCGGCGGTCAGCGCTCCGGCGAGGGTGCCGAGACGGCGACGAACGAGGTCCACATCAGGTAGGTCCGCCGGATGCTGCAGAACGCGCAGGCTGAGGGGGCGGCGCCGTTCTCGGCTCCGCCGTGCGCGCAGGTCCGTGCCATGGGGCTGGTGGTGTGCTCGGCGAGGCAGGTCCTTCGCATCGTGGGCGGCCGCAGCTGGTGAGGTAGTCGGGTGCGCCCGTGCTGGGTGCCGTCGGCGACCCAGACACGCCAGAAACCCGCCAGAACTTGATCTTGGCCTGCTGAGTGTGCCTGACGCTGTCGAGGATCTTGGCGATGACGGTCGGCCATGCCCTCGACATCTCAATCTCCAAGATCCCCGACCTCGTCACCCGCGATCAGCTCTGCGTCTCCTCGCGGCGTCCAATAGCGGCCGCATCGGGTACGAGGAGCAGCTTGCCGGTGGTACGTCGAGCCTCCAGATCGCTGTGAGCCTTGGCGGCCTCGGACAATGCGTAGCGGCCCGTTACGGTGACCTCAAGGGCCTTGGAGCGCACCCACTCGAACACATCGGCGGCCCGTCGGAGCAGTTCGGACCGATCGGCGATGAAGTCCCCGAGGCTGGGCCGGATCAGGGTCAGCGAACCGCCGTGGGCGAGCCGAATCGGATCAAACGGCGGCACGGCACCACTTGCCGCGCCGAAGAGCACGAGATGGCCGCGGGTTCGCAGGCTGGCGAGGCTCGCATCGAAGGTGTGCGCGCCGACGCCGTCGAAGACAACCGGCAGTCCCTGACCGCCGTTGAGCCGCCTCACCTCGGCTGCGAGATCGTCGACTGCGGAGGAAAGGATCACCTCAGCGGCCCCGGCACGCTTCGCCAGCTCGGCCTTCGCCGTGGTCGACGTCGTGCCGATCACCCTGCCGCCGAGATGGGTGATGAGCTGGGTCAAAAGCAGCCCCATGCCACCAGCAGCCGCATGCACGAGCACCGTGTCGCCCACCTGAACCGGGTAGGCGTCCTTGACGAGATAGTGCGCGGTCATGCCTTGAAGGAGCACGGCGGCAGCTGTCTCGAAGCCGATATCGTCGGGCAGCGGCACCAGCCGGGAGGAGTCCACGACGGCCCGCTCGGCATACGTGCCGGGAATCTCCACCCAACCGACCCGGTCCCCGACTGCGACGTCAGCGACGCCGGGTCCAACTTCGACGACCGTGCCGGCACCCTCAGCGCCCGGGGTGAAGGGCAGCGGGAGGCTGTACCGGCCTTCGCGGTGGTAGACGTCGAGGAAGTTGACCCCGGATGCGGCGACCTCCACGATCGCCTCGCCCGGACCCGGCCGCGGCTGGTCCACCTTGGCCTCCTGCAGCACCTCGGGACCGCCCACTTCGTACACCTGTATCGCTCGCATGACCCTCCAATTAACGGCTCATCCCCCACCAACCCCGTTGATGGCGATCCGATTCCCGGCAAGCAGACCAGCCCGCCGCCCGCGCCGCGAGCTGAGAGGCCTGCTGTGCACCCGGTGTGGATTACGACGTCTGCACCTGACAGAAAGGCCCTCGTGCCCACCCGTAATGCACCCCTGACCGAGACCGGCCGACTGCGTCTGGCCCGCTGTGTGGTCAAGGACGGCTGGCCCCTGCGCCGGGCCGCCGAACGCTTCCAGGTCTCACCGACCACCGCCCAGCGATGAGCCGACCGCTACCGCGCCCTCGGCGAAGCGGGCATGGGTGACCGCTCCGGCCGTCCCCATCACACGCCGCGCCGGACACCGAACCCGGACCGAACGCCGGATCATCAAGGTCCGCCTCCTGCGCCGCTGGGGACCGGCCCGTATCGCCCACCTGCTCGGCCTGGTCCCCTCGATCGTCCCCCCGCGTCCTGACCCGCTGCCGGGTGGCCCGCCTGACCCACCTCGACCGCGCGACCGGGCACGTCATACGCCGCTACGAACGCGAGAAACCCGGCGCGCTCGTGCACGTCGACATCAAGAAGTTCGGCAACATCCCCGACGGCGGCGGACACAAGGTCCTGGGCCGGCAAGCGGGCCGTAAGACCCGCTGGAACGCCGGCTGCAGCTACCTGCACACCGCCGTCGACGACCACTCCCGCCTCGCCTACAGCGAGATCCACGCGGACGAGAAGAAGGAGACCTCCACCGCCTTCTGGCAACGGGCCCACGCCTTCTTCACCGGCGCTGGGATCACCCGAGCGGGTTCTGACCGACAACGGCTCCTGCTACCGCTCACGCGACTGGCGCGACAGCCTGGCGGCGGCCGGGATCACCCACAAACGAAGCCGGCCCTACTGGCTCCAGACCAACGGCAAGGTCGAACGTTTCAACCGCACCCTGCTCGACGAATGGGCCTACGCCCGCCCCTATCGGTCAGACATCGAACGCCGCGAAGCGTTCACCGGCTGGCTCCACTCCTACAATCACCACCGCGAACACACCGCACTCGCAGGCAAACCACCCGCAAGCCGCGTCCCCGACCTAACGAGGCAATACACCTAGCCCTCAACGGCCTCCTGGGCGGCGGCTTCGTTGGCTCGGTCGATCTCGGCCATGTGCTCCTCCGCCCAGGTCCGCAGCCCCGCAAGCGCGGCTTCCAGGGACAGCCCGAGTCCGGTGAGTCGGTAGAAGACCCGTGGCGGCACGGTGGGTTCGACCCGGCGCGACACCAGCCCGTCGCGGGTCAAATTTCGCAGGGTCACGGACAGCATCTTCTGCGACACGCCGGGCATCCGGCGTCTCAGCTCCGCGAAGCGCACCTCGTCCGGTGCGGCATCGGCGAGCGTCTTGACGGCCATGGACGTCCACTTCGTACCGATGCGGTCCAGCAACTGCCGCGTCGGGCAATGGGGATCGAACAGATCACCGAGTGCCCCGTGACCGGCGACCCGGGCTCCTGGGGTGGTGGTCACCTGCGGCTCACCACCTTCCCTGAAAGTGCCGTCTAGGAAACGGTAGGTCAGTTACCTACCGTTCTATGGTCACCAATGGTAACCACCCGGCAGGAGCCGTCATGCCCGTCACCACCGCACACCACCTGCGCCGGATCGCGACGAACGGAATCCAACTCAATGTCGCAATCGCCGGAGAGGGACCTGCGGTTCTCCTGCTGCACGGCTTCCCGCACACTTGGCAACTCTGGAGCGGCATCATGGGCCGACTGGCCGGGCAGCACCGGGTCATCGCCCCGGATCTCCGAGGCTTCGGCGCCAGTGACCGCGCCGTCAACGGCTACGACGCAGGCACCCTCGCAGCCGACGTCGAAGGGCTACTCGACGCACTCGGCGAGCCCTCGGCAGCGGTGGTCGGCATCGACGCGGGCGCTGCCCCCGCCGTCCTGCTCGCGCTGCGCCGGCCCGGCCTCGTCCGGCGCCTGGTCGTGATGGAGGCACTGCTCGGCCGCCTGCCCGGAGCAGAGGACGTCGTCGCCGACGGTGCCCCGTGGTGGTTCGGCTTCCACGCCGTCCCCGGCCTCGCCGAGACCGTCCTGGCCGGCAACGAGGCCCCGTACGTCGATTGGTTCCTCGACTCGGGGACGCTCGGGCGAGGAGTACCCGACGACATCCGTGCGTCTTTCATCCATGCGTACACCGGGAGTGAGGCCCTGCGCTCCGCGTTCTCCTATTACCGGGCGCTGCCCACCAGCGCGCAGCAGATCCAGGACGCAGTCGCGACGGCTCGGCTGACCATGCCCACCATGGCCATCGGCTCTCACCCCGTCGGCCGCGGGCTCGAACGCCAACTCCGCCCCATCGCCGATGACCTGGTCGGACACCATCTCCAGGACTGCGGCCACATCATCCCCGTGGACCGCCCCGACGCGCTGTTCACGCTCCTTGCGCCCTTCCTCGGCGCCGATCTGCCGAAGTGAAAAGAGCGGGGCCGAATGATCACGGTCGGCGGCTCGGGTTCATCCCAGCGGTGAGTTGCCCAGGACCGCCGGTACCGTGGATTTGTCCGCCGCAGGGCGGTCGCCCGCGCGAGCACGGTGGCGAGTTCGTCTTCGGCGGCCCCGAACCAGGGACGAGTTGGTGGTGGTGACGGCGACCGGCACCAAGCCGTACGGGACCGCGACCGCGCAGGCCTGGGACCGGCTCCACCCCCGGCTGACGGGCGCGCCCGGGCGCCCGTCTGGGCCCGCCTGTACGGCTTGCCGCGTGTATGCCGCGTGGGCCTGCTCCGAAGGAGCTCCTGTGATCGCCCAAGGTTGCCTGGCGTTCACCCTGGACGATGTCGCCGCCCGCACCAGCGTCTCCCCCGCTGCCTGGCGCCGCCAGCATCACGCCGCATTCACCGCCGCCGTCAAGCCCTTCCCCGGATCCAGCCGGCCACCTGCTCCGCCCAAACCGACGCACACCTCAACGGCAACCCCGTCCCACCGCTCCCCCAAGAACCCCACGCCCAAGACCTCCTGACCGACGCCGAGGTCGCCGCCATCACCGGCCTGACCACCTCCACCGTCCGCGCCGAAGCCACCGCCGGACGACTCGACGGGGGCACCGAACTGCACGGCCGCCTCGGCATCGGCGTCGAAATCACCCGCCGTGACCCGGCCAGAAGAGCTTCAAGGTCATCCCCAGGCGCTGGGGCGTCGATCAGGCCTTCGGCTGGGTCATGAAACACCGGCGCCCGACCCGTCTACGAAACTCATCCGCACTGCTCCGAAGCCATGTTCCGCGTCGTCACGATCGACCTGATGAGCTGCAGACTCACCCAGGAATCCAGGAAGGGATCATAGCCGAACCGCGAGGCCGGTCCTACAAGCCCACCCTGCGATAGGCGAGGATGCAGCTCAGCCCCACACAAGAGAGCGAGTCCACGGTGACTGAATCGGCCCCGGTGAACCTCATAGATCTGGGAGACGCGGATGGCAACCGCTGCGTCGTCCGCGTGACCGGCCGCTATCAGCCCGGGATTCTGACCGGACACGACATTCTCCGAGCCGATGTCCTGGTCACCGCGAGCTTCGTCGATGCCAGGCTTGAGATCTACCTGTTCCAGCACGACCTCGACACCTGGCAGCAAGACCTGAACCTGCTCACATCGGGCAAAGGCGCGATGATCGGTGGCGATCGCGGGCTGAGTCTCAACTTCTCCATGCACGAGGACCGCACGCTGTCGTTGACGGTCCAGGACCCCGATCGCCTGAGCGTCATGCTCGGGATCGAGCCTCCAGACACCTGGATTCAGGACCACCACCAGCGACTCGACCAGGTTCGAGCAACCTGGCCCAGCGAGGTCGTGGAGACAGCTCCCATGGCCTACGAGTGGAGCCCCAGCCGCAAGCGCTAGGGCCTGTTCTGAGTTCAGATCACTGGTGGGTTGCTTCGGCTCCCGGGAAGCTTCCGGCTGCTGCAGGAACGATCTGTGACGCGTGGTGATGTGACTGATGCCGATGGGAGTTGATCGAGCCGCATCTGCCGTTGGGCGAACGTGGGCCGATCCCTGACCTGCGCAGCTACCTGCTTCAACGCGGTGATGTGGAGGTTCCGTTCGGGGAGCCCCGGCGCGACGTTCCGCGCCGGTACGGATGCTGGTCGACGATCTACGACCGGTTCCAGGTTCGAGAGGATTGACCTTCACGGCTCGACATCGAGGCGGGGCAACGTCAGCTGGTTGAGGGGGACCCTGCCGTCCAGTACGTCCAACGGTGTGGTGATCACGGGCAGGCGCCGGACGATGTCGTCGTTCAGCAACTGCGTCTGCGCGAGCACCGCCGTTTGATCCCAGTAGATGCGCTCGCTCCGCACACGCGGGCCTCGGAAGTCCACGACGGCGATGACAGGTATACGGACCTGCTGCCCGGTGGGTGCCAATCCAGGCAGAACCCAGGGCACCTCGATGTCGTGGGTGAACGACACGATCATTTCGTCTACGAGGCTGTCGTCTCCCACCGTGCGGGATATCGAACGCACAGTGAAATCGTCCGGGTTCCGTCCAATGAACCAGCGTGCGTAGAAGTCCTTGACGCCGTTGTACCCACGACCGCCCATGGCGGTCGGCACATGGACGACGATGGGGTCGTCGTCCATCGTGGCCATCGTAGCCTCCACGTCCTGCGCCACGAACTCGCCGGCGGTGTGGGCTTCCCAGATACGCTCCATCGTTGCGCGATCAGCCATGCCCGCTCCTGACAGTAGGCGTCTCGGCTGTGCGGGTGTCTCGGGTCTCGGGATAGCCATACGCCGCTGCCCATTGCGCCGCATCCCCTTCTTCTGGACGCGAGGAAGACACCGCAGATTCAGGATAGGCAGGTGTGGGTCCGCGCGCACTCTTAGGCGTTTACCGGGATCACGAGTCTGGACGTTCTGCTGCCCTGGCTGGATCCGGGGCGGTAGACAGGCGGGATGGCTCGGGGTGACCTCACGGACGACGAGTGGGCGGTGATTGAGCCATTGCTGCCGCTGGGCGAGCGCGGTCCGATTCCTGACCTGCGGCGACTGGTGAACGGCGTGATGTGGCGGTTCCGTACGGGCAGTCCGTGGCGGGACATGCCCCAGCAATACGGGTCCTGGTCCACCGTCTACGGGCGGTTCCACCTGTGGGCCGGTGCGGGGGTCTTCCAGGCGCTGATGGAAGCGGTGATCGCTGAGGCGGCCGCCCGGGGGCAGGCGGAGCTCGGGCTGGTGAGCGTGGACTCCACGTCTGCCCGGACTCACCACCACGCCGCCGGGATGATGCTGTACCCGGAACTGCTGGAGACGCTGGAGAACGCCGTCGCCGAGCAAAAGGGGCTTCTCCAGAGGGGCAAAACGCCTCGATAGTCGACCGGGACGAGGCGCCGGACGAGGCCCGTGAGGAGCGTTGGCGTCGCAAGGCCCGTCTCCGCGCTGCCAAACTGGGCCGTTCCCGTGGCGGGTTGACCAGCAAGGTGCACCTGTCGGCGGACCGCCGCTGCCGTCCGCCGTCCTTCGTCCTCACGCCCGGCCGGGCCGCCGACAGTCCCCGTTTCGCCGCCGTTCTGGAACGCATCAAGGTGCGCGGGCAGGGTGGGCCGCCCCCGCACCCGCCCCGACGCGGTCGCCGCGGACAAGGCGTACTCGTCCCCCGCCAACCGCGCCTACCTGCGCCGACGCAAGACCCGGGCAGTGATCCCGGAGAAGACCGACCAGGCCGCCAAACGCAAGAAGCGCGGCTCACGTGGCGGACGCCCCGTCAGCCACGATGCGGCCTTGTACAAGGAGCGCAACACGGCCGAACGCTGCATCAACAAGGTCAAGGAATGGCGCGGGCTCGCCACCCGCTACGACAAGACCCCGGCCAGCTGCCTGGCCGGACTCCACTTACGCGGAGCCGTCACCTGGCTCCGCAGCCTCCAGCCCGTCTAAAGATCTGAACTCGGCACACGCCCTAAGGGCTGTCCCGCAATGATCGGGAGGCCCCGTCGGGCTCGAAAAGACGCGATGCCGTGTGAGCAGTGTGTGTACGGTGCCGGAGTGATCGACTTTGATGGCGCTCGGTTGGGTGCGGAGGCCGCGCGGCGGTTGGCGGAGGCAGACTGCTGTGAGATAGCTCCAGGGCTCACGGAGGATGAGTTCAGCCGGATCGAGGCGACCTACGGGTTTGAGTTCTCCCCGGAGCATCGTGCCTTCCTGACGGCCGGGCTGCCGGTCGCCTCACCTCCCGAGGAAGGCGCAACGTGGCAGCAGCCCTGGCCCGACTGGCGTCACGCTGATGAAGGCGACCTGCGCCACCGGCTGGAGTGGCCGGCACGAGAAGTGCTGGGCGATGTCGCTCATGGCAGCTGGCATCCTGCCCTGGGGGTACGTCCCACAGCTGCTGGGGAAGCCGTTGAGGTGGCCCGAGCGGTACTCGCACTAGCGCCACGACTCGTTCCCGTCTACGCGCACCGCTTCATACCTGCGGGGCACGACACTCTGAGACATCCGGTCCTGTCAGTGTGGGGAACCGACATCATCTGCTACGGCCACGATCTGGCCGACTACGTCGACCGCGAGTTCGGCGAGGTCGACGAGGATGCGCCTTGGGCTCCGCAGGCATCCGTGCCGTTCTGGAAGGACTTCCTCGGCTGAGATTGCCCACGGCTGCTGCCGGGCACAGATGATCTCTGTCGTGTCTGGCGTGATCACGGCCTCAGAGCCGTCCTGGATAGCCCCGTTCTCCGGGCTGAGCCCGCATGCCTTCGGGAAGCTGGTGACGGTACTGCGACGCGAGGGTGCGGACGTGGTCCGCAGGGGCCGACCCTGGAGCCTTTCACTGGAGGACAGGACCCTGCTGGTCACGGCCTACTGGTGAACGAACCTGACCATGCGGCAGCTCGCCCCGCTGTTCGGGGTCTCGAAGTCGGCGGCGGACCGGATCATCGACCACCTCGGACCGGTGCTCGCGCTCCAGCCCCGCAAACGTTTCGCCAAGGACACCGTGCTCATCGTGGACGGCACCCTGGTCCCCACCCGTGATCACACCATCGCCGAGCGGTCGAAGAACTATCGTTACTCCACCAACCACCAGGTCGTCATCGACGCCGACACCTGCCTGGTCGTCGTGGTCGGCCGGCCGCTCGCCGGGAACCGCAACGACTGCAAGGCGTGGGAAGAGTCCGGCGCCAAGGCCGCCGTCGGCAGAACACTCACGATCGCCGACGGCGGCTATCCGGGCACCGGGCTGGTGATCCCACATCGCCGCGAGCGGGGCCAGGCCGAACTCCCTGCCTGGAAAGAGGACCACAACAGGTCCCACAAGCAGGTCCGTGCCCGCGTCGAGCACGTCTTCGCCCGTATGAAGACCTGGAAGATCCTCCGCGACTGCCGCCTCAGAGGCGACGGCCTCCACCACGCCATGCTCGGCATCGCACGGATGCACAACCTCGCCCTCGCCGGATAGGTCAGCGGGCCGCACGGCGGCCAGACACGCCCGAGGCATCCGAAGATCATTTACGGGACAGCGCTTAGGTCACGCAACAAGCCCCAAGCAGCCGACTCGGCTACTTCTCAAAACCCCTGCCGGGACAAAACGCTCGTTAAGTGGCTGTTGTTGTTCCGAAGTTGAGGAGTGCTGGTCGAACGGGAGTCACCTGATCTCCCGGCCCGACCGGTCCTCCCCCGCCATCGTGACCTCCGCGTCCATCACATCGAGCGGCAGCATGACCGCGCGCACCGGGTGGACGTCACGTCGCCGAGGTGCCCGGCCGCACGGCGAGGCCAGAGCACCCACAGCCACGACGCCTGGCGTGCCGCCACCACCAGCGTCCTCACAGCAGTGCGCAGCTTGTCACCCGAGCGGTGGGAGGCGAGTACGTCCGCAATGGCCAACCGGCGGCGACTGTGAAAATCGCTGTCCGATCATCGGAGCACGGTGATAGACATCCGGCGTGGAAAAGAATCTTGAGTTCCCTGACCTGTTGCGACTGATCGATGAACGGTCGACCGCCTTCCGCGCCGTGGTCGCTGCCGCGCCCGGTCTCGACGCGCAGGTGCCGACCTGTCCCGGGTGGACGCTGTTCGATCTGGTGAAGCACCTGGGTGGGGGAGACCGTTTCTGGGCCGCCATCGTCGGCGCGGGGCCTGCCGACGCTCCCCCGGCCGAGGCCGTCGCCGCGCGTGCCGCTCTGGAAGTGCCGCAGGAGCGTGAGGCCCTGCTGGCCTGGCTGGACGCGTCGACGCAGCTTCTGCTGGGCGCCCTGCGTGCGGCGGGACCGGAGAGCGGTTGCTGGACGTGGTGGCCCGCGTCGCAGTCACCGCAGACCGCCGGCGGCACCGCCCGGCACCGGGTCCAGGAGACCGCGGTGCACACGTACGACGCCCAGCTCGCCGGGGGCGCTGCGCAGCCGCTGCCGGTCGAGCTGGCACTCGACGGTGTGGAGGAGTTCCTGTTCACCGTCTGCGGAACGCCGAGTGCCTGGCCGCACAAGCCCACGGCCTTCGACTTCCACGCCGCCGAGGGCCGCTCCTGGCGCCTCACCGTCGACGGCGACGGCGCACGCATCACCCGCATCCCCGCGCCCACCGCCGCGACCGGCGAAGACTCGGACGCAGCCGGCACCTCCGTCCACGGCACGGCCAGTGAGCTGGTCCTCTACCTGTACGACCGGATCCAGGCCGACTCCTTGCACGTTGACGGAGACGCAGGGCTGCTCGACCTGCTCCGCGCCTGGGAGCCGGAGGAGAAGTAGGACGTGGCGGGGGCGGTCGGCCGCGCCTCGAGCTGGTAGGCACGACTCTTCGTGCGAATTTGTCCGTCCCAGCGATCACGAGAGCGGCTGCCGTGCATGCGAGCAGGGCCTCTTGGTAGCTCGAAGGGTGTCGAATCCAACGTGCGGTCCAGGAGGCCCTGTTGTCGCATTTCTACGGCAACGCGGGAGTGGGGTCCACGTCAGCCACTCTCGCGTGTGACTGTCTGGCTCACAGGTTCGGGAACGCCAGAGACCACGGGGCGCGCGAGCGCCGGTATCCCACCGACGTGTCGGACGCCGAGTGGGCGGTGGTCCTGCCACTGCTGCCGGTGGCGTAATCCCGGCTGTCTCGGGGTGGGCGACGGCTCGTCGTTGGCTACTTGCGTCGGAGCTGCATCTCGTCGTCGCGGATCCAGTCGTAGTGTCCGCCGCCGGAGCCTGACTGCGGGGTCTCGTAGTAGGTGTGGCCTTGCCATTTCGCCGCGCTGCCGGTGAGTTTCACGCACTGGTTCTTGCGCCAGCGTCCGCCGGCGTCGGTGAAGCCGGTGACTTCGTTCCAGGTTCTGATCCAGCCGGTCAGGTGCCGGTTCGGCTCGCCGTAGACGCGGATGTCGGCGCGCCAGGCACGGGCGAGGCCGACGGTGGCTTTGGCGTCGCAGTTGACGTTCTCGGCGATGTCGCGCAGCTGGGCCAGGTCTACGGTGTAGCCCTCCTGGTATCCGCCGGATTCCTTGCGGACCACCGCGTAGGCGAACTGCTTGTAGACCGCTCCCGGGTCGTTCTCCTTGGCGAGGCTCCAGGACCCGTCCCAGCCGGTGTACCAGCCCGGCGCGTGGCGGTTCTCGTCGATCTCGATGAGGCAGGTGTCCTTGGGGACGGTGGGCACCGTCCCGCCGGCCCTGCGGAAGCCGCCGTCGGAACGCTTGGAGTAGGCGATGGCCTCCATCTTCGTCCACGCCACGCAGGAAGGGGCCCGCTGCTGCTGTTCGGCGACGGACACCGGGCTGCTGCCCAATAGCGCCAGGACGGCCAGGGCCGCCGCAGTCGCAGCCTTGCGGTACTTCACGGATACTCCTCCACGCTCACTGCCGGCAGGACACCATGGCAACCGGCACCAAGATCGAAAAGTTACGGCGGTGCCGGACGCTGCGTGCGCGGGCTCCTGTGGCTGGTGCCCCGTGTCCAAGGCGCTTACCGCCCAGGCCCCTTTCGCTCACGCCAAGGCTTGCCGCTTCCGCCGCCCGTCGGCAGGACATGGTGAGCAGGTGCCGGACGAGCCGTGGATGGCGGGTGTGGCGGCCGTGTGGGCGATGCGACACCCCTGGGGCGTTCTTGGGCTGCTTGCCGGAGCCGGAGCCGGAGATGGATTCCGGGACCCGGTCGCCGCCAGACTTGACGGGACGTGATGGTGCAAGGCCGGCCCTGCCTGGCGAACGCGGTCGCGCTCGGGTTCGGAGCGCGCACCGCGGGTTCCGGGGCTGGCGGGGTTGCTAGTTGTGGAGGTGGTCGCCTTCGACGCGGTTGGCCTGTTCGGGGTAGTTGCAGGTCAGCAGGGTGAGGTCCCAGTGCAGGCCGGCGGGGCAGTCGAAGCGGTAGGCGATGCCGTTGGAGCATTCCCAAAACTTCGTGAAATCGGCGTCCCCGTAGTACTGGTTACCACCGGGGCATTCCTTGGTGACGGGCTGCGGTTCGTCGTCGGCCATCGCCTGCGGCGTGGCCGCTCCGGCCAGGATCAGGCCGACGATGGCAGCGGCCATGCTGAGCTTGTTCATCGAATTTCCCTCCGTTGATCGGATGACGCGTTGATCAACGGCAGTCAATGGGGAGAAGGCACGCGGCCGCCAGACCTCTTCCGGCCGACAAGCGGGGAAAGCCCTCGTCCCTGTGCCCGGCGGTGGGCCGGGATCCAGCGCCGACGCAGAAACGGGCGGGACGGGATAGCACGGATTCCGGCGGGCGGACCGGTGGACGTGCGGCCCACCGAACTGCGCGTGGGGGAACAGGTCCTGGCGGGCGGCCGCCTGGTCGAGATCACCGATCTGCGCTACCGCTACGGAGGCACCCGGACCATGGTCCTGGCCGGCGGGCGCCTGGCCGTCGCGGAGCGCCTGGTGCGCGTCTACCGTCCCCGCACGGTCTGCCCCGTATAGCCGCGCTGCGCCGCGCAAGGGAGGTTCTGACGGGGGCGTGTCTGGCAATGCAAGGAGAGGGCCCCTCTCTACCTGTGGAGGGGCCCTCCTTGCCTATTTCTGATGCTCAATGAGCGGAGTCAGAGGTTGTGCGCCAGAAAGTGAAGTGGGAGTCGATGTACCGGCCCCGCAGTTCCACTTCCGCGGGACCGACGTCACCGGCATCGTGACCCTCAAGGGGGGCACGAAGATCACGCCCGGTGCCCGCGCCGAGATGACGGTGAACCTCATCCCGCTTCACCATCCATGAGGATGGCCGCACGATCGACGCCGACCGAGTCGCCAAGATCAACAAATAGCGAACCGCGCTCGCCTCTGCTCGCCGGTGCGATTGGGCTGGTCCGCTCGAAGTCCTCGCGGGCCTGCCGGCGGGCGGTCTCGTCTGACATCGCTTGCAAGGCGACATCCGGTCGGCGCAACAGGCCGGTGGTCACCTTTGCCGCGACGGTCTCGTCGCGCGTCAGCTCCTCGATGACCCGGACCTTCTGTTCTGGGATGACCTGGGAGACCACGGACGGCCAACGCAGGAAGTCCGACGTCACCGTCGCCGCGACCTCCTCGCCCCGGGCACCGCCGCGGAGCGCACGGTGGCGGGTTCGGGCCCCGCTGGTCGTTCCGCGGTGCCAGCCTGGCTCAACGAGTCGAGCGGCTCCGCTCCACGGTCACGTGGGAGGCGAAGGACGGCCACCGCGGTGAAGGCTGCGGCCGGTTACCACTGGCCGGTGATGGGGGTGTCGCCGGGATTTCCGAAGCGGGTGTTGTAGATGACGGTGGTGGAGTCCTTGGCGGCACCGTAGAAATCGGATTCGGCGGGGCGGTAGACACCGATCTTGTCGGTGCCGTCACCGTTCCAGTCGCCCTTGACGGGGATGTCCCCGGGGTTGCCGAAGGTGGTCTGGTGGTTGACGTCGGCACTCGTGTTGGAGTCACTGAGATAGAACGTCTGGTCGGCGGGGCGGTAGACGCCGATGCTGTCCTTGCCGTCGCCGTCCCAGTCGCCGGTCAGGGGCTTGTCGCCTTCGTTGCCCATCATCACCGTGTGGGCGACCGTGAGGTTGTCGTTGGTGAGGTAGAACGTCTGGCTGGCGGGCCGGTAGACGCCGATGGTGTCCTTGCCGTCGCCGTCCCAGTCGCCGGTGAGGGGGATGTCGCCGGGGTTGCCGAAGGTGCTCTCCATGGTGACCGTGCTGTTGTTGTCGGTCAGCAGGAACGTGTTGGTCCGGGGCCGGTAGACGCCGAAGGTGTCCTTGCCGTCCTTGTTCCAGTCCCCGGTCAGCGGAATGTCGCCGGGATTGCCGAAGCCCGAGTATCCGCCGAGGTTCCCGTTCTTGTCCGACACGTAGAACACCGACTCACCCGGCCGGTACACACCCGCCGTCGCCGGGGTCGCGTCCTCGACGATGTTCTTGTACCGGTACGGAATGTAGGAGCTGGCGTTGCTGAAGTACGCGTAGGGAATTACGCGGCGCACGGCATGGGGCCTGGTCTGTTCGATGCCGATGTAGGACGTCATCGACGAGTCCGTCCAGCTTTCGAAGATGACGACGTGTGAACCGTTCACCGGGTTGGACGCGTTGCGGAACAGGAGCATGTCGCCCTTGCGCAGCTCGCTCTTCGATATCCGGTCGGCGTAGGTGTCGAGGTTGCCGGTCCATGCGTTGGTCCCGAGGTTCCAGGCCATGGACACCAGGCCCGAGCAGTCGGTGCGGTAGCCGTCGCGGTAGGCGCTCTGACTGTAGGGGACCTCGGCGTCGACCCACGTCTTGGCCCGGGCGATGACGGTGCTGCGGCTGATCGGGCTACCGCTCTCCGCCGCCGTGGCAGCCCCGGAGAACACGCCCTTGACACCCTCGCTCTTGAGGGGTCCGGGCTGGCCCTGGGGGCGCTCGACATCACTGGCGACGCCGGGGGCGGCGTTGCTGGCGGCAGGTCCGGCTCGCAGGGAGTCAGCCCCGGCGGGCGCGGCTGCGAAGAGGGCCGTGGCGATGGAGACGGCCACGAGAGTGCCGGTGGCACGGACCGTACTGGTCTTGATGGACAACGCAAGTCTCCTTGGTGAAGGGTGTTTTGTTCCAGGCGGGTGGCGGCGGGCAGCCAACTGCCGTGTCGGCGCGGGCAGCCGGCGTCCGGCCGGCACTCAGCTGAGGAACGTGAGGGAATAGCCGCGGGCGGCCGCGGCGCCGGAGGCGAGCGCGGCGGCCATCAGGCGCTCGGCCCTGGCATGCGCGATGCCGACGCTCGCGGCGCGGATGAAGAGAGTGATCCCGATGCCGTCCGGTTGCGTCCAAGCCCGGATGTGCTCTATTGCGTACTCGGGTGCCGCGTGGGCCCAGAGAGTGTCCGCAAGCGCATGGGCGTGGCTTTCCTCGGGTGCTCCGCCCCCGGTCCGCGTCAGGCTTAAGCCAACGGGCACCATCGTGGGTCAGTCCCAGCCGATGCCGTTGGCAGGCAGACCGCTCGCGGACACGGCAACGCTCCGCTGGGCCATGTCCCAGCCGATGCCGACCGGTGCCGTCGCGGCGCATGCGGCCGGTGCGAGGGGCGCAGCCACCCCGGACACGACAGGGGCGAGGAGAGACGTGGTCAGCAGCCGAGCGGTTCTGGACATGGCGGTACCCCAAACTGGTGGCGTCGGTGTGGATGACGGACACCCCATGACCGGGCCGTCACTTCCCGGACCGGCTGGGACTCGGTGTCCTGCGCCGCCCCGGTGATCATCATCCTGCCACCCGCGGCCCCCCGCCGTAAGCCGCCCAGCCCGTCAGCATCCGGCCTGGCCGTATTAGGACGCGGCCTGCCCCGACCTGCCTGGAACGCCGGGTCTGCGGTCCGGATAATCGACGACGTGGCCGTGAGGATGGAGCACTGTGCGACAACCCGTAGGGGACTGGATCGCTGCCACGCCGAGGTACGGGGGAGAACAGATGCTGCTGCCGGATACATCCGATGCTGTCGAACGCAAAGACCGATTCGATTGGTTCTGTGAAACGGTGTCCAGCGATGTGATGCCCATCGCGCTCAACACCCGGTATGCGGACGACTTCCGGGCGAGCCACATGTCCTTGGACCTCGGCGTTGCACGACTGTCGTCCTTCGCCTGCTCACCGGTCCTCTCCCGCCGCACCTTGGCACACGTCCGGCACGGAGATCCCGAGAACCTGCAGCTGGCTCTGATCACACAGGGCGCCTTCAGGATCTCGCAGAAAGGCAACGCATCAGTGGTCGCGGGAGGCCTCGTACTCACGGACACCTCGCGGCCGAGCGAGGGGGAATTCACCGGCGTGCAGGCCGGGGCGCTGATCATGCAGCTTCCCCGTCAGGCCCTGGCACTCAGCCCGGACCGGGTGGACCGCCTCCTCGCGCAGCGCCTGCCCGCGGGCACGGGATCGGGCGCGGTCCTCGCCGACTTCCTCAAAGTCCTGCTCACGCGCGGCCCGCACTGCCGCCCCGAAGAACTGAGGGCGATGGGGGCCGTCACCCTGGACCTGGCCACCGCGTTCCTCGCACGGCAGCTCGACGACCCCGGCCAGGCACCCGCCGAGGCCCGCGCACAGGAGGAACTGCAGCGGGTCTACCGCTTCGTCGAGAACAACCTCGGCGACCCGCGCCTGACTCCCCGGATGGTCGCCGAGCGGCACCACATGTCCGTGCGCCGGCTCCACGCCCTCTTCGGCGACCAGCCCCTGACCATCGGCGCGTACCTTCGCCAACGCCGCCTCCAGCGCGCCCACACCGACCTCGCGTCCGAAGAACTGAGAGGCCAGCCCGTCCAAGCGATCGCGGCGCGCTGGGGCTTCCACAGCGCCACCGGTTTCAGCCGGGCCTTCCGCGAAACCTACGGCATCACCCCCACCGAACACCGTGCACTCTCCGTGGACACCCCAGCGCACTCAGAGCACAGAAACGCGACACTCGACGAACACACTCCGCCCACCGCCCGCGCCTAGATTCCAAGCCGCCGGACATACCACTGGACTGGTGGCTGATGTGCGGAGCTTGCCGTGAGCTGGGGGCCGATTGATGTGGAGGACGCTGGGACTCGACGGTGTATCGGAAGAGATACACCGGGCCATGTCCTGTGATCCCCAGGGCGGTGTGCAGGAACTCTGCGAACGACTCGGTGTATCCGAGAGCACCGTGCGCGGCGCCCTCGACAGGCTCGCCGAGCTCCGCCTCCTGCGCGCCTCCAGGGACGAAGCCGGTGTGATGCGTCCCGTCAGCCCAGAGCTCGGCCTGGAGCTGCTCCTGCGACGGCAGCAAGAGGAACTGCTGCGCCGTCAGCAGGAGCTCGAACTGACCAAGGCCGCCACGGCACAGGCCATCGCCGAGTACGCCAACCTCAGACGCCGCCCGGCCAGCGACACCCAGCGCCTGGTAGGCCTCGACGCCATCCAGGCCCGGCTGGAAGTCCTCGCGCGGGAAGTGTCCGGCGAATGCCTCTCCGTCATGCCGGGCGGAGCCCAGTCCCCGGCCAGCCTCGCCGCCTCCAGACCCTTGGACGACTCGGCCATGAGCCGGGGAGTCTCCACCAAGGTGCTCTACCAGGACAGCATGCGCCACGATCCCGCGACCCTCGCCTACGCACGGTGGATAGAACAGAGCGGCGGCGAGGTCCGTACGTGTCCGACACTCCCTCCGCGCATGCTCGTCTTCGACCGCGAGGTCGCCTTGGTTCCCATCGATCCGTCCGACACCAAGCGCGGCGCGCTGTGCACGCGCGAGCCCGGGATCATCGCCTCACTGATCGCGCTGTTCGAACAGACTTGGCACTCCGCTGCCCCGCTGGGCGCCGACCGACCCAAGGACACCCAGAGCGGTCTCACCCCCACCGAGCAGGAACTGCTCAAGCTCCTCGCATCCGGCCTCACCGACGAGGTCGCGGGGCGACGCCTCGGCATATCCGCTCGCAGCGTGCGCCGCCAGATGGCCGGTCTCATGCAACGCCTCGATGCATCGAGGCGCTTCGAGGCTGGCCTGAAGACGGCCCTGCACGGCTGGCATCTTCCTTAGCCGCCAGCCTCCCATTCGCACACTTCCACCGCCCGACCCGTCCCCGGCAGTTCCACAAGGCCGACCATGCGGGCCTGGCCACGGCGATCGCCCGATGCCAGCGGCTACTCACCGGCGGCCCTCTTCCGTGCCTGTGCGGGCAGCCCCACGAGGCTCCCCGCACGCTCGGACATGCCACACTCCCCAGCCCCGTCCCGCCGCCGTGCAGTTCGCACTGAACGGCGGCCTCGCCGACGACGTCGGCCACCGGAGCCTGCCGTAGCGGCGACCGGGGAAATCGGCTGCGGCCCGGCGGCGTTCGTCCCTTACGCTCCCGACCATGCGCAACTCGACGATCCGTGCGGTCAACCGGCTCACCGCACGCTGGGCCGAACAGGCCGTCGCCGGCGACACCGGCACGGTCCTCACGGCCGTGGGGGTCTGGCCCCTGCTCGCTCTCCTGGCCGACGGCGCGGCCGGCCCCGCCCGCGGGGAACTCTCCGAAGCCCTCGGCATATCCGCCGACTCGGCGGCCGCGGCCGCACGCGAACTCCTCGCCGACCTGTCCGGCGTACGGGGCCTCCAGACGGCCACGGGGCTGTGGGCCCTGCAGGAACTGCCCCTGGAGCAGCGGTGGCTGGACGCGCTCCCGGGCAGCGCGCACGGGCTGCTGACTGGTGACCCCGACACCGACGCCAAAGCCCTCGACGCCTGGGCCTCCGAACACACGGGCGGCCTGGTCGAGCGGATGCCGGTCGACTTCCCGCCGCCCCCCGCGCACACCCAGCTGGTGCTCGCCTCGGCGCTGACTCAGCGGCTGCGCTGGATCCAGCCGTTCCGCTCGGGGATCGTCGAGCCGTCCGAAGGCCCCTGGGCCGGACGGGGCCTCACCGCGCTGCGCCGCAGCACCACCCTCCTGGACCGGGTCCGCGTGGCGCAGACCCCGTCGGGTCCGGTCACGGTGCTCGAGGTGGTCGGCGACGGCGGCGTGGACGTCCACCTGGTGCTGGGCGCACCCGGTGCATCGCCGCGCCGGGTGCTGTCCGCGGGGGTGGACGTGGTGACCCGCGCGCTCGCGGCCACCGGCGCGAGCCTGCTGCCCGAGGGGAACCCGGGTCCCGGCCTGCGCATCGGGACAGTCCTGTCGCTGGATCCGCAGCCGTATCTCCACATCCAGACGACGGCCTTCGACGTGACCGCCGAGCACGATCTCCTCGACCATCGCGGCCTGTTCGGCCTCGCCTGCGCCTCGGACACCGACGCCGGCCACTTCCCGGGGATCAGCCCCCGCCCCCTGGCCGTGGGCTCGGCACGCCAGTCGGCGATGGCCCGCTTCCACGCCGAGGGCTTCGAGGCCGCGGCCGTGACGGCCGTCGCGGCGTGCGTCGGCGCGGCCGCACCGCCCCGGTTCCGCTACCGCACCCGGCAGGCCGAGGTCTGCTTCGACCGCCCCTTCGGCTTCCTCGCCGTCCACCGCACCTCCCGCCTGGTGCTCGCAGCGGGCTGGGTCACCGATCCCCTGCCGTACGAGGAGCCCGAGTACCCCGAGTACGAGGAGTGGCAGAAGCGGGCCGAGGAAGAGGCAGCGGACGCCGAGTGGGAGGCGGAGCAGCGGGCCTCGGCGGAGCGGGTGGAGGAAGCGCAGTGAGCGTCGCCGAGGGCTCCGGCGTGCCGGAGGAGAGGCCGGGCCTGCGCATCCGGCGGAGGGCCGAAGACGATGTCGAGGCGTGCCTGCGCGTCCTCGCGGAGGTCCACCGGCACGATGGCTACCCCCTCAACTGGCCTGCGCAGCCCGGTGCCTGGCTGTCGGACGGCCCCCTGCTCGGCTCCTGGGTGGCCGAGCTCGACGGCCGCCCCGTCGGGCACATAAGCCTGTCGCACGCGGCCGCGGGCGATTCGGCCCCCGCCCTGTGGAGCGGGCGGACCGGCGCGCCGCGGGAGGCGGCCGCCGTGGTCACCCGGCTGTTCGTCTCCCCCGACGCCAGGGGGCACTCCCTCGGCGCCCTGCTGGTCGGGCGGGCAGTGGAGGAAGCCCAGCGGCACGGACTGCATCCGGTGCTCGACGTCCTGTCCGGCGATGCCGCCGCGGCAGCCCTGTACGAGCGGCTGGGCTGGGAGCTGATGGACACCGTCGAACAGCAGTGGAGTCCGCAGCAGACGGTGTACGTCCGGTGCTATGCCGCCCCGCTCGCCGCCCGGTGGGCCTCGGCCAGCGCCCGCGTTTCGCAGAAGGACGGGACGCGGCCGGTGCATCTGTGACTGAGCGTCGTAGTTGGTCCCGTCAGCCGACTACGACGCTCAGGTCAAGTCCTGTCCCGGATGAGCGGGTCAGACGGTACGGCCGAAGTACGCGGCGAGCCGGTCCGCCGTCGGGGCGTCGTCCGCCGCGGGCTTGGCGGGGCCGAACATGCCGGTTGCGGGGCGGACCTCGTCGGGAAAGTTCCCGTACCAGCCGGCGAAGGCGGCCTGGACCGCGTCCGGGTCGCCGGTGCGGTCCTGGCCGGTGGCGGTGGCCAGGTCCCAGCTGTGCAGGACGGCCTCCAGCAGATGCAGGTCCACGATCCGCGGGCCCATGCCGCCGCCCGGCAGCGGCATCTGCCGCTCGAAGGCACCGTCGGTCTCCCACGCGGCGAGCACTTCCTTGGCGCCGCGGGCGTAGACGCCGCCGGGCCGCTCATCGCCGATCTGGTCGCGGGCGAAGAGGGAGAAGTCCGGGCCGCCGCCCTGCGCCAGGGTCACGTAGTACGGGTTACCGGCGACCAGGTGGTTGGCCAGGGCCCGCACATCGAAGTCCTCACACGGGGTGGGCCGGCCGTACTGGTCGGGCGTGACATTGCCCAGCAGCCCGGCGGTGTGGTTCAGGGCCTGTTCCAGCAGCACGATCTCGGACACGGTTACGCCTTTCCTCGGAAGATTCCGAGAAGCCCATCGCGGCCGCGGAGCAGCAGGGCCCGCTGGTCGGGCCCCGGCGTCCATCGGAAGGCCAGGCGGCCGGACCAGCAACTCCAGAGTGCATGGACTTGCGGACAGGTTCTGTCCGCAAAGGCTCTCGGCCGTGACGAGGCCTGTCGGATGCCCTCCGAGGGCCCACACCGCGTCCCCGAGAACGCACTCAGCCTGACCAGCTGACCGCCGGCCTACAGGCGGCGGCCCCCGCGACCAGGGTGCCGCCGAGCCGTGGAACCGCGCGTTCGGGCGAGCTCGGCGTGCGCGCCGCACGAGCAGGGCACAGTCTGTCCGCGCCGGGCCGCCACAACGGCAACCCCGCAGACGAAGAGGAGACGTCATGGCCGACAAGCCGGATGAGAGATCACGCAAGAGCATCGAGGAGATGTACGACTACACCACGAGCATCCTGAGCGGATCGGAGGACTACTCCCTCTTCGGCGTACCCGTCTTCGAAGGCTGGTACGACGCCGACGGCAACCCCTGCACCATGCAGAAATACAAGACGGGCCCGGACGGCAACCCCGTACCCATCGACCCGAAAACCCCGCCACCCATCCACCGGCCCTGAAGCGTCCCCTCCGTGCCGCCCGCGCCCACTGCGGCGGGCCGCACGGAGCCATCCGCCTCCCCCGGCGCCGTGCCCGCATCAGGTGACCCTCAGCCGGTGTCGACTTCCCTGCGGTAGGTGGTGGCGGAGTGCCTGACTCGCTGTCGGCGGAGCGCAGAACCGCCTACGCGTCGCCGGGCTGCGGCCTCGTCCTCGGTGGGCGTGTCGCCGGTTGACTTCATGGTGGTTCGCAACGTCGCCAGCGAGGAGGACACCCTCCGGGCGGTCATGCCACCCGGAGGGGTCGCGGGCAGTCTCGGGTATCGCCGCCCACCACGCCGGACGGCCGGACCCGGCCCGGCTCGGCATCAACGCGGCGATCCAGGTCGAGATGCCGGCGAGGCCGATCTCCTTCCGTCCGAGTCCGGCGGTCAGCCGTTCACGGACGGTCGCGTGCTTGGCGCGGGTGCGGTCGGCGAATCGATGTCCGGTAGGCCGGGGTGCTACTGCTTCCACGGGCCGAACTGCCAGGCACACACCACTGAGAATGGATCATTAGCAGCTTCGAAGCGTTCAGTCGGGAACCGCGAGGTGGTCGGCGGCGCCCCCACGCCATTCGATCATGAAGAGGGTGGCGTCGTCGCTGGTGTGCCCGCCTCGTTCGCTCTTCAGCGTGTGGGAGAGCCTGCGCAGGTCTGCCCGCATCCCCTCTGACGGCTCTTCCCCGAGGCGGTTGACGCAGCGGATGAGGCGTACCTCGCCGAACAGTTCCCCGCCGGTGACGTGTTCTTCGATGATGCCGTCGGTGTAGCACAGCACGCGGTCGCCCTGTTGGAGTGTGTGCTCTCTGATCCGGGGCTCCTCGCCGCCGAAACCGACGGGCAGCGTCGTCGCACTCTCCAGCTGCCGCAGGACCTTGCCTTCGCGGATCAGCAGCGGCGCGGGGTGGCCCGCGTTGACCAGCTCCAGCTCACCGGTGGCGATGTTCAGGTGCATCAGCTGGGCGGTGACGAAATGGTCGGGACCGAACTGCCGGGAGATGGCGTCGTCCATGTACGTGTACTTCTCGGCCAGGCTGACGAACACGCGCCGGGCGTGGCGGTAGGCGCCGATGGCGACGGTCGCCATCGCGGCGGCCTCCAGGCCGTGGCCCATCGCGTCGATCACGGCCATGTGCAGGATGTTGTCGTTGAGGGCGTAGTCGAAGCTGTCTCCGGCGACGCGGTAGGCGGGCTCCAGAATGCCGGCCACCGCGACCTGGGGCACTGTCATCGTCAGCGGCGGCAGCAGGCCCCACTGGATCTCCGCGGACACGCTCATCGGCTCCCGGCGCCGGGCCAGGAAGAACTGGTCGGTGTAGGCGCTCTTGGTGACCAGCAGATCGGCGGCCAGGCCGGCGAGCCGGCGCAGCAGGCGCCGGTCCTCCTCGCCGACTTCGTCCAGGGTGAGAACCATGACACCCACCGTGTCGCTGCCGTCCAGCAGTGGCAGGTACATCCGGACGCCCCCGCGAGCCAGCGACACCTCGACGGCCTCACCGCGCAGAAACGCCCGGCCGGCAGGGGAGTCGAACACCGGCTCGGGCTGACTGACGTGCAGCTTCCTGCCCGGAAGCGGCACCAGCAACTCCTGCGCGTAGTCCTGGAGCAAGATGGAAACGTCACGGCCTCCGACCCTGCCCACCTCCTCCGCGATCAGCGGGGCGATCAGCTGCGGCGGCAAATGTGGCGCCCGGTCCAGCAACAGGCCGAGCAGGCGCTCACCGAAACCCTCCGACCGGTCCACCCTCTCCTCGTCCATGACCTGCCCCGCCACCTCATTCCTGCCCGCCCACGCGCCGGTCACCGCCTCGCCACACCGTGACCCGGTCAGCCGCCGGAACGGCTCATTGCGCCATGCGCGGCATGTCGGCCCACGCCGACCGCGGGGAGGGTCCTTGTCCTGTCCCCTGTCGCCGTAGTGGAAGGTCAAGCTGCTGGAGCGCGGGAGGCTGCTCATCGGTCAGCCGACCATGGCGCGGGCGGATGCGCACCGGGGCCGGGTGCGTTCCTCGGCGCCCAACTTGGCCACCACCCTGCTCGGCGCCGCCCTCGGCCTGCTCGGCCCGGCCCAGCCCCCGTGCCCAGGCCCCGCTTCCGCTCGGGGCCGGCGTCCCGATGGTGCTGCTCGCGCTCGACACGTTCGGCGCGAAGCCGTACGACGCTTGGCTCCGCGCCCGCCCGCCTCCTGGGAACGGCGGGTGCGTCGCTCGGCGAAGTCCACAGCCGTCACCACCCCGGCCCCGTCCTCGACTTGCTCACCGCCCTCACTCAGCCCCTGCGGGGTGACCCTCAGCATCGAGTTGATCGCCGTCACCCCAGGCTCCGCGCGAATCGCATTCGGCACATGATCACGACCGGAAAATGGCCGAGCAACGCATTTCCTGCCGGCGGCCCCCTACTGTCGCGAACAGCACCGGGCAAAGACGGCTCCCGATGCTACGACAAGAGCTGCTTACGCATCGGGGTGCTCTGGCAGGGTGAGCCAGTCCGACCAGGAGATCTCTCGGCCGAGGAAGCGCGGCTGCTCGAACGGCCAGTCGGCGGCGATCCACTGCGGCACCAGCTCGTCGAGGGCTCGCTCGACCTTGCTGTCCGCCAGCTCGTCCACCACCCACCAGGAGATCTCGCCGTCCGCGCCGGCCCTCTCCGGTGGGTCGATGTAGACGCAGCCGAGCAGAGCTGTCTCCGCCTCGTCGAACAGCGCGTAGTTGAAGGACTGGTGCGCGGCGATCTCCTTCTCGTGCCGCAACAGGTCGGCCTGGTCGGCCTCGTAGGTCATGGTGGCAGCGGGCCACCCCCAGGCTGGACCGAAGATGGTCCACAGCCGCTCGCGCGAACCCATCACAGCCGGATAGTCGAGCGGGGTGTCCGTCTCCCGGATCGGCCGCAGGTGATGACCACTGCCCGGCAGCGGTACCAAGACGGGATGGACGAAGTTATCGGGGAGCCAGCTCATAGCGCCCGACCGTAACAGCGCGCGGCCGTCCGCTCCCCTGGATTTTCCCCGTATGCCGCCAGGCCCTCCTCTCACGCCGGGCAGTGCCCGCGATCACCCGATCGAGACGCCCGTTCCATCGACAGACTCCGTGATCGGTATGGCACCGGCCTCTGCGCCGAAGCAATGCCGTGACCTGCTGATCAACCCACTTCATGGTCGACCGCCGGGTCGGGGCTGAGCCAGGAAGGTCCTGAGCACTCCCGCAGCCAGACCGACGAAACCCCAGCTCCCTTCTCGCCCGCATGACCCTCCACCACGCCCGGCTCGAGATCGAAGCCTCGGCGGTCGCCGAACCGTACGCCGCTCTGGTCGCCGCCGCGCGCTCCGAGGCCGGCCTCCCGAGGCGGGGCAACAGCCGCCGGTCGACACAGACAGACCACCTGTATCGAGGCCATGCGCCAAAACCTCTGACGGTTACGTTCCGTACAGGGTGTCGCGCCGGCCCTGTGAGCCCGCTCCGCGCCTTCTTCACGACCGCCGGAGAACACCGACTGACCTGAGGCCGGTTGGCGACCGGCAACGCGAAAGTGCCTTCTGATCCGGGACGATCAACCTTGTCGAGGGGTTCTTTCGGTCCAGGCGGAGGGCACTTTCTACGTGCGGGAAGGGTACCGGTTCGCGTCCCAGGCTTCATGTCTCCGCCGACGGGGCGGGAGTGGTGGATCATGCCGGGGCATTGCTGCTGGCTGATCTCGCCGGCTTCACCGGACTGGCCAGCGCGTCATGAACTACTCGGCACGCTGGTGATCGACGAACGCGGTCAACACGTCCACAGTTGCGTCGGGCTGCTCGTCGGGGATGAAGTGTCCGGCTTGTGGGATGACGACGCCGGTCGCGTTCTTGGCCCACGGACTGAGGGAGGCTCCCATGTCGGGGATCGAGCCGTGGGAGCTGGAGATTCCCAGGACCGGGACGGTCAAGTGCCCCCGTTCGAGGGCGTCATGATTCCTACGCGCTGATTCCGCGGCGTCGCGGTAGTAGGCGAGAGACGCTGAAAGCCCTCCCTCGGCCGCGATGGCGGCGGCGTAGTGGTCGATCTCGGCGCCGTCGAAGGTGTTCGGGGACAGAGCTTTGACCTTCAAGAACCAGCCGACGTAGTCACGCTCGCGGCCGGTGAGCAGGGTCTCGGGCAGTTCGGGCACCAGGTGGAAGGCGAAGTGCCAGGTCTTCCAGGCCCGGTCGGGGTCCGTTGGGATGGAGTCCGGGAGGGTGATTCCGGGAATGCCGGCGTCAAGCAGCGCGACACCATGCAGGCGCTCTTCGTACTTCAGGGCGAGCGAGAAGGCAACCCAGGCCCCGACGTCGTGGGCGACGAGCCAGCACTTCGGCACATTGAGCGAGGTCAGCGCGGCCTGGACACGCGAAGCGACGGTGTGCGTGTCGTAGCCCCCTTGAAGGCGGTCGGAGTGGCCCTGTCCCGGCAGGTCGATCGCGATCACGTGGAATCGCTCGGCAAGACCTGGCATCACCTTTCGCCAAGCCCACCAGGTCTGCGGGAATCCTGCGAGCAGGACGACTGTGGGACCGGCCGGCCGGCCGCCTTCCACGGCATGGAGTCGGATTCCTTCCGCATCGACCCAGCGGTGGGAGAAGCCCGCAAGGTCGTACAACGGCAGCCCGGGGACCGGGTTCTGGTCACAGGAGCGGTCCGGGGCTATGGCGTCGTCGGTCATGTTGTGAGCCTACTGCATCTTGAACTGACCAGTTCAAGATAGGATGGGCGGGGCCACAACGGCTGGTACAAGGAACGAGGTGCATGCGTGATGGCCGGGAAGAAGCAGTTCGACGTGGGCGTCGCGCTCGACGCGGCGATGATCCAGTTCTGGCGGGCCGGATACGCCGACACGTCCCTCGACGACCTCTCCAGGACGACCGGATTGAACCGCAGTTCCATCTACTCCTCGTTCGGCGACAAAGACTCGCTCTACCTGCGCTGCCTGGACCGCTACGCCGCGCGGTACGGAAACTGGTACGACCAGGCGCTTTCATGTGCGTCCGAGGACCCGCTCCAGGCCGTACGAGCGTTCTTCGAGATCACCCTGCAGCGCATCGCCGACCCTGACGTACCTGACGGATGCCTGATCGCCCAGACCGCGATGGCGGCACCGACACTCAGCCCCACCATCGCCGCACGCGCGAACGAAGCTCTGGACTTTCAGCATGCGCGGCTGCGGACAGCCCTGAAGGCCGCGCGGTTGACCGAAGGCGATGCCGACGACTTTGCCGTCCACATAACGGCGGTCAACCAGTCGCTGGCCGTGATGAGCAAGACCGGGGCGAGCCGGAAGCAGCTCCGCACTGTCATCGACATCAGCACGAGCGCGCTCGCGCACGCCCTGCACGCCCGGAGCTAACCTCGCCGTTTCGCCCGGGTACGGTGGCCGTTGGGGCGGAGACGTGAAAGTACCTGCCTGACTTGGGACGATGAACTCCGCCCAGGTCAATGACTCGCTGAGCGAGCGGAATCCAGGAGAGCACTACGGCGTCGCCCAATCTGCGCTGAAGGAGGCCCGGAACTGGCGTGGCCACGCAGCTCTGGCTCAAGCCGAGCAGCACCGGCGCCGCATCCTTGCCAAGACGCACCCCGACCTCCACCAGGCCGAAGTCGCCTCCCGCGTTGTCCGCTTGAACAGGAACACCGGACGGGCTTGACCCAGAGGAGACCGCCTAAACCCTTACCCGCAGATGACGACGACGCTGCGGCCGCGGGTGCGACGGCCGGCGCGGCCGCCTGCCGATTCGGCTGCTGTTGCTGGGCTTCGGCAAGGTCCGCGCCTGCCACGACCCGGAGCGGCTCGCCACCTTCTGGTGCGAGGTCCTGGATTTCAAGGTGATCGACCGGGGCGAGGACAGCGTCGAGATCGGCTCCTGGGTGCCGACCATCGAGGATGTCCAGGCCCGTCAGATGCCGACCACCCTGGTGTTCGTCCGGGTGCCGGAGGACAAGACCGTGAAGAACCGGCTCCACCTCGACGTCAGCCCGATCGACGCCAGCACCGAGGACGAGGTGACCAGGCTGCTCGCCCTCGGCGCCACCAGGGTGGACGTGGGCCAGGGACCGGGCCGGAGCCGGGTGGTCATGGCCGACCCCGAGGGCAACGAATTCGATGTCCTGCGCTCCCTGGCCCCGCGGGACTAGGTTCTGTCTCCTTGGTCGGCACCGGCCCTGATGCTGACCAAGGAGATGCCTGGCTTGCCGACCCCGGAAGCCGGGCCATCCGAGAGATGATCGATGATTGGGCGCCCTGCATCGTTCCATCAGTTTGAGGCGCCATGACCGACTACCTGCGGGCCGTCATCGACATGATCGGCCCCTCGGATGACCGCTGTACCGACTCTGTCGCCTGGCTGCGGCTGGAGGGTGAGCTGGGACGGTCGCTGCCTGCGGACTACAAAGCGATCGCCGATGAGTACGGAGCCTGCCAGATCAACCATCACCTCTACTTGGACCGCCCGACGGATGGCTGGCGGGATCTCGGCACGTGGATGCGGCGTACCTCCCAGCTGTGGTCTCAGGAGGAGGTAGTGAGGCAGGGAGTGGAACCCCATCTCGACCCCCGGGTCATCTGCGGCCTTCCGACCATCACCTTCGGCACAGCCCAGGGCCTCATCCCTCTCGCCGGCACCGACCAGGGACACCTCATCTTCTTGGCACCACAGGTCCACGAGGTCCCAGACGGGATCGCAGTCCTCAACAGAGAAGGCGAGTGGACCGGCTACGCCCTGCCCTTCGCCGAATGGCTGTACCGCTACCTGACCGGTGAGGAGATGTGCGGGTGGAACAGCGCGGTCTTCCATCCCGGCCCCGTGCATCGCGAACACCTCCCCACCGGACCAGGACAGCAGACGCGTGTCGTCCACGGTCCACCCCGAGGCATGTAGGACTGGGCCGTCGAAACTCCGCCTCGCGGTCGAGGGCGGGTGGACGGCCGCCTTGTCGACCCTGGGGCGGTGTTCGCGGCGCCTTGACAACCCAAATGATTAGCCGCCATATTATGTGCATGACGAGGGACGGCATCGACGGCGAGGCACCCACACTGGACCAGGCCAGGCGGCAGGTCGAGCACTACGGCCTCGAGGTCGATCCACAAGCCGTACTGGTCGCGGTGCGGCTGATCTCGGCGGGCGCGAGGGTCGGCCGGGCAGCCGAGGCCCACTTCGCCAGGTTCGGCCTGTCGACCGGGCGCTACCGCCTGCTCGCCGACCTCGAAGACCACGGCGGGGAGAAATCCCCCTCGCACCTCGCGGCCGACCTCGATGTCTCCAGGGCCACGGTCACCGGCCTGCTGGACGGCCTCGAACGCGAGGGCTTGATCGCCCGCCGCCCGTCCACGGAGGACGGCCGGGGCACGGTGGCCGTTCTGACCGCGCGCGGTGCGCAGCGCCTCCACGACATGGCGTCCGAGCATTTCGGGCGCCTCGAGGCGATGGTGGGCGGGCTTTCCATCGAGGAGCGTGCGGTGTTCCTGGATCTGCTCGCCCGCGTCGTGCGCGGCAGTGCGGCTTTGGCCGCCGACTGACCCGACCCTCAACCAGTTTGGCCCCACCCTCCGGGTAGGGCCCTTTTTACGACGCAATAGTTAGCTGCCTAATTATGTTGTCGGCGTTTGCCCTGCCGTATCCGCCGCACCCCTTCGCTTCCCTCACACGCACGAGAAAGAGGCCAGCATGCCCGCAACAAAGGACAGGACCAGCCGAAACCGGGCAGCCTCCCGGACAACCAGACCGTTCACCTTGTGGCGCGAGGTGCTGACCGCCTACGGCGCCCCCGCGGTGATGGCCGGTACCGCCGGAGTGGTCACCGGGCAGCAGGACCTGGCCGTGGCCGCCTGCACCTCCATCGCCGGCACCTCCGCCGTGGTGGCGCTCCTGGTCGGCACCTGGCTGCGGCACGGCGGGCATCCCCGACGCTGGACCACCACCATGCCGCGCGTCGCCCTGACCGCCGCACTCGTCATCACCGCAGCCGGCACGGCGGCCCTGCTGGGATGGTTCACCGCCCAGTGGCTACCCGCCCACAGCCCGATTCCCGCCACCCCGTGGCTGGAGCGCCTGCGCATCGATCTGCCCGTCTCCGCGGCCCTCGCCACCACCATCGTCACCCTGCGCTGGCGCAGCACCACCACAACATCCCCGGCATAGCCCTTCCAGGCACCGGGCCCACCCGCCCCACGGGCCCGAGTCCGAGTCCGACCGCACCCACCCCGGCAGCACCCGCCGCCGGAAAGCCAGCAAGGAATGAGCACACGATGATCGTTGTCATGGGATCGACCGGAGCGACCGGGAACGCCCTGCTCCGCAGCCTGTTCACACTCGGCACACCCGTCCGCGCACTGACCCGCACCCCGCACAAGCCGATCCCCGGCATAACCGGTGCACGCCGAACCCCCGTCGAGGTTCAGTACGCCGATGCCACCGATCCCCACTCCCTGCGCACCGCCTTCAAGGGCGCCAGCCAGCTCTTCCTCGCCATGGCCAACAGCCCCGCACAGGTCGAACTCGAAACCCGCGTCATCGACATCGCCGCCCATACCGGCATCGGACACATCGTCAAGGTCTCCGCACCTGCCGCCGAACCCGACTCCCCAGTCGCCATCTCCCGCGGACACCACGCCGTCGAGGAACATCTGCGGGCCAGCGGCCTCGCCCATACCATCCTGCGCCCCTACGCGTTCATGCAGAACCTCCTGCGCCAGGCCCCCACCGTCGCCCAGGGCGTCATCCTCGGCACGACGGGCGACGCGCCCTTCAACCACATCGACTGCCGCGACATCGGCGACGTCGCCGCCGCCGCCCTCACCAGCCCCGGTATCGCCGGCGGCACCTACGCACTGACCGGACCCGAAGCCGTCTCCTACCCCGAACTCGCCTCCCGGCTGACCACCCTGACCGGCAATCGAGTCCGCTACGTCAACCTCACCCCGAACGAACTGCGCGACAACCTCATCCACCGCGCCCACATGCCCACCTGGCTCGCCGACCATGTGACGGAGATCCAGCAACTCGCCATCGCCCGACCCGAAACCCCCACCACCACCGTGAACGACATCCTCGGGCGCCCGCCCCGCACCATCGACGCCTTCCTGGACGAACACCACACGCACTTCCGCCGATAGGAGGCCGCCTCAAGCCTGGTCACGAACGCGTGAACCGTCCCGCTGCACAGGGCGGATGATCAGTCATCGGCTCGGCGGCGGGCGAAGCGCGTGAAGCGCCGCCGGGCCGGGGACAGGCCCGTCTGCGGCCGAATCACGAAGTCGAGCACGAGCAGACGCCCGGGGTGGCTTCGGGTCGCCCCGGGCGTGGCCGACCAGGTGTGGCATGGACCCAGCGGCCACAGATGGGCGATGTGGCGCCTCGGGGCCGGCGCGTAGCAGACGAACTGTCCTGGATGAAGCAGAGCAGCCGTCATCCGCTGACCCGGGTCCGCACCTACTGAGAGGCGCGTCGCTTGGTCAACGGTGGGCAGTGAGGCCATGGGAAGGGCGTGCACGTGATCCAGCACGCCCGCGGAGCCATGGTCGCGGGAAGCATCCCGCGTACGAGAGCCCCCACAGCAGCGGCGGGTCGATGGGCTGCCGCTCGAGCCCGGCGACGCGAGGAACTCCGGCCCTACGTACGCTCGGTCCGCTGAACAGCGACAACACCGACGGACCACGATGCCAACCAGCCCAGCGGCCCAAAGACGTGCCCGCCGTATCGCGGTCGCCATCTTCCTGCGGGAGATGCTTTACGCCCGGCGGACCTTGGGTCGGGCGACCCGGGTCTCCAGCAACACGCCCACCAGCTCTGCCTCGCCGGCCCCGGCGAGCAGCCGCTTGGGCACGATCACCAGGCCGGCCTTCCAGCCGAGGCGGCCGGTCACGACGTACACCCGCTCCGTCTCGTAGGAGCGATAAATGCTGCGCCACGGCACCCGCATGAGTTCGTCACCGCCGCGGACGATGACGAAGCCGGAGGCGTCGATGGTGGCCTGCTTCTCTCCCTTGGCCTGGTCGGCGCGGAACGCGCGGCTGGTGAGCAGCGGGGGCAGGAACAGGCCGAGCACCCCGTAGACCACGGCGAGGGTGAGCAGGCCTCCGTTGACCGGGCCGCCGCCGGCAAGAGGCCTCAGACTCAAGGCCGCCATCAGCCCGGCAGCCACCACGATCAGCCACCGGACGCGCCGGAACATCCCGGTCGCTGCAACCGCCTCGTCGAACTCCTCCCGCGTCAGGGTCCCGCTGAAGGTGATGGTTGCCTGTCGTATGTCGTCCACGAGCGCGGATCCTACCGCTCCGCCTACAGCGGGAGGGGCCGTCGCCCGCAGTCCGGATGCCAGCCCCAAGATGCGCAGAGCCAGCGCTGCGGGGCCGTTGCTGCTCCTCCCCCGCCATCCCCGGCGGACCACGAGCAGGGTGGGTGGCTCAGTACCGGTAGGAGGCTGCCACTGCGCGGTGGTCGCTGCCGTCCGCGGGCAGGACCCAGGAATCGGTTGGGGTCAGCCGGCCCTTGCTCAGGATGTGGTCAATCCTCACTGCCGGGAAGGCGGTCGGCCAGGTGAAGCCGAATCCGGAGCCGGCGGCCTCGTGGGCGGACGTCATCTGCTCGGCGATCGGGGCGAAGGCGCGGTCCGTCAGACTGCCGTTCAGGTCACCCATCAACAGCACCCGTTCCAGCGGCTCGGCCCTGAGCGCCGCGCTCGTCGCGGCGATGCTGCTGTCCCGCAGCTCCGCGCCGAACCCGTTCCCGAAGGTGACTCGGACCGAGTCCAGATGCCCGACGTAGACCGCGATCTCTCCCTTCGGAGCGGCCACCACCGACCGGAATACCGTTCCGTTGCCCTCGCCGGCCGGGCCCTTCGCTATCGCGCTGTCGGTGACCGGGTACTTCGACCACAGCCCATCGGCGCTGACGCCGGCCACGTGGTGCGGGTACGCGGCGGCCAAGCCCCGCTCGTACTCGGGGAGCAGCTTCGGTTCCAGCTCCTCCAGTGCGATGAGGTCGGCGCCGGAGTCGATCAACATCTTCACCGTGCCCGCTACATCGGTGTTGGCAGCGGCCACGTTGTGCGTGACGACGGTGAGATCGCCCTTGCCGGTACTCCGGTCGCCGAGCGTCCCGCCGAACATGGCAAGCCAGACGACAGTGGGGACCAGCAGCGCGACCAGCGCCGTGGTCGAACGCCGCAACAGCGCGGGCACCAGCAACACCGGGACGACCAGGCCACACCATGGCAAGAAGGTCTCCAGCAACCCGGCCAGATTGCCGGGGTTGGGCAGCAGGCCGTGCAGCGCGAGGGGGAGGGCTGCGAGCACCGCCAGCCCCGCGATGATCCGGCCACGCCGCCAGGCCCCCACCCGCCACGACTTCCGCCGTGTCGACGCCGGTATTGACTCCGGGACCGTCACTCGCTGCGCCCCGTCGGTTTGCACCATCAGTCCACCCCTACACCGGTTGGCATGCTTACGGCGGGATAGATGCACTTCCATCGACCGAGGTTCCTCAAACTTACGAACCCATGACTCATCTGTGCGAGCTGAACGGCGCCGGGCCGAGCGTCGCGGGGGCCGACTGCAGGTCACCGCCGGCGACAACCCCGACACAGGTGCTCGTCCGTGGCCAGGTTGCTCGACGGCTGTAGTGCCGGCAAGTACCGGTAGGCACCCGCGCCGTTTCGGTGCGCGGTTATCGAGGGCCGGTGGCCTGCCTGTGCCGCGCGTTTCGGCCCCCAGAGTCCGAAACTCCCTTACCGGCCTGCCGACCCGTCGATGGTGCCCAAGGCGTGTCCGAGGTCCAGTTCGGTGGCACCCCGGGTCTGGAAGCCCTGCTCGAACAACTGGGCCACGCGTTGCTGCGCCGTCTCGCTCCGGACGAGTTGCTGGAACAGCGCTGCGTCCGCGCGTACGTCGGCAGGGGTCGGAAGGCTGATTTCGTTGATCGCCGACTTGGCCGCGATCAACGCATCGCGGGGGAAACCGCCCATGCGCGCGGCCATGCCCGCCACGAACGCATCCAGTTCGGCGTCAGGAACGGCTCGGTTGATCCATCCGTACCTTTCGGCGAGGTCCGCGTCGAAGTCCGACGACGTCAGTACGGCTTCGAGTGCCCGGCCCCGGCCAAGCAGACGAGTGAGGTGCTGGATCGCGCCCGCGCCGGGAGGAGTTCCGACTGCCACTTCCAGTTGGCCCAGAACGGCGTTCTCGCGGGAGGCGAAGCGCATGTCGCAGGCGAGGAGGAACTCGCTGCCCGCTCCCCGGGCACGGCCACGCAGCTTGCCGATGGTGACGGCGGGAAGCCGGCTCAGCTTGCGGAACAGCATTCCCAGGGAGGCATCACCGGGGCCTCCGGCCTTCGCAGCCTCGGCGGTGTACTCGGCCACCTTCGTCATGTCGACATGCGGAAAGAAGTATTCGGCGTCCGCACTCTCGAAGATCACCACGCGTGCAGCATCCGGTTGCGACAGGTCATCGAGCAGCGTGACCAGATCCCGCACCACCTCGGGACCGATGAGATTCATCGGCGGTGCGTTGAAGGAGGCGGTCAGGACATTGCCGTCCACACTGATGTCGATGGTTTCGTACGAGGCGGTCATGGGGTCTTCCTGTCGTCGCTCGTCACGACCCGGCGGCACGCCCGGACGTCAGCCGGTGATCGTGCCTGGTGCCCTGTTGACCGTCGCCGTACGGTCCGCGGAGGCACCCTCCTGCCATGTTACGTCGCGAGGTGCGACAACGACCTGGGACGACAGGTCCGGCCGAACGCGCCGAGCGGTGACGTTCCTGTCCGTCCGCGATGTCGATCCCCGGCACATCTGTGCGTGAGGGATCTGTGACCAAGGCAGCTCCCCTACGTGGCCCGGACCGAGCCCCGCATCAAGGCCGTGGCCGGTGGCCTGCACGCCTCTCTGCGCCAGTCGTCGGGACTGCGCGACCCTACGCAGATCCGTGAGGAGTTCTGGTCCCTGACCGCGGCGCCGGCGCGGCGGCTTGCCGGTGCGCGGGCGCGGACGGCCCGGCAGGCGCGGCCTGGCAGGCACCTACATGGCCCCGCGCGCCCGCATCCGTCATCGAAGTGTCCGCCGCGCAAGCGGAATCGATCCTGCAACGGGGAGTGTCTGCCTGGCTGTAGCCCAGGAGAGGGAAGTATCTGCAGGGCGCGCCGCCGACTGTGACGGGAGGCGGGACGTTCCGATAGACACCGGCCGTGATCAACAGCTATCGCCGAACAGCTGTCGCCCGCTGTCGATGCGCGGGCAGGACCGGACTTCCGAACGAGGTTGAAGGGGGGAGTCCATGTCGATGCGACGGTCTCTCCGGATGAACCGACGGGTGATGCGCGTCGTGCGTGGCGGGCCGCGTGCGCTCGTACTCGCTCTCACCGTGGCGCTCACGGTGGCCGTGCCGGCCGGCGCGGCGCCTGCCGAGCCGCGGCCCAGTGCCCCGGTCTCCGCCGGCGTCCCCTCGCCTTCGGGGGGCGAGGGGACACTGTCGCGGACCGGGCTGAAGCAGCGCGTGGACGTGAGCGCGTTGCCCCGTCCCAAGCGCACCGCCGAGCCCCGTCCGCGGCCCTACCTCGCGCCTCCCAAGCGGCGGGGGCCCGTGGGGCCGCTGCGGCAGCCGACGCTCCCCGTCAGTGCCTCGGCCCTGATGGGGAAGGCGTCCAAGGACAGGTCCTCGAAGGCGGTGCCGTCCACGGCGGTAGTCGAGCGCCTGAAGACGTTCTCGACTCTCGGGAACGTCGATGGAGCCGTCCCGTCCGACACCAACCTCGCGGTCGGGCCCACGTACATCGTCCAGTTCGTGAACCGCTCGGGCCAGGTCTACGACAAGGCCGGCAACGCGGTGGGCTCTCCGTTCGACCTGGGCGCGTTCTTCGGGTTCGCGGCGGACACGGGCGGCGATCCGCGGGTGCACTACGACGCGGGCTCGGGCCGGTTCTTCGCCTCCTACGAGGGGCTCCTGGCCGGCGGCGACGAGAACGACGTCGCGGTGAGCGACAGCTCCGACCCCCGGGCGGGCTGGTCCGTCTACAACATCGGCAGCAACACCACCAACGTCCTGCAGGACCGGCCGAAGCTCGGTTACAGCAGCGACAAGGTCACCATGAGCTGGAACAACTACGACCAGAACACGAGCCCCCCGGCGTTCCTGGGCGTGGTCACCGCGGTCATCAACAAGGCCGAGCTCCTGGCCGGTGCGGCTTCGGTGACCGTCACCACGTTCGCTCAGGACTCGGGCAAGTTCGAGGTCGTCCCGGCCACTTCGCTGTCCGCGACCGGCGACCAGTTCGCAGCCGAACACGACGGCACCAACGTGATCGTGACCACGATCACCGGAGTGCCCGGCGTCAGCCCGGTCAACCAGGCGGAGAACAACATCGCGATCGGAGCTGCCCCGGCACCGCCGGGAGCGGCCCAGCCGGCCGGCGGTGACGCCACCATCAACACGAACGACGACCGGATGCTGTCGGTCGCCTGGCAGAACAACCGCCTGTGGACCGTCTTCAACGTCAGCTGCACCCCGGTCGGCGACACCGCCACTCACGCCTGCCAGCGTTTCGTCCAGGTGTCGACCAGCGGAACCCAGAGCCTGACGACCAACATCGACCTCGGGCTCGTGGGCGGAGACATCTACTACGGCTCACTGACCCTCAACGACGAGGACGACCTGTTCGCGGGCTTCAACGCGTCCTCGACCTCCATGTTCCCCACCGCGGTCGCAATCGGAGTCCCCGGCGGCAACTTCCCCGCCACCACGTTCGGCGACTTCTACGCCGCGGGCACGCAGGCCTACGCCTGCAACTGCGGAACCCCGCCGCGCTGGGGTGACTACTCCGGCACCGCCCGCGACCCCAGCAACCCCAAGGACGTCTGGACGGTCCAGCAGATCGGAGCCCTCGCGAGCGGCGACTGGGGCACCGCGATGGACCGCGTCACGCTGTCCCCGCCCACCGTCACCAGCGTCACCCCGAACCACGCTCCCGAACTCGCCCAGTGCGTCAACACGGTGACCGTACGGGGAACGGAGTTCCCCACCAGTGGCACCACCGTGAAGTTCGGTTCCCTGCCCGCGACGAACGTGAACGTCACCGGACCCGAAGAGCTGACCGCGCAGGTGCCCCCGCAGGCGCGGGGCACGGTCGACGTCACCGTGACCACCCCCAACGGCACCAGCCCCGTCACCGCCGCCGACCGCTTCACATACGACCCGGACACGACCGCGCCGACCGTCTCCGCGAACATCTCCCCCGCACCGAACGGCGCGGGCTGGAACACGACAAGCCCGACCACTGTCAACATCACCGCCAGTGAAGGGGCCTGTGCCTCAGGGGTCCAGAAGATCACCTACAGTGCGAGCGGCGCCCAGCCCATCGCATCCACCGACATCTCCGGCGCCAGTGCCGCCGTGCCGATCACGGTCAACGGCGTGACCACCCTGACGTACACCGCCACCGACAACGCGGGCAACACCTCCTCGCCACAGACGATCACGGTGCGCCTGGACACGGTGGCGCCGGCGATCACCATCGTCCGCCCGGTGGCCGGCACGTACCTGTACCGGCAGGCGGTCACCGCGTCCTACGCGTGCACGGACGCCACCTCCGGGCCGGCGAGCTGCGTCGGTACGGTGCCCAACGGGGCCGCCATCGACACTTCGACCCTCGGCTCACACGTGTTCACGGTGAACGCCAAGGACGTCGCCACGAACCCGGCCACCAAGAGCGTCACCTACACCGTGGCGTACCGGATCTGCCTGCTCTACGATCCCGCCCGGCCGGTCCGTCTCCTCGGCCAGGTCGTGATCTCCCTGCGGATCTGCGACGCGAACGGCAACAACCTCTCCAGCTCCAACATCACCGTCACAGCCACCCGCATCACCGGCCCCGTCACCAGGACCGTCGGCACCCGGATGCTCTACAGCCCACTGTCCGGCGGCTACAGCCTCCCCCTCAGCACGCGGGGGCTGCCCAACGGCAACTACAACCTCGAATTCACCATCAGCGGCGCGGACACCACCACCCACGTGGCGCCCTTCACCCTGCGCTGACCTCTCCAAACCCTCCAAGCGCGCCGGCCCGGCCCCGACCTCGGGGCCGGGCCGGCGCACGTCGCGGCAGCATGCGGAACAGCCGTTGCCCGGCGGTGTGCCGAACGCGTCCCGGCGCTGCAGCACGCCAGGTCGGACGGTGTGCAACCGGCGGCCCTGGTACTCGCGCCGGCCGGGAACGGTGGGCAGGAAGGGACGGGTCCGGGTGCGGTGGCGCTGATGACGGCCCGCGCCGTCCACGATCCGGAGTCCGTCTCGACCCGCAGGACGGGCCCGTCACGGTGCACGCTGTCGATCCACGTGCCGTGGTGGACGGGGAGCTCGTACCGCTTCTCGTAGTCGGTGAGGTAGCCGACGACGTGGGCGGCGTCCGGGTGGAGCTCCCCCGGCTGAGGGCATGAGCCGCCGGGGCAGGGAGGGGTACTGGGCCGGGGAGAGGGTGGTATCCGGCGGCGAACCCATTGCGGCGACGCAGGTCTCGAAGCGGCAAAATCGTCCGTGCTCTCCTCCCCCGGTAACGCGCCGCTTCAAGCACTGATCGTCGTACGTCGGTGGCCGGGACCGCAGGAGCGGTCCCGGCCCCTGGCCTATGGCCGCGCCATGTCGGCGAGGGTCAGGCGGCTGGCTCGGGGCGGCGCAGTTCCGCCTGGCCGAAGAGGAGTGCGTAGCCGTCGGGGAGCCGGTGCAGGATGCGGGCGAGGAGGTCGGGGCCGGCGAGGCGCGCGACGACGGCGAGTACGGCGCCGGTGTCCCAGCGGGCGACGGCCGGGCTCACGCCGATGCGGGCCGCCAGGTCTTTGACGAAGCCCCAGCCGGTGAGTTGTCCGTTGTCGGGGATCTGGGCGGTCAGGGTGAGGGCGGCCTCGACGGGCAGGCACTGGGCCAGGTCGACGCGTTCGTCGCCGGTGATGTGGCGGCCGAGGGCGGCCAGGACGTGGTGGACGGCTTCCCCGGCGCGTTCGCGGGTGGGGTAGGCGCCCTCGTAGCGCACGCGTTCCAGCATCTGCTCGAACGTCATGGCGGGCTGGGCCGGGTTCGCTCGAGGCTGGTCGTACATGGTGCTGCGATTGCCTTTCCCTTCGAGGGTTCGGTTTGTGGCCGATGATTCGGCCGGTCAGGTGGGCCGGGGATGGCCGAAGAGGAGGTCGTAGCCGGGCGGGAGCTGGAGCAGTACGCCTCGCGGAGCCGGGCGGCGAGTTCGGCCCGCACGGTGCCGACCAGGTGTGCGCCCAGCAGGGCCAGCACGACGCGGGCCGCGCGTTCGGCTTCATCACCGGTCTCGTACTCGCCGCGTTCCCGGACGCCGGCCGGGAACGCTTCCTGTCGCATCGGCATCACTCCCCTCCGGGGAGGAGTGAAGCGGCGAGGGGGGCAAGGAGGACGGGTGCCGGAGGGGGCGCACCCCGTCCTCCGCCGCTGGTGCCGGGCCGGTCAGCCGGAGATCTGCTTGCGGCCCGCCTCGCCGCCGATGGCGATCTTCCGAGGCTTGGCGCGCTCGGCGATCGGGATCCGCAGGGTCAGGACACCCGCGTCGTAGTCGGCTTCGATGCGCTCGGTGTCGAGGGTGTCGGCCAGCATGATCTGACGGGAGAAGACGCCGAGAGGGCGCTCGGAGAGTTCCATCTGCACGCCTTCGGACTTCTCCGCGGGTCGGCGTTCGGCCTTGACCGTCAGCATGTTCCGTTCGACGTCGATGTCGATCGCGTCGGTGCTCACGCCGGGGAGGTCGAAAGCGATCACGTACGCGTCGCCCTGGCGGTAGGCGTCCATCGGCATGACGGACGGCTTCGACCACGTACCTGACGTACCCGAGAGTTGCTGAACGATCCGGTCCATCTCGCGGAACGGGTCAGTGCGCATCAACATCGCGAAACACCTCCAGTTGGTTCAGGCAGGAACTGCCAATGCGCTTCAACGTGCCTCCGTTGTAACATGTCATCGGAACGATGACAAGCAAGCAGTCATCTGGTGGATGACAGAGTCACGGAGAGTGCCATGCCCGAGGCCGCAGAGCCGACCGCGCCCGTTCCCTTCCTTGTCGCCACGGCGGCACTGGAGGCCATCAACCAGGCCGTCAAGAACGCGCAGCACCCCTCCGCGGGAACACCGGCCACCCCAGCGGCACCCGAGGCGGACGAGGGCCCGCACCCGGCCCTGGCCGCACTGCTGATGCTGCGCGAGGTCCGCGAACAGCTCGCCGGCTGGGAAAGCGGCCTGATTGAAACCGCCCGCAGCCAGGGCGCCAGCTGGGCCGACCTCGCAGGCCCCCTAGGGGTCGCCAGCCGCCAAGCAGCCGAACGGCGCTACCTCCGACTGCGCCCCGGCAAGGCCGGGAGCACCGGCGAGGAACGCGTCCAGGCCACCCGCGATATGCGCGCGGCGGACCGCAACGTGAACGCCTGGGCCCGGGAGAACGCGGCCGATCTGCGCCGCCTCGCCGGGCAGGTCACCGCCCTTACCAGCCTCCCGGCCGACTCCGAGACCGCCATCGGAGACCTGAACGTGGCCCTCGCCGACAACGACGCCGCCCGCCTCGTGCAACCCCTGACCGACACCCGGGCCCACTTGCGGCCCGAGGACGCCGAACTCGCAGACCGCATCGACGCCCTGGCCCGCCACACCGAGCAGCTCCGCCAGGACACCCACGACCAGCGCAACACCTGACCCCAGCCCCTTTCCGGTCGCTGAACGCCTCACACGACACACAGAAGGCAGAGGTGATCGCCCTGACCCCTGGGGCACAGCCCAGCCAGACGCCCACGACAAAGGCTTGACAGAGGGGAACGGAACGCACGAACCACGACCAGCTGACGCAAACGGCACACACCAACACACATTGTCACCGCGCTGAACGTGGCTGCATACCCCGCTGGATGCAGACGGACCGTCCAAGAGGGAGCAACCCTTTGTCGCGCCCCTCGTCCTGCACCGGTCCCGCCCGCGCGGGTTGGGGACTCGCACCGCGCATCGGGTCAACCCCAGGCCGAGGGCGTCGGTCACGAGCCAGGCCCCCAGCAGTCAGGACGCCGGGCCTGAGCCGGTTGGAGTGCACACGGTCGCGCTGGCGGGGGAATCACGGACAGCGGACCGACGTTCTCGTACACATGAGCGATATTCCCCAGCGCGACCGGGAGGAGCACATGCGGTCGGTCGCGACCGGCGTGCACGAGCGACTCGCAGCCGAGCGTGCCGCCACACTCGCCCGCATGGCGGCGCTCGGCCGCGACTTCGACGGGATCGTCGCGGCGAACGCCTGGGTGGCGGTCGACGACGAGCATGACCCCGAAGGGGGGACCACCGCCTTCGAGCGGGCGCATGTCACCTCACTGCTCACGCAGGCACGCGAGCACCTCGAAGAACTGGACCGTGCCTTGGAGCGGCTCGAACACGGCGAGTACGGACGGTGCGAAAGCTGCGGTACCACGATCCCGCCCGAGCGCTTGGAAGTCCGTCCGGCGGCGACCACCTGCGTGACCTGCGCCCGGCCCGACCGCCGCCGCGGTCCACGGTAGGTCGTACCCCGCGGCCGGCGGAGCCGTGAGGCTGCTCGTCTCGCGCCGACGTCAAGCCCGTCCACGCCTGCGGGGGTACCCCTTCAAGCACGCCGCAGTTCGCAGCTCCCGTTGGTGCAGGAGCGGCGTAGGCGCCCGGCCGAGACGGTTTCCACGAGGCCGATCGCCCAGCACATCGGGCAGCCGCGGAGGGCGACCAGGCCGACGGGGGCGAGCAGCAGGCTCACCGGTCCGGCGACCGGCAGCAGGGCCACCGATCCAGCGAGCACACCGAACCCGACTGCACCGCGGACCAGATGGCGCGGGACGGTGGCGCTGGCGAAACCGCTGCGTCTGCGCGTGCCGCGACCGGCGGCACCGGGCGGGGCCATGCTCGTCGTGGTTGGTTCAGATGTCATCGTCGTCTCCCCCGGTGCATGCCGATTCCTCGCGCAGCGCCTCTCGTACCGTCGAACGAGCCCGGTGCAGGCGAGACTTCATCGCGGCGGTACTCAGCCCCAGCCGATCCGCAACGGTGCGGCCGGACAGGCCCTGGATGTCCCTCATGACCAGCACCTGCCGCTGGTCGGCAGGCAAGGCGGCGACTGCGGCCGCGATGCGATCGGCTTCCAGGCGCAGCAGGACATCCTCTTCGGCGGACCGTGCAGTGCCGCCGGACACGTCGTACTGGCGCGACTCGTCGTGGCGGCCGGGTCCGTCCCTGCCAGGGGCGGCCGATTCCACCCCGGGGAACAGAGCACGTGTGCGGCGCAGGCACTCGTTGCGGACGATCCGGAACATCCACGACGCCAGCGCACCGGAGGCGCGCAGCATGCCGATCTTGCGGTAGAGGATGATCAGCGCCTCCTGGGCGGCATCCTCGGCGTCCTGGGGTGTGGCGCACAGTGTGCGCGCGAACCGGTGCACGTGCGGGTACGCGCCGTACACCAAGGCGCTCAGCGCCTCCACATCACCGCGCTGCGCCGCGGCGACCAGGGTCGCGCCGGGCCAGATGTGATCAGCCACGCCGGCGCCTCCGTCGGCGCAGCAGCGCAGCGGTACACGCGCACAGCAGCAGCGCGACGGCCGCCGCGATGACGACAGTGGTCAAGGGATCCTCCCGGTGGGGTGCGGTGCGGACGCGGTCGTCCGCACGCCTATCAGAGGCCCCGCAACCGCGAAAGGATTCACCTCCCGCCGAAAAGGCTTCGAACCCGGCGGTGTTCACACCGCGCGATGCCGGTGGCCTGGCGGATCCGATGACGTCCGCCGGCTGCTTCAAGACCCGGGAGGCAGTCGGGCCGGCGCACAGGCTTCGCGGGACAGCTCCCGGACGGAGGGCCGCGGGGGCCCGGGCACCGCGGGCCCCACCTCGAAGGCGTAACAGCCCCGCACCGACCGCTCGTACACGAAAATGAATGCTCGCGGCGGACCCTGGCCCGACAGCTCCGCGACGATGGTGACGGCCCCGCCCTGCCGGGTCACGCCGACCACGCCCCGGGCGGGTTTCGACGCGGAGAAGACCTGGCCGATCTCCGCGTCGGGAAGGCTGCCGTCGGCTGCTGACGCACCCAGACGGCCGCGGAACACCTCGACTTTCTCGCGGAGGTTCTTCCGCGCCTGGGCGTCGTCACGCGCAGGTTGCGTCTCCAGCCAGATCCCCACACCGAGGACGGCCACCAGGAGCAGGCCCAGAAGGGTCAGGCATCCGTTGAGGAGGCATCCACCCGGGGTGCCTGCTCGAACCTGTGATCGTCTCGCCATGGGCCACAGGATGCACCGTAAGTACATGACAAGCCATTGCGCTGTCCTGGGGTCGCCTCGGCGTGCAGGCGCCGGCCCTGCCTGATCGGCCTCACGAGGCCGGCGCGTCCCGGCGCGGGGCATCGGCTGTCCGCTCCTGCGGTGATGTGTTGGGGGTGGGTGTTCGCGAGGAATACATGGCCTGGGCATGCACGGCGGGCAGGGCCCGGCTTCGCAGCCCGTGGATCGCAGACCCGCCCGAGGTGGCGGCAGTGCACCATCGCGCGAAGCTCCCGCCCGTACGACTGCTCGGCGACAGCGAAGAGATCGGCGGGGTGCGCCCCGGCGGACCGACACCCGACAGGACAGCGCACCCGGCTTGGGCGCCACCCGCCTGAATGCACGGCAGGGGGATACCCCCCGGCCAAACCCGGAGGAAGCCCCCAGCGTGGCCCGCCCCGACCCAGGTCATGATCGTTTCATCGCCCAGGGGAGCAAGAACGAGCCGAGGAGTTCAGCATGACCGCGCACCACCAAGCGATCGACCGGCGGAGGCTGCTCGCCGCTACAGCCGGGCTCACGGCTTCGGCCCTGCTGGCCCCCACAGCCTCCGCCTCCGCCGCCACCCCTGCGCCCACCCCCACCCCACCCGTCCCTCCGGCCACGGCGGCGAAGGACGAGCAGGCCCAGGCGCTCCGCGCGCTGGAGCGCGCGGCCCATCCCCTGCGCTCGACGGAACCCGGCGGCAGCACCACGGACCTACGCCCGCTTGACGCCATGATCGGCAACGCCAAGGTGGTCGGACTGGGCGAAGCCACCCACGGCTCGCACGAGTTCTTCGCCATGAAGCAACGCGTCTTCCGCCACCTCGTCGAGGAAAGGGGCTTCACCACCTTCGGCTTGGAGATGAGTTGGACGGCCGGTCTGCGGATCGACGAGTACCTCCAGGGCGGCGCCGGCGACGCCCGGCGGATCGCCAAGGAGGCCCTGGCCGGATCGCCTTGGGAACGCGAGGAGTTCGTCAGCCTCATCGCCTGGATGCGCCGCCACAACGACCGGCACCCCGGCCGTAAGGTCCACTTCATGGGCAACGACATCGGGGCACCCAGGCTGGGCGACGCCGTCTTCGACCGGGTGCTCTCGTACGTCCGCACGAGCCACCCCCAGAACCTCGCACACCTTGAGCAGCTGTACGAGGGCCTGCGCCCCCTCGACGACGTCTTCGCCTACCTGCGCAAGCCCGTCGCCGAACGTCGGCTCCACGCCGCCACCGCCCGGCAGGCCTTCGACCTGGTCGCCGCGCACAAGGCGGCCGGCGGTGACGCCTACGAGTGGGCGGAGCAGCACGCCCGCAACATCGCCCAGACCTTCGAGTTCGCCTCGCTCGACCTGTCCGACCCCGCGTCGGTGTCCGCCGCGGAGCACCTCCGCGACCGGGTGATGGCCGACAACACCGCCTGGTGGCACCGCAGAACCGGCGACAAGATGCTGCTCTCGGCGCACAACGGCCACGTGGGCTACCTGGCCACCGACCCGGTGATGTACCCCACGACCCAGGGCGTCTTCCTGCGTGAGGCCCTCGGCCGCGACTACGCCGCCATCGGCTTCACCTTCGGCCGCGGCTCGTTCCTCACCTCGACCACCCTCGGCAGCCCTTGGAACGAGGTCACCGTCCCCGCGGCCACCCCCGATATGCAGGAGTACACCCTGGACCGGGTGCGCCACCGCGACTACTACCTCGATCTGCGCGCCCTGCCCGCTGCGGGCCGCACCTGGCTGAGCACCCCCCGCCCCACCTACGAGGCCGGCTCTTCCTTCAGGATGGACCCTCTCCCCACCCTCGCCATCACCCCGGCCTACGACGTTCTCATCCACCTCGAGCGGATCCACGCAGCCATGGACATCGCCCCATTGCCGGGTGATGCCGGCTGATCGGCAGCGCTCCGAAGCTCCCCTGAGGGCCGCAACGGGACACCGGCCCGCGACGTCCGCCTCCTACCGGCAGCGGGCGCGGCCCGCGTGGCACCTCCCGCTCACGAGGGCCAGTCTGGGAGAAGGGCACGTTGCCGCAAACCGAGCGAAGCGAGGCAGTCATGACAGCGCTGACACGACAGGACACACCGGTCGCGATCGAGGGCGGAGGGGTCGAGCTCCGTACGCAAGAGGTGGGGGGAGACCTGTCCGTCGGCTTCGTACGCCTGCCCCAGGGCGCGGACCTGCGCCCGGCGGTGAAGGGCCTGCCCGATGATCTCTGTCCGTGCCCTCATTGGGGGTACATGCTCAAGGGCCGTCTGAAGATGGTGACCAAGGACGGTGAGGAGGTGTACGAAGCGGGACAGGCCTTCTACTGGCCGGCCGGGCACGCCCCCGTGGCGCTCGAAGACTGCGAGTACGTGGACTTCTCGCCGACCGACGCGTTCAGGTCTGTCATCAAGCACATTGCCTCACAGGGTTGACCCTGCGATCTACGGGCGGACGTGGCCGAGCCCCCCACGTGCGGCCGTTCAGTTCACCGGGATGATGTCCGGGGCGCCGAGCCGCACCGCGTCGGCGGTCAGGTCGTCCGGCTGCTGCTGGGCCTCGCGCTCGGCGGCGACGCGCTTGAGGTAGTGGTCGACCTCGCGGTCCCGGTGTGCCTGGTCCCATCCCAGGTGGGGTGCCATGAGGCTCGCCACGGTCGGCGCCGCGTCCACCCCTCGGTCCCAGGACTCGATGGAGATCCGGGTGCGCCGGGCGAGGACGTCCTCCAGGTGGCGGGCTCCCTCGTGGGTCACCGCGTACACGGCCTCGACCCTCAGGTAGTCGTCGGAGCTCGGCAGTGCCTCTCCGAGCGCAGGGTCGGCGGCCACCAGGGCGAGCAGTTCGGGCGCCAGGGAGCCGTAGCGGTTCAGGAGGTGTTCGATGCGGGCGACATGGAGCCCGGAGCGTTCGGCGAGCCGCTGCCGCGAGTTCCACAGCGCCAGGTAGCCGTCGGCGCCCAGCAGCGGAACGCGATGTGTGACGCAGTGCGGAACCTTCTCGTCCAGGCCTCGCACGGCCTCGTCGACCGCGTCCTTGGCCATCACCCGGTACGTGGTGTACTTGCCGCCCGCCACCACGACCAGCCCGGGTACGGGATGGGCGACGAGGTGCTCCCGGGACAGTTTGCTGGTCTCCGCCGCCTCGCCGGACAGCAGGGGACGCAGGCCGGCGTACACACCCTCCACGTCTTCGGGGGCCAGGGGTGTGGTCAGCACGCTGTTGACGTGTTCCAGCAGGTAGGTGACGTCCTTGGAGCTGAGGGCGGGGTGGGCTTTGTCGAGTGTCCAGTCGGTGTCGGTGGTCCCGATGATCCAGTGCCGGCCCCAGGGGATGACGAACAGCACGCTCTTCTCGGTGCGCAGGATCAGCCCGGTGCGGGAGTTGATCCGGTCACGGGGAACCAGCAGGTGGACGCCCTTGGAGGCACGGACGTGGAACTGGCCGCGGGTGCCGGCCATGGCCTGGGTGTCGTCCGTCCACACCCCGGTCGCGTTGATGACCTGCTTGGCCCGCACCTGCGTTTCGTCCCCGCTCTCCAGATCGGTGATGACGGCTCCGACCACCCGCTCGCCCTGCCGCAGGAAGCGGCTGACACTGGTGCGGTTGGCGGTCAGCGCCCCGTACGAAGCGGCCGTACGGGTGAGGAAGAGGGTGTGCCGGGCGTCGTCGACCTGGGCGTCCCAGTACTGGATGGCGCCCACCAGGAGGTCGGCGCGCAGGGCGGGTGCCTCGCGCAGGGCCCCGTGTCTGCTCAGGTGGCGGTGGTGGGGCAGACCTCCGGAGGTCCCGGAGGCCCGGGCCATCGCGTCGTAGAGCAGCACGCCACTGCCGACGTACGGACGTTCGATGACGCGGTGTTGCAGGGGGTAGAGGAACGGCACCGGACGCACCAGGTGGGGGGCGAGGTACCGGAGCAGGAGGCCGCGTTCCTTGAGCGCTTCGGCGACCAGGCGGAAGTCGAGCATCTCCAGGTAGCGCAGGCCGCCGTGGATGAGTTTGCTGGAGCGGCTGGACGTACCCGAGGCCCAGTCGCGGGCTTCGACGAGCCCCACGCTCAGGCCCCGGGTGGCGGCGTCCAGGGCGGACCCGGCGCCGACGACGCCGCCCCCGACGACGAGGACGTCGAGCTCGCCCCTTCCCATCGCGGCGAGGGCCTGGGTGCGGGCCCGGGGTGAGAGGGCTACCGGATCGACCATGGTCTCCTCCTCGGTACTGCGGGCCCGCGGCCGGAACCTATTCGACCTTGGCCCAGTCGAGCGTGCGCTCCACCGCGCGCTTCCATCCCTCGTAGCCCTCCGTGCGCTTTTCCTCCGACCACTCGGGCTGCCAGCGCTTGGACTCCTGCCAATGGGTGCGCAGTTCATCCGTGTCCCGCCAGAATCCGGTGGCGAGCCCGGCCGCGTAGGCGGCGCCGAGCGCGGTCGTCTCGGCGACGACGGGGCGGCTGACCGGTACGCCGAGGATGTCGGCCTGGGTCTGCATGCAGAGGTCGTTGGCGGTGACTCCGCCGTCGACCTTGAGTACGTCGAGGTGGACGCCGGAGTCTTGCTCCATGGCTTCCACCACGTCGCGGGTCTGGTAGCAGATGGCCTCCAGCGTGGCCCGCGCCAGGTGTCCGTTGTCGTGGTAGCGGGCCAGACCGACGATCGCGCCGCGGGCGTCGGAGCGCCAGTACGGGGCGAACAGGCCGGAGAAGGCGGGGACGAAGTAGATGCCGCCGCTGTCCTCGACGGTGCGCGCCAGACGCTCGCTCTCGGCGGCGTCGCCGATGATCTTCAGCTGGTCGCGCAGCCACTGCACGGCGGAGCCGGTGACCGCGATGGATCCTTCGAGTGCGTAGATCGCGGGGCTGTCGCCGAACTGGTACGCCACCGTGGTCAGGAGGCCGTGTTGCGAGCGGACCAGTTCCGTGCCGGTGTTGAGCACCAGGAAGTTGCCGGTCCCGTACGTGTTCTTCGCCTCGCCGGGCGCGTAACAGACTTGACCGACGGTGGCCGCCTGCTGGTCGCCGAGGACTCCGGTGATGGGGATGGCCTCGCGTAGCGGCCTGGAGGTGCGGGTCCGTCCGTACGCCTCGGGGTGGGAGGACGGGTTGATGGTGGGCAGCATGGACCGGGGGATGCCGAAGAACCCAAGAAGCTCGTCGTCCCAGTCGAGGGTCTCCAGGTCCATGAGCATGGTGCGGCTGGCGTTGGTGACGTCGGTGGCGTGGACGCCACCGTCAGGCCCGCCGGTGAGGTTCCACAGCACCCAGCAGTCGGTGTTGCCGAAGAGGGCGTGGCCCTGCTCGGCGGCCTGCCGCACGCCGTCGACGTTCTCCAGGATCCATTGGATCTTGCCTCCGGAGAAGTAGGTGGCCGGTGGCAGCCCCGCCTTGCGGCGGATGACGTCGCCCTGGCCGCCGCGTTCCAGTGCGGCGGCGATGGAGTCGGTACGGGTGTCCTGCCAGACGATGGCGTTGTAGTAGGGGCGGCCCGTGCGGGGGTCCCAGACGACGGTCGTCTCGCGCTGGTTGGTGATGCCGACGGCCGCCAGGTCCGAGGCGTCGAGGTTTCCGTGCCGGAGGGCGTTCTGGATGACCGAGTTGGTGCGTTCCCAGATCTCCACCGGGTCGTGTTCGACCCACCCCGAGCGCGGGAGGATCTGGTTGTGCTCCAGCTGGTGCCGCGCCACCTCGTTGCCGGCATGGTCGAAGATCATGAAACGGGTGCTCGTGGTTCCCTGGTCCACTGCGCCGACGAAGTCAGCCATGGGGTGCCGCCTCCTCTTGGTATGCCGTGTGGGGGGTGTCGTACGGGACGGAACGGGACGCGACGGGGCGGGGCGGACGCGACGGGAGGTGCCGCTGCCCGCCCACGGCGGACCCGGTCAGCTCCCGGTCAGCTCGTCTCTTCCGGTGCCGGTACGCGTCCGGGAGGCTCCAGTTCTGCGGTCGGCAGGAACCTGCCGATGAGGAGCTTGTAGATTCCCGCACCCAGCAGACCGCCTATGAAGGGGCCGATGATCGGCACCCAGAAGTAGAAGTTGCCGTACTGATCCCTCCATGCACCGCCGTACCCGGTGAGGAAGCTGGCCAGACGGGGGCCGAGGTCACGGGCCGGGTTGATCGCGTACCCGGCGTTGGTACCCCACGCCATGCCGATCGCCACGACGATCAGGCCGACGATGAACGGCGCCAGGTTGGCCCCCGGCGGCGTGCCCAGCAGATCCGTGACCGCGAAGATCAGCAGCAGCAGGATCGCGGTTCCGATGATCTGGTCGCGCAGCGCTCCCCACTCGGTCACCGGCAGGTTCGTGTTTCCGTTGGCCGGGAGCGTGGAGAAGACGCCTTGTGTCTTGATGGTGTGACCGGGGTCGGCCTTGGCCAGCGCTTCGGTGTAGTTCCAGCGGACGATCAGGGCTGCCACGAAGGCTCCGGCCAGCTGAGCCAACGCATAGGGGGCCACCTTGCTCCACGGAAAGCCCTTGAAAGCGGCCAGGGCGACGGTCACAGCGGGGTTGAGGTGGGCGCCGCTGAGCCTTGCCGCGGCGTAGACGCCCAGGGTGACGCCGAGGCCCCAGGCCCAGGCGATGCTGTCGTGGTTTCCGAGGCCGCCCGCAGGGTCCGTCAGGGCTCCGCCCGCGACCACCTGGGCCACCACGCCACAGCCGAACAGGATGAGGATCATGGTGCCGGCGAATTCGGCTGACAATTCACCGACCAGCCCCGACGCTTTGAGGCGCTCCTTCATGGGTGCCCGCTTCCCGCCGGTCGAAGACCGGCATTCGCCTGCCCCGAGCCCCCCGGTTCAGGGTAGATCGGGTCGCCCGTGCCGGAAAGGCGAGAGCAATCCGGCCCGCCGGGACCGGTGCCCGCACAGGGCTCCCCGGTCCTTCTCCGAGCCGGTCGCCCGAGCCCTCGCGGATGTCCGCGGCGTGGCAGCACACTGTGCGTAGGGCGTGCCCTCGCTGACGCGCCCGCCCGGCGCACGGCGCTCGGTATTCGTGGCCGCACCGGGCTACCCACCCGCAGCTGCTCCGGCCGGGAGGCACACGATGAAGATGTTGATCAACAGTCCGCAGACCGTGGTCGCGGACGCCCTCCGCGGGCTGGCCGCGGCCCACCCGGAACTGGACGTGGACGTCGCCGCCCGGATCGTCCTACGGCGGGACGCGCAGCAGGGCGGCAGGGTCGGTCTCGTCTCCGGGGGCGGCTCCGGACACGAGCCCTTGCACGCCGGCTTCGTCGGATACGGAATGTTGTCCGCCGCCTGTCCGGGCGAGGTGTTCACATCCCCCGTGCCCGACCAGATGGTGCGGGCGGCCAAGGCAGTGCACTCCGGCCAGGGGGTGCTGTTCATCGTCAAGAATTACACCGGGGACGTGCTGAACTTCGACATGGCCGCCGAGCTCGCCGAGGAGGACGGCATCCGGGTCGAGCGGGTGCTGGTCAATGACGACGTCGCCGTGACCGACAGCCTCTACACCGCCGGGCGTCGCGGCACGGGGGCCACGCTCCTCGTTGAGAAGATCGCCGGGGCCGCGGCGGAGGAGGGTGCGCCACTGGAGCAGGTCGCCGCGGTCGCCCGACGGGTCAACGAGGCCTCGGGCAGCTTCGGCGTGGCGCTGAGCGCCTGCACCACCCCTGCCAAGGGCAGTCCCACCTTCGACCTGCCGGACGGCGAGCTGGAGCTGGGCATCGGGATCCACGGCGAGCCGGGCCGGGAGCGACGGCCGATGATGCCGGCGAAGGACATCGCGGAGGTCGCGGTGGGCTCCGTGCTGGACGACATGGCGAATACGGCCCAGGCCGCCGACGGGCCGGTGGTGGCCCTGGTGAACGGGATGGGCGCAACGCCGCTGCTGGAGCTGTACGGCTTCCACGCGGAGGTGGCCCGGGTACTGGCGGCTCGGGGCGTCCCGGTGGCCCGGACCCTGGTGGGGAACTACGTCACCTCGTTGGACATGGCGGGGTGCTCGGTGACCCTGTGTCGGGTCGATGAGGAAATGCTGCGGCTGTGGGACGCGCCGGTGCAGACGGCAGCGCTGCGCTGGGGCCGCTGACCCCGACCCCCTCGGCTGCTGGCGGACGCCTGGGCAGTACCGCGACCCCACCACGCGGTGTCGCGTGCGGCGAAGGTGGCTTTCAGGACGGGGATTCCACTGCGCCGGACGCCCGACCGGCCCCGGGGCTGCCGCCGGGATCAGGAGTTGTGCCTGATGGTCTGCCGGATCCAGTCCGCGTACGCGGGCGCGCTGGTGTAGAGGCCCGGGCCGGCCGAGCACGGGACACCGGGGGCACCCGGACCCGAGGTCACTCCGATGAGCTCCCACCGCCCGTGCCGGCCCTTCTGAAGCTGCGGCCCGCCGGAGTCCCCGAAGCACGCCATGGCTGCGGGCACGCGGCTGATCGTGCACAGCCGGGTCCGGTCCGCGTAGCCCGGGGCGCATTCGGCCTCGGCCCCCCGGCGTGTCCGCAGCTCCCGCAGCCCCTCCGAAAACTTCAGTTCGGTGTCGGAGGTGGTGCCGAATCCCAGGATCCTGGTCGGGGTGCCGGGCCGTCCGGGGCGTTCCGCGATCGGGACGGGCTTCTCGGAGACCGGGCGGTCCAGGCGGACCAGGGCGATGTCGTCACGGTTGAACGCCTTCCCGTCACCACTCACGAAGCCGGGGTGGACGAAGGTCCGTTCGATGGCCCGGACGGTCCCCCCGGACTTCCGGTCCGTGCTGCCGATGCGCACGATGCCGTCCAACCGGAGCCCGTCGCCCCGGAGGCAGTGGGCCGCCGTCAGCACCCACTGCGGATCGATCAGCGAGGCTCCGCAGTTGCCGTCGTACAGCCCCTGCTCGGGCGCCGACTCCGGGATCACCGCCATGAACGGGTAGCGCTCCGTGGGCTCGGTCCCATTGACGATGGCTCCGGCGCTGCCGACCGTCAACGTGGCACACGTCGCCACCGCGAGCGCGCCGACGGCGGCCGTGCGGGCCGCGCGGCGGCGGAACGACTTCAGGCTGAACATCCAGGGTTCCCTTCGTTCGTACATCTGGACGGTTCAACCCTGTTCGCCCGGAACCGGTCGGACCATCCGACCAACACCCGGAGACGGTGGGGACATCCCCCCGTACCGGTGCTGGGGAGGGCCCCAGCACCGGGACGGGGGGGGAGGCCTCGCCCGCATCGCATCTCACCAGCCGGCAGTGCCCGAAGCACCCTTGTACGGACCGATGATCTCGGCAGTGATCCAGCCACCGTAGAAGTCGCCGGGCTGAGCCAGCACGCGCTCACCGCCCACCGTGCAAAGATCAACCCTTCCCGCGTAGAAGGCCAGGTGACCGGCAATGCTCCCGTATTCCGGGGAGGGAGCCTCATAGCTCCAGGCCGCATCCGGGACGGTGCAGCCATCGACGGCCAGGTTCCAGTAGGTGGCGAGTCCCTTCCGTTCACAGAAGGTGCTCCCCTGCGACTTCGACAGCAGATCGGTGCGTACATCGTGGGGCGGCACGTAGAAGACGGGTGGGTGACTGGTCTCCAGCACACGCCTGCAAGCCCGCGAGTCGGCCAACACCACGCCGCGATGCGCGATCACCACGCGACGTCCATCCGGCTCAACCCGCGGTGGCCGCGGGTAGTCCCAGACCGATTCCGTGGGCATCGGGCCGTCGGTGCGCCGATCCTCACTCATCGCATCCACCTCCCACTGCCCTTCGCGGTTCACACCCGCAGTGGATGCAGTGCGCCGATGTCGCATGAGGTGGGGCGCGAAGGTCGATGTCCTCAGCGGGATCCGCTCGACCCGCTCGCCTCACCCCGTAGGAGGAACACCTCGTCGATGTAACACCAGGCCCAGGCCTCGTCGGGAGCCAGTGAGATGACCACGGGGTGCCCCGTCTGCGCATGGTGGGCGTAGGCGTGCCGGCCCGGGGAGCTGTCGCAGCATCCGACCTGCCCGCAGGTGGAGCACCACCTCAGCCGGATCCAGGTCCAGCCGCGGGTGCGGCACTGCGCACACACCCGGAGCAGCATCCCCGGAACTGCGGGCAGAGCCCTCGCGTGGACACACGTGCGCCCCTCAGGGCGCCCTCCGTCGGGTGCCACCACCCAAACAGCGAGCGGCTGACCCGGCCCGTCGGATTCGTTGCCGGTGCGAGCCATCCGGGTTCCTTCCAGGCAGGGGCGGCGCCACGTCCAGTCTATTGCGCGACGGGCCGCGCGGATTTCCGGTCTCGCGGCAGGGCGGCTGCCCATTCACTCGGATTTCGTGTGCACGTCACAGCCCGCCGGTGCCTGAGTCGCTACGACGAAACAGCTTGACGGTGGACCTCGTGTGCGCCCCGGAGATGACACCCTGCTCCCGGCTGCCCGCACTCTCGGCCATCGGCGTCGCCGCTTGCTCGGACTCCGCCGACGACCCATGGCCGAGGCCGGGCCTGAGGGCTTCGCCGCCGGATTGGCCAGCAGGCCGGAAGATTCCACGGGTCGCGGCACGCACGATACGATGCGAGGTGACCGCAGAAGATGCTTTCAATGTGAGAACAGTTTCGTGTGGCCGGCTCTGGAATTCCCTCAAGTGGCTCTGCAGCAACATGGCGGTGCTTCGTATTACAGGTGGCCTCCATGCCACCCCCTCCTGACCGCTTCCGACGAATGGCGCCCATCGTGACGCATTTCCAGACCATTGAGCGCGCTCTGCGTACAGGTGCTCCCCATGAGCTCCTCGGCACGCTTCGTGACGCGCTCATTCAGCACTTCGAGGCCACCGAAGTCGACCTGCTCGTGGCGGACTACAGTTCCACCGTCCTGCAGCCGGTGACCGATCTTCCACATACGGCCCGACCTTTGGCAGTGCGGACCAGTCCGGAGGGGCGCGCCTTCATCAGCCAGGAGCCCTACGGCAAGTACCTGTCTCAGGACGGGACGATTGAGCTGCATCTGCCGGTGACGGTGCGCGGCGACAGGATCGGGATCCTGACCGTGCGCCTTCCTGAGCACCGATGCACTACTCAGGCGGTTGAGGAAATGACGGGACTTGCCGAGCTCCTTGGACACGAAATCCTGGTGGCCGAGCGTGACACCGATCTCTACCTGCAGGCCCGCCGGGCGCCAGCGACTCACCCTGGCCGCGGAAATGCAGTGGCAACTGCTACCCGCCCGTTCCTGTGCGCGCCAGGAATACGCCATTGGGGGACAACTAGAGCCCGCATACGATATCCACGGAGACAATTTCGACTGGTCCACCACGGCCGATACCCTTACCCTCACCGTCACCAACGGAATGGGCGAAGGAATTCACGCGTCTCTGCTGACGAATCTGGCTGTCAATGCCCTCCGTAACGCCCGCAGGGCTGGAATTGGCATCGCGGATCAGGCTGCGCTCGCCGATCAGGCCATCTACGCCCAATACCAGGGCGCGCAATATGTGTCGACCTTGCTGCTGTTCTTCGACATCTCAACAGGCCGCGTGCAGGTGGTGGACGCCGGATCGCCTCAGCTCTGGCGTCAACGCGACAGAATTGTGGAACGCGTCGATTTCGAGGCACAGCATCCACTGGGCATGTTCGACGAGACCCTCTACGAGGCGCAGGAATTCCAAGCCCTGCCCGGAGACCGCCTGATCTTCGTCAGCGACGGGGTCTACGGGGCCGTCTCCGGAGCGGGGGAAGCCTACGAGGAGCGGGCTCTCGCGCGAGCCATCCAAGCCGTCAGTTTCCTGCCCGCCGCCGCAGTCCCGCGAGCGATTCTGGAGGAGCTGAGGGCGTACCGCGAAGCGGATCCCGACGACGACGCCTTGGTCGTCTGCCTCGACTGGTTCGGCCGCAGCCCTGCGCTTTCGCAGTGACCGCAGCGACACGAACCCCGCCTGCTAGACCGCCGAATTGCCTCGGTATGCACGGCTCACGGAACAGCTCACGCCACGGAGTGACCGCGGGGTCTCCCATCTTCTTCATCGGTGGCGTTGAGCTGGGCGGTGAGCCCTGCGAGCCCTTTGGCCAATGCACGGCGTTCGGTGGAGGGCATGTTGTTGATGGCCTGGTGCAGCATGCTGTCGCGCTGCTCTCGGATGCGTTGCAGATGCCGTTTCCCCGCAGTGGTCAGTCGCAGGGCGATCTCGCGGCCGCTGTCGGGGGATGCCATGCGTTCGAGGAAGCCGATGGCTTGAAGGCGGTCGCACATGCGGGTGACGGTCGGCGGTGCGGAGGCGAGCTGCTGGCACACCGCCCGCATCCGGATACCGTCCTGCCGGTCGACGACGTACATCAGGCGCAGTTGGGATGCCGAGCCGGGCACGGTGGCATCGGCCGTGGAATTCCTGGCGTACTCCCACATCACGTCGAGGAGTTCGGTGATGGAGCTGGCCGACTGAGTCGCCTCGTGAACTATCCCGCTGGGTGCGGCGTCTGGTGCGTTCATCACTGCCCGTCAGTGTGTGCTTCTGCCCGGTGAACGGCCGGGCAGTGGCTCAGGTGCCGGCGTCCGGCCGAGTGGGACGGAACACCGTCGCCTCCTCCTCGTGCGTCGAGTCCTCTGCGGCGCCGCTGGCGGGAGGTGCCGTGAGGTGGTCGAAGGTTCCGGTGAGGCGCAGGATCCGGTCCAGGTTCGCGGGCCGGTCCTCCAAATGCAAACGTACCCCGGCTTCGGTGGTACGACGGCCGATCATCAGCAGAGCGGACAGGCCTATGGAATCGATCGTGCCGAGTCCTCCGAAGTGCAAGTGCAGGTGACCCAGTCCGGGCCGGGCCGCGAGCTGCGCCGTGGCCGCGTTCACCAGGTGGTCGGCCGTGTCGTGGTCGAGATCGCCGTCGAGCTCTATGCGGACCCGGTCCCCGGTGTCGACCCTGGTCAGGCGCAGGTATTCAGGGGGCGGTGTGGTCATGCGGGGTTCCCTGCCTCGGAGGTGTGGCGGGCGGCGACTGTTCGCGTCGCGGCATGGAGGATGCGGGTGGCCCGCGGGAAGTCCTTGAGCTCCAGGGCAAGGAGGTGCAGGGCGGGCCTCAGACTCTGCGCGGGCACGCCGCGCGCGGTGAGGACCTGCGCGGTCCAGGTGATGAACCCGGTGAAGAGGTCTTCGTCATCGAGATAGAGGGCGGTGGCAAGGAACTCGATGATGGACGCGAGATCTTCCGCTGTCCGCTCTCGCTGCAGATCGCTGTACGCGTTCATGAACGGGAGCGCATCTTCCAGAGCGGTGAAAACGGTGCGCACCAGGGAGTCGCTGTTGCGGGTGACCAGGGTGTATTCCTGATCCGCCAGGTGGGGCAGGTCGTCGATCGGCTGGTGGTCGGGCTGCGGGCGGGACAGGGGGCTGTGGGCAAGCTGATCGGCCGCGGCACGGGCGTCGGGGGCCCAGGCGTCGGCCCCGAGTAGTTTCGCGTACCGGCCCGCGGGTCCGAAGGCGGCACCGCCCACGAGGACGGGGACGCCGATGGCCTGGCATGCGGAGATGGCCGCATGTGTGGTGGGCAGCCTCGTGGCGATCGAGCTGGAGAGGGCTACCGCGTCGGCGCCGGTCGTATGGAGGTGCGCGATGAGGTGCGAGGTGGGGAGCTGGGCGCCGAGGTAGTCGATCCGCCAGCCGCGCAGCTTCAGGACCTCGGCCAACAGACGGGCAGGCAGCGCATGCCATTCACCATCGACGCAGGCCACCGTGATGCGGCCCCGAGAGATTGCGGTGCGGGCGGCGGGGTGGACTCCGAGGGAGGTGATGACCCTTTCATTGATGGCGGTGGCGGCGTGCTCCTGGGCCACGCTGATCCGGTTCTCCGCCCATTCCTGACCGACCTTGCCCTGTACCACTGCGATCACGTCGAGCAGGATGCTCTCCGGATCCGCCCCTTCGTCGAGGGCGCGGAGTACCAGCTCGATGGCGGAGTGCTCGTCTCCGCCAAGGGCGGCGTTCAACAGCCGGTTCGCCAGCCGATCCGGGTGGCGACTGCCCGGGAGGGAGGGAAGGGTGCTCGTGCTCATCCGGTGAACCTGCCCCGAGTGTGCCCGTTCACCGCGCTCAGATGGTGGGTGCGGGGCGCTGCGATCACGACAACGGCCATGTCGTCGTGACGCCGGTTGCCCAGCCACTGGGCGGCCAGCATCTGCACGTGCTCGACGATGCCTTCGGCGGTCATCCCCGCACATGCGGAGAGGGCCCGCTTCAGGCGCTCGTCGCCGAACAGGGCGTCGCCCATCGGCCCGCCCTTGGCTTCGGTGATTCCGTCGGTGTACAGGACGCAGCACTCCCCCGGCGCGAGGGTGACGGCAGTGGTGCGGGCGGATACCTCTCTGATGGCTCCGACCAGGGTGCCGCGAGTGTCGGCTTCTTCGACGGTGCCGTCCCCCCGGATGATCAGCGGGGTCGGGTGGCCTGCGCTGGTCAGCTTGAGGTGCACCTCGTTGCCCCGGAGAACGGCGGAGGCCAGAACCAGGGTCGCGAACCGTGCGTGATGGGAGTTGAGGAGGGCGGTGTTCAGCAGCGAGAGCATCCGCTGGTGGTCATCCGCCAAAGGCAGCAGGGCGTGCAAGGTACTGCGGATCTTGCCCGTGAGGACGGCGGCCGCGAGGCCCTTGCCGCACACGTCCCCGAGAGCGACCAAGGAGGCTCCGCCCTCGGTGGCAGGGTGAACGTCGTAGAAATCCCCGCCGATGCGCTCATGGTCGGCCGACGGCCGGTAGCGGCCGGCGAAATCCACTCCGGAGACCTGTTCCAGGGTCGGGGGCAGCAGCTCCCGCATCAGCACGTCGGTGATGGCGGTCTGCTCCGCGTAGAGGCGGGCCGCCGACATCGCCGCTCCTGCACGAGCGGCGAACAACCGGGCGAAGACCTCCTCCTCCTCGCTGAAGGAGTCGGTCTTCGCCTTGCGAAGCAGCACCAGCGCCCCGGCCGGGACACCGTGCCCGGGCAACGGGGTGATCACTATCGCTCCGACCGGCCCGAAGCCCTCGGGCACCAGCCACTGCGGCGCCGTCGACGGATCGATCCACCGGGAGGGCACCGGCGGAAACCCACGCAGCGCCTCGCCCAGACCCGGCACGTCGTCCGGGTCCACCGTCTCGTGCGAAAGTTCGGGCACGCCGCCCCGCAGGCAGGTCACCACCGGAAGCCTGCGCCCACGGCTCGGGGCGATCGCGAGCGCCGCATCCGCAAGACTCTCAGCGGCCATCTGCGCGGTCACGTCCATACAGCGCCCCAGATTGAGGGTGGAGAGCAGGGCGCTGGACGCCTTGGCGAGGAAAGCGGTCCGCTCCCGCTCCGTGTGCAGGGCGTCCCGAACGAGCTGGTGATCGGTGTCATCGACCAGCCACCAGGCCACCGTGCCGTCATCCCTCACACGCGGGTGGGCCTCGAAACGGCGCCCGCCGATCACCCCGGACAGCGCTGGATGCGCGTCCCGCGCACCGTACGAGCCGGGGAGATCCACGGTGCGGTGCGCTGCGGCGAGCCAGGCCGGAGCCACATCGACCAGAGGTGTCCCGGGCGCCGCGCGTGGCAGGAGCACGGCGGCCGCGTCATTGCGTTGCACGAGGGCGCCGTCGACGTCGACGACCAGGACAGGGTAGGGGGCCGTGCCCCACGGGAAGTCAGCATCCGGCTCCGCGATGGGGCGTGCTCGGGTGTGATCCAAATAAGCAGGATCCGCTGTGCGGATCCCTCACCTCATCAACTCGACGGAAACGTTGCTCGAAGGCAACAATCTCTCACGTCGTCGGCCTCTGGCAAGCGGCGGCCTCCTCGTCACTCGCTCAGCCGCGAGGATTCGAGCCGCCATCGACTGTCGCCACATGAATGCGAACGTCCGGCGGCCGGTCGAAGCCCGGTCGGCGCCAGACGTTCTCGGCACTCACAAGAAGCGGCGGATCGGCAGGACAGCCGCTTCCCGGACCCTGTGTACGAGGTCGCGACGCTTCCAGCGGCCGGGTTCGATCAGCACGCTCCTCTCTCGGTCTTCATCGAAGTGACCATCGAGAGTGGCGGTGAAGTCGCGGTCGAGAACGGCGAGCATCACCTCCTCGTCGTGGTCGAGCGAGCGCCGATTGAAATTGGTGGAGCCGACCAATGAGGCCACCCGGTCGATCGTGAGGGTTTTGGCATGCATCATCGTTGGCTGATACTGGTAGATCTTGACACCGCAGGCCGTCAGATCCTCGTAGTAGCGCTGCCCCGCCAACTGGCAGACACGCTTGTCGGTGTGCGGTCCGGGCAGCAGGATCTCCACCTCCACCCCGCGTCGGGCGGTCTCGCAGAGCAGCCCGGTGAAGTAGGCGTCTGGGGCGAAATAGGCGGTAGTGAGGCGGACGCGCTCCTCGGCCGACTCCAGGACGACACGGATCAGGGTCTGCATGTCCTGCCAGCCGAAGGAGGCGGAGCCACGGACGACCTGGACGACGGAATCGCCGTGGTGCTCGCTGCCGATGAACCGGTCTCGACCGTCGAAGAGTTCGTCATGGCACTCGGCCCAGTTCTGGGCGAAGGCGGCCGCCAGGCCGTCGACGGCGGGTCCGGTGACCTGGACGTGGGTATCTCGCCATTCCTTCTCGTTGCGGGCGTTACCGCACCACTCCTGCGCAATACCGACGCCTCCGGTGAACGCGGTGCGCTCGTCGACGACGAGGACCTTGCGGTGGCAGCGGTGGTTCTGCTTGAACGGTGAGAGGTAGAGCGGCTTGCGGAACCAAGCCACCTCCACCCCGGCTTCGTCCATCAGGTCCAACTCGTCCTGCTCGATGAGCCGGCTGCCGAAGCCGTCGAGCATGACCCTCACCCGCACTCCGACACGGGCGCGCTCGGCGAGCGCCTCGGCGAACCTGTGTGCGATCTCACCGCGCCAGTAAACGAACGTCATCATGTCCACGGTGTGCTCCGCCCCCCGGATCGCACCGAGCATCGCATCGAAGATCTCATCGCCGTTGCGCAGCGGAACGAGAGTGTTCCCCTCGGTCGCCGCGATGCCGATGAGCCGTTCCAGTCTGCGTCTGAGCCGCAGTGAACGCTCCTCGCACAGATCCACGGCCAGGCGATCCTGACCGTCCAGCGGTATACGTTCGATTGTCTGGGTCATGTTCCACCTGAGGTGTGTGGCGTGGACGGCGAGCCCACTGCTGGTGATTCGGTACGGCGATCGAGCGGCGAAACGGCTTGTCTCACGAGGAATTCGCTCATGCGCAGCTGCCGCCTACCCCCTGAATGCCCGGAGATTCCCCCCGGGGGCTCCCCCTCCTGTCGGTGGGGCATCCATCCGACGTGAGTACGGGCACACCACGGACAGCGGTACCCGCCGGCCTCTTGTCGCCAACCATTCCCGCCGACCGCACCACGCCCTAGACTGCGACCGCTCCAGGACTTGACGATCATCAGAAGGGCGTGCGAGATGAAACGGGCACTGATCAGCACATTCGCGGCCGTGGCGTTAGTCGTGTCCGGAGGGAGTGTCGCCACCGCTTCCGACGGCGCTCCGCCGCGCACCACGCACGGCCCTTGCCAGTACACACAGACCCCGGACGAGCCGCCCGCGCGCTCTGTTCCGCTGCCGCCCGACCCGCGGCGCACCCCCAGTCGTGGCACGGTTGACATGGCTGTTCCGACCAGCCAGGGCCCGATCCCGCTGCACTTGGACCGGGCCAAGGCGCCGTGTACGGTCCAGAGTTTCCTGCACCTGGCACGGCATGGGTTCTACGACCGCACGGTGTGCCACCGTCTGACGGCTTACCCGACGCTCAAGGTCCTGCAGTGCGGCGACCCGACCGCTACCGGTGAGGGCGGGCCCGGGTACAAGTACAAGGACGAGCTGCCGGTGGACCTGCCGCCCGCACCGACCGATCCGACCGGCGCGCGCCGCCTCTACGGGCGCGGCCTGCTGGCAATGGCCAATGCCGGTCCGGACACGAACGGTTCACAGTTCTTCGTCGTCTACGGCGACTCCGCGCTGCGCCCGAACTACACGGTGTTCGGCACGGTCGGCCCCGACGGCCTGGCAACACTCGACAAAGTCGCCGCCGGAGGCATCGAGCCGACCGCGGAGAACCCGGCACCTGTCGACGGCACACCCGTACTGCGGACCGAGCTGCTCCGCGTCCGGCCGTCCTGCTGGCATTGACGCATCGCGGCGGAGCCGCGGCCGCGCAGCCTGCCGGGACCTCGTCCCGGCCGCCGCGGTGGCCTCTGCCGGGGGTGCCCGCGCCCCGTCCGACCACCGTCCTCCCTGCTCCGCAACTGGAGCAGGGGCTGGTGAGTCATTCCTACTGCGACACACCCTTGGAGACCTCTTCGCCGAACTCCTGACCGGGGTCCATCGCTGTCGGATCCACCTCGGGATCGGTAGCCAGTCCGTGCAAGACGCGCGGCGAGGTGCAATCCTGCCGGCGGCTGCGTCCTCGCATACCTCAGGGTGGCTCGGCGCGAGGCCGAGCCACCCTGGGACGGAGGAGCGGGCGCGTTGGCAGGCCGTGACCTCCGAGGAGGGGAACTTCACCTACCGGGTGGCCTGGGCCGGGCGGTCACGCCACCAGCCCCATACCCTGACGCGGTTCAGCCCTTGGCGACGCCGAGTGCAGCTTCCGCATTCGGGATGCGGACTCGCCGGGTGCTCGATGCCGCGACGTCGCCAGCCCGACGGCTCACCACGGCCCGAAGCCGCACGCTTCAACGTCGCCGCCGTCACACCCGTCCCGCACCGCCGGCTCGTCACAGGTGAGCCGTGCCGCGGCACGCAGCTTCCGCAGCACCTCGGCCAGCCCGCACACCTGTCCGGACCAAGGCCATTCGTGCCCGCCCAGCAGTTCGGATCCGGACCGCTGCCGTCAGGTCAGGACCGCGGCCAGGGCGCCGGTGACGGCGGCGGCCAGGGTCAGGAAGGCCGCGAACGCGGCGGCGGCGCGCAGGCACGCGGCCGGGTAGGTGGCGCCGTCGAGGCGGGCGAGTTTCCCGGCCACCGCGGCGACGGCGAGGGCGCCGATCAAGATCAGGCAGGCCGTGAACAGCACCACCGTCAGAACAGACATGTCGAACTCCTCGAAAGGACGGATCGGTTGGTGGACCGACCCTCTCGAATCGGGTGTGCGACAGGGTTCGGCCAGGCGAAGATGAACACTGCTGAACAATGGCGGGCACATTGGCCGGGGGAATTCATGAGCGTCGCGGACGAGATGCCGGAGCCAGTCGAGGGGTCTTGCGAGGCCCTGTCCCAGTTGCAGGCGCAGTTGGGGAACGCGTTGGCCTCGACGGGGCAGACGGTGACCTCACTGGCGAGGAAGGCCGGGCTGGGGCGTACGAGCGTGAGCAACGCCCTGCACAAGCCGTACGTTCCGAGCGCGCGGACCGTGGCCGCCTTGGCGCAGGCGTTGCGGCTCGATCAGGAAGGCCTGCTGAGGCTGCGGCGGCAGGCGGAAGCGGCCCAGGAGCACAGGCCGGGCGATCCGGGCGGGCCGGGGCCGGGCGTTCCGGCCTCGTTGGGCAGGCCTTCGGCGGGTGTTGGGAGCCGGGTGGCGGGGCAGCAGGGTCTGCTGGTGGGGGCGCCGCCGCTGGAAGCATCGGCGTTCCAGCCCCGCGAGGGGCTCCGGGAACGCATCGATGCTGCCCGTGCGGGGGGCGCGGTGGTGCTGACGCAGGCCAGGCGGGCGTCGGCGGGGGTGCTGTCGGGTATGGGCGGGGTCGGTAAGTCCCAGCTCGCCGCGCAGTACGCCCACCAAGCCGTGGCCGAGGCGACCGGGTTGGTGGTGTGGGTCCCGGCCGGCGAGCACGCGCAGCTCATCGCCCTCTACGCGCAGGCCGCCCTGCGGGTCGGGGCAGTCGGCGCGAGCGGGCAGGACCCCGAGCAGGACGCGCGCGTCTTCCTGGAGTGGCTGGCCACCACCGACCGGTCCTGGCTCGTGGTCCTCGACGACGTCAGCGACCCGGGTGTCGTCGGCCCGTGGTGGCCGCCGGCCCGGCCCGGCATCGGCTGGACTCTGGCCACGACCCGCCTGCACGACCCGCGCCTGACCGGCGGCGGCCGCGCCCGCATCGAAATCGACGTCTACACTCCCCAGGAAGCCGTTGACTACCTCCAAGAACGGGTCACCGGTGACGGTGGAGGACATCTCCTGGACGGGCGGGAAGGCGAGGTCGCCCGTGTGCTCGGCCACCTCCCACTCGCACTGGGCCACGCGGCCGCGTACCTCCTCGCCGAGGAACTCACCTGCTCCCAGTACCTGACCCGCCTGGCCGACCAGGCGCTGCGGCTGGAGGACGTCCTACCGGAGTGGGCGGATACGGAGGGCTACCAGCGGCAGGTCGCCGCTGCCCTGCTGCTCTCCTTGGACGCGGCCGAACAGGCCGGCCCGGAAGGCGTGGTTCTTCCGCTCGTACGGCTGCTCGCGCTCCTCGATCCCAACGGCCACCCGGAATCCCTCTGGACCACCCCACCCGTCGCCTCGTTCCTCACCGCGGCGCGGGGCCAAGAGGGCAAGCCGGCGACCACAACGGAGGAGGTGGTGCGCGCGTTGCGGGTTTTGCGCCGGTACGCGTTGATCACTACCGACCCTCACACCCCGCACCGGCAGATCCGGATGCACGCCCTCACCGGCCGCGCTGCCCGCGAGACCACCCCCACCAGCCAGCATCCCGACCTCGCCACCACTGCCGCCGACGCCTTGGTCGCGATCTGGCCGCCCACCGATCTACCCCGGGAGCTCGCACAAACGCTGCGAGCCAACACCACCACGCTGCTCCAACACGCCGAGAAGCAACTCTGGCAGGGCGGCATGCACTGGGTGATCCTCGCCAATGGGCGCAGCCTCAGAGCCGGCGGCCTGCATCAGGACGCCCACAAGTACTGGACCTCGGTAACGGAAACGGCCACGCACGTACTCGGGCCCGACCACCCCGACACCCTCAGCGCCCGTGCCAACCTCGCCGCCACCTACAGCGACCTCGGACGCCACCACGACGCACTCACCCTCCAAGAAGCCGTCCACGCCGACTGCGAACGCCTCCTCGGGCCCGACCACTCCGACACCCTTGGCGCCCGCGCCAACCTCGCCGTCACTTACCACCGGCTCGGGCGCCACAACCACGCGCTCGCCCTCCAGGAAGCCGTCCACGCCGACTCCGTACGCCTCCTCGGGACCAACCACCCCAACACCTTCTACGCCCGTGCCAACCTCGCCGACACATACCGCAACCTCGGGCGCCACCACGAAGCACTCACCCTCGAAGAAGCCGTCTGTGACGATTCCGAGCGCTTTCTCGGGCCGGACCACCCCGACACCTTCAACGCCCGCGGCAACCTCGCCGCCACCTACTACCGGCTCGGGCGCCACCACGAAGCACTCGCTCTTCTGGAAGCCGTCCTCGCAGACCGCGAACGGCTCCTCGGGCCGGACCACCCCAGCACCCTCCTCGCCCGAGCGAACCTCGCCGCCACCTACAGCAACCTCGGGCGCCACCACGAAGCACTCACCCTCCAAGAGGCCGTCCACGCCGACTGCGAACGCCTCCTCGGGCCCGACCACCCCAACACCATCACCGCCCGTGCCAACCTCGCCGTCACCTACAGCGGCCTCGGGCGCCACCACGACGCACTCACGCTCTTGGAAGCCGTCCACGCCGACTCCGAACGCCTCCTCGGAACCGACCACCCCGACACCCTTGGCGCCCGCGCCAACCTCGCCGCCACCTACCACCAGCTCGGGCGCCACCACGACGCACTCACGCTCTTGGAAGCCGTCCACGCCGACTCCGAACGCCTCCTCGGAACCGACCACCCCGACACCCTCCACGCCCGTGCCAACCTCGCCGTCGCCTACAGCAACCTCGGGCGCCACCACGACGCACTCACCCTCCAAGAAACCATCCACGCCGACTGCGAACGCCTCCTCGGAGCCGACCACCCCAACACCATCAGTGCCCGCACCAACCTCGCCGCCATGTACAGCGGCCTCGGGCGCCACCACGAAGCTGCTCGCCTCCGGAACGAAGAACCGTAGTGCCGGCGAGGCGGGACGCAATCGTGCGCACTTGCACCCTCGCCGCACCGCGGGGCGCGACCATCCTCGACATCCACCCGGCTCCTGACGAGGGCACCCGTCTTAAGGCCGTCACGGCCGGGTGACCCGGCACGGCGAGGACGTCGGCCGGATGGCTGGCCACACAACGACGGGGCTGGGCCCGGCTGAACCGTGGTCGCTCGCGGCCGCGCGATACTTCGCGGTGTGCGGGACCGGGCGGGCAGATCGACGGACGACGGTCGGCGAGTTCCTGCGGAGCGCTTCCTCTCCCTCGGTGTGCTGCCGTCGGCCCCGTCGGGCGCGGCGTATGCGCGGGTGGACGTCGAGGACGGCACCGCCGACACCGAGCAGGCGGTCGCCGAGAACGTCCCCGGTGACAGGGTCCACGCGGGGGTGGGGTCCGCGTGTCCGGTGAGGACCGGGCGGGAAGCCGGTGACCGGTGGTCTACCTGCTGGAGATGGCCGCCCGGGCCGGACGGCTGGGAAGTCCGTGCCCTGGACGCCGGCAGCGCCTCTACGACTCCGGTCGCCTCCGCCCGCGGGGGATGCTCAGCTTCTCCGATGCCCGCATCCCCGACTCCGCCGGAGGAGTCCGCGCGGATTCGCCGGGGGCACCCGTCGAGACCGTCTCGGCGGGTGCCCGTCACTTGCCCTGGTCGGCCGACGTTGGGCGGGGGCGGGTGCCGCTACTCGGCGGCCTTCGCACAGGTCACCTTCGCGAACTTCGAGGTGACGGTGTACGTGTCATTGGGGACGCCGGTGAACTCGAAGAACCCGTCCTGGATGGTTTGGGTGGTGTTCACGGCGGCGCCGGAGGAGTTCTTCAACGTGACCGTCTCCGCCACCGGGAATCCCCTGCCGGACACGCCGTAGGTCGTTCCAGGGCCCTTGGTCACGGTGCACTTGATCGCGGCCTCCTCGTCCGACACCCACTTCGGGCAGATCGCCCTGGTCCGACCTCCCGTGGCGCTGTAGGTATCGTTCGGCAGCCCCGTGACCTCGAAGAAGCCTCCTGTGATGGCTACGGTCCTGCGCACAGTGGTGCCCTGTGAATTCCTTACGGTGATGCGATCGCCGGATCTGAACCCATCGCCCGACACGCCGAACGTGTTGTTGGGGCCTTCCGAGAGGAAGCAGGTGGCGCCGGGTGCGGCCCGTTCCGCTGCGTCGGCCGTCATCACGGTGACACCGGTCCACCCGCTGAACGCCACAGCGGCCACGACCGCAGTGGAGAGGGTCTTCCTTCGCATGAGATGTCCTTCCTCGACTGAAGGCAGTCGCTTCGCTTGAGCAGGGCCCCGCCCGCGCGCGTCTCCCGTGCCTCGCGTAGGAGTGACGGGGTGAACATGTCTTCTCAGGGAGCTCGCCTCTGATCGGCTGGCCTCAGAGCCAACGGGTAATGCTCGGGGCCCCGGTCTTTGCCTGGGGCGGTTGAGGTGTCGGCGTCTTCGACCTCGGCGGCGAGGGAGCGCAGTTGCTGACGACACGTGGAGGTCTGTGATCACCCGCACCCCCAGGGGCGGCCTCCATCCGCTCCCCACTATTCCACTGGGAGGGGCGGGCCGCATGTGGGCGTGGTCGGCGGCGCCGGGAGCGCACCAGGGCCCTGCCGCCCGCCCCTCGACCGGGTCTGCCAGCCGAACGGCTCGATGGCGTAATCGGTGGTGACGAAGGGTGACGGTAGCCGTTGACGCTGCATGGATGATGTCAACGGCCTTGTGGCGTGGTGATTTCGGGACCTGCGTCGCTGGTCGTCGAGGATGTGGCGGACGACGGCGAGTTCATCGGGGTGCGGGCTCGGACGCGGGGCAAGCCGATGCCGTGCCCGGTGTGCGGGCAGCCGACGGGGCCGGTGCACAGCATCCACCGACGCACGATCGCGGACCAGCGGTATGAGCGCTCTGGTCGCCTGGCTGGATACCCCCGCGGCTGAGACCTCCCGTTACCACCTGGCGACCATGGGGGTGCATCGGTACCGCTGGCCTGTCCATAGGAGCGCAGGCCGACGATTGAGGGCCAGGCTGCCGTCCGGACCCGGCCGTCGCGCGGCGCCCGCAGACCGCCTACGGGCTGCGTACAGAACTTCGCGGCTGCGTCCTCGGCGCCCCTGTCGTAGCCCGCCTGCCACTCGGGGTCGGCCTGGCCAGTGGAATTGGGCGGGGTGGCCTGACAACTCACCCGGATCCTGACGAAGATGAAGTCATAACCCCTGACCCATATGGCGCTCTTGCCGGCCTTGGGGTTGTCGCTCTAGCCCTTGCAGAAGGTTTTGGCCGCCAGTTCGGCACCCTTGTCGTAGCCCTTCTGCCAGTTCGGGTCGACCTCCCCGGCGGTCTTGGGTTGGGTGGCCTGGCAGTTCGTCTTGATCTGCTGGAAGGCGAACTGGAAGCCCTTGTCGTACTCCGCCTTGGCGTCGTCCCCCTCGGTCTGAGCCCTGCCCCCCGTCTGCGTGCAGGGGTAGCTCTGGGTCTGCGACCCGTACGGGACGGCGGCGTACGAGCCCGCCGGGAGAGCCGGCACCTCGAACGTTCCCTCCGCCGTCGCCTCAACCGTGACCTCCTTCTTGCCGCTCGTCTCCTTGACCACGACTTTCCCGCCGAATCCGCTCCCCTTCACGTTGACGTGATCGGCAGCGCCAGGGAACGGTTCCACGGTGCAGGCAGGGATGGCCGGTGCCTGTGGGACGGCCGTGGCGATCGCGACAGCGTAGGGACAGAGGGCGACCGAGCAGGCGATCAGCGGGCTGAGGGCGACGAGACGGGTGCGCCGGGTCATGGCTTGTCTCCAGTGGGGTTCAGGTGCGGAAACCTTGGCTGTGAGCGCGGCGCCGGCGGCAGTGGGGTCCTGCACCGTGGGGCACATGGGGACCGCGGCCTTCGCGGCGGCGGCGCCTGCAGCTGCACCAACACGGGTGTGCCGGTTCGCGGCCCTCCTCTCATGATCCCGCTCCGGTCTGACGGTGTCGACCGGAGCCCGACCCGCCGGGCAGCGACAGCGCGCCCCTGCCGGCCAACGACGCGCTTCCTCGTGTCTGGCGAAGCAGAGGGACCGCAGGCTGCCGTCTCCGTCTCCTTGGAGGGGCCTCATCACTGGCGAGGCCCGCGGGCGGCCTGCGGGAAGGCGCGCCGGGGGGCGCCGCAGGACTCTCTCCCGGCCACGGGGTCAGCCTCTGTCAGGCTGTGTGCAAGCCCGTTGGCGCTCCCCGTTCCCAAAGCTCTTCTGCGTGGTCGGCGAAACGATCGAACATGCCCCCGTCCGACTGGCGGCGAAGGTGCAACATGGGCGAGTCGTGTCCGATCACCCGCGCCAGGTGTGGCGTCACGAGGGCATCGTGATCGAACTTGAAGACGGACAGGCTCACGTGGTTCACGGCGTCTGACGCGTCGCTGTAGCGCGTCTCCAGGCCCTGCAGAGGACCAAGGCGTTCCAGCGCTTCCAGAGTCATGCGGATGCGAGTGGAGACGGTCAGGGCGGCACCTTCGATGACTTCACGCTGGCGCGTCACTTCGCCGTCGGGATCCCCGAGCAGGAAGCGAACCCGGCAACCGGAGCCGGCTTTGCGACGAACGATGTCGGGGAAGGCGGGGATCATGGTCCAGAAGAAGTAGTTGGTGTAGCCGCTGAACATCAGGTCCGAGGTGGATCCGTTGACCAGCCGCGCCCACACCGTGGACGGGCAAGCCGACCGGTACGGGTAGCTGTGGACCAGCTCTCGGTCGTTGCCCACCTTGACTCGGGTCGTCACTGCTTCCGGCCAGATCATCGATTCGTCCACTCCCAGAACCCGGCAGGTGTCGTGCCTGTTTCGCGCGTGCGGGATCAGCGCTTCATTCGAGATCCAGCGTTCCACGGTCTTCGCGTTGACGCCCACTTTGGCGGCTAGTTGGCGTTCGGACACCCGCGCCAGCGCCATAGCGTCTCGTAACGCAGTGTTCAAGGCTTCTCCCGAGGACGTTTGGGCGTTCTTGCACACTACCGTCAGACGTCTTAACTGTCCCTGCACGTAGGGGAGATACGTCCCGGTCTCGGGTGCACGCTGTTGGTCCGACGAAAGGCATGTGGGTCGGGAACCGAGGCGGAGGGACTGGGATGGTCAATGGATTCGGTGATGATGGAACGTCGGATGGCGGTGTCCGAGGCCTTGTGACCTGGGCGCTGCCGGTGCTGGAGCCGACGCCGACCGAGGGATGCGAGGTGTGCCAGGCACTGGCCGGACAGCGGGCGGAGGCTCGTGGCCGCAGAGACGTGTTCACGGTTTCAGACTGCAACGTGGAGTTGCGCAACCACCCGCACGAGCGTTGACCATGACTGCCGGCTGGCACTACGACGAAGAGTTCTCTCGTGAACTCAGGCATGCAGTCGATGAACAGGCGCGACTGGCTGACGAGATCGCGTGGACGGAGTCCGCGGTGACAGCCGTCGGCTCCCTGGCCTGGTGGATGGAGTCGCTCGAGGACTCTCATCCCACGCCCTCCTAGACCGTTTCTTGCGCATCATCCGACCGAGGTATGGAGGCGGAGGCAACGTACGTTTCATCCCGTGGCGTGCACAGCTCGGTCAGTTCTAGGCTCGACGCCATGCACCGTCAGTCCGTATCCCCGCCGTTGACCGAGGAAGAGCTGGTCATGGCCGAGCACGAGCTCGGTGTGTCATTCCCAGCCGCTTACCGTGCGCACCTCAAGGAGGCGAAGCCCTCCAAGCCGGTGTACCGGCCCTGTCGAAAAGAGTGGGGCTGGGATTGGGGCGCGGACCGTCCGACTCTGACGGAGCTGCTGCCCCTGCCCTTTCCACACCCCGACTCGTACGTGAACGCGAACGCCGACCTGGACGCACGCGAACCCCGCCTGGAGGGCTTCGTCAACCGGGAGGCCCACGCGGATGCCTGGCAGGCCTGGGACAGGGAATGCGAGGCCTTCGAAGACCGGAAGACCGCCGGAGCCGTGATCCTGCAGGACCACGGCTGCGGCTTCTACACTCTGCTCGCGGTCACCGGTCCACTCGCAGGCACGGTGTGGTGGGATGGTCGCGCCACCTGCGACCGGATCATCCCGCTGTCCCTGGACCACATGGGCAGCGCCCGCCCAGCCACGTTCAGCGAGTGGCTCCGCCACGACTCCTGGGACTTGCTCCCGCCGGGCTGGGGCAGGTTCTCTCGCTCCAGCTCATAGGCTGGCTTGGGAGATGTTCCGCTGCATGTAGGCCTCGCGCTCGAAGGCCGGCCGACGGCCGCCCCTGCTGCCGAGTCGTCTGCGGTTGGCGCGCCGGTCGGCCGACTGCGGGACCACGGCCCCGATTCTGCGTCTGCGCAGGTGCTCACGGACCCCGCGGGACGAGTACGCCTTGTCGGCCCAGACGACGATCGGGCGGGTTCCTGGCCTGCCCTTTCGGCCTCGTCACCCGGACTGCGGCCATGACCCCGGGGAACGCCGGTGCGTCACCGGGCTGGTGGGTGTGGGGATGAATGCGAGCGGCCGGCAGCGGCCGTGGCCAGCGAGGCGGGTCTTCAGGTTCTGCCGCCTTTCAGCGCGCCGAAAGCCGGCCGCTTCTCCCCCACCGCGGCGAGGGTTTGGGCGAGGTAGCGGTGGAGGGGGAGCGTACGGCGGGTGTTCGGTCCGGGTATGGGCGTGCCGGAGGAGGCTGGCTGCGGTGGCGTGGTCCTTGCATGGGCGACCCGGTGGGCGCGGCATGCGCGGCTCGCGAGCATGGCGGCACCGACGCAGGAGACGTCTTTGGTGTGGGCGCCATGAAGGTCGGCTGACGCCGATCCGCGCGGGTGCGGGGTGGCGATAAGGCAGTACGGACTTGATGGCGGCGGCCAGGCCATGGGTTGACGAGCTGTGGTCAGAGCTTCCTAAGCATGTCCTCTTCGGCTTTGCCCCGGCCTCCTGTTTGGGAGGTGCGGCTCATCGGCGCCTGCTGCCGGCTGATCGAGGGCCAGGACGGGAAAGCGGCCGATGCCACGATCAGGCCTCGCGGCCTTTCACCTGATTGATCTTGGTCTGCACTATCTCGTGCAGTGCCGCCGGGTCCAGAGACACGAAGAGTTGCTCGGGCAGGTCGACGTCCAACACATGCGCCTCCTGGTCCGGTCCCGCGACGATCTGGGAGTAGACCGGAATCACGACTTCCGCTCCCTCTCCACCCTGCTGTATGGCGGGCCGGTAGGAGAACTGCGGCGCCAGGGGATCGCCCGGCTCGACCACCTGCTTGGTGCCGACGACCGTCCCGTCCGGGTCCGTAATGACAGTAAGTCTCACTCTGGGCATCGCACTCACCCGTTGGTCAAGGTCGCGATCCGAATGTTGTAGGTGACCGTAGCGTTGGATCTGTTCGTCACCGTCATGGTGTACTGCCAATTCCTCAGGTCCAGGTGCGGAACCCCGCCGATGGATCGGATGGATCCCACCCTGCCCTGGTCTGTGACATCGAGCCAGCCCAGGAATTTCGGCTCCGTCGCCAGTGTCCCGTAGCACACGCCAACGTCGTAGAAATCCCCGAAAAAATAGGTCTCGATGAGTGCTCTTCCTGATGCGATAGTTGAAGGTGGGCCGATGTCCACAATGTTTACCGGCATCTCACGCCCTCCCTAGGAGTCGCTGAGTTGATTGCCACACGACAGGTGACTAGACCTGTACTTTCATTGAACCTCAGGCGACCTCAAGATGCCCGTTCGAGCCACGATCTGATGGGCTCGCCGAACCCGTGCCCAGTCGCCGGAGCATCGGAGCCTGGCCCTATGCACGGGCTGTGGGTTCCGGCACAGATTTTGGGGAACGGTGCGCACGATGGGCCCCTGCCACGAAACAGGCGCGCCGTACCCGCCACCCTGGCAGCTGGCACGGCGGCGGATCAGATCCAGTGGTAATTGCTGTCGTCCATGGTCGGCAGCAGTGCCCGGGCAGCATCGAGCGGCGCCGTGGGAGTAACGAGTGCGGCGAGTGGGACCGGTGGGAACAGCGCCTTGTCGGCCGTGTCCTCGTAGTGGTGCCAGGTGAGGTGGCCGGCGCCAGCAGTGTCATCGTGCTCAACGGTGCGCAGACGAGCGCGGGTGGTGTTGTCGATGTGGACGCGGAAGACGAGGTGGAGTTTGCGGGGTGGGGTGCTGCCGGGGCGAGTGACCATGGCGTCCTGGATCCAGGTCAACTGTGGAACGCTGCTCGCCTCTGCGAGGTCCAGGCCCAATTCTTCGTCGAGTTCACGTGCGAGGGCTTGCTGGATGGGTTCGCCAGGTTCGACGTTGCCACCTGGCAGGGTGTACTGGTCCTGGCCGTTCTTCGTGCGGCGGATGAGGGCGATCTCGTCGCCGTTGAACAGGGCTGCGGCTACGCGAATCTTGATATGGGTGAACGGCTCGGCGGAGGTCACTGACTGGTTTCTCCTTCGATGGGCGAGGTGCGGTGGCGCCCCTTGGAGAGGCGGCGCAGGCAGATGATGCAGCACGCGAGTTGCACAAGCTCCTGATGCAGGTCAGCGCGGTGTTCGTAGCGGATCCGCAGGCGCTTGAACTGGTGCAGCCAGGCGAACGAACGCTCGACCACCCAGCGCACCCTGCCGAGACCAGACCCGTGGGCGACGCCCCGGCGGGCGATCATCGGCTTGATGCCGCGCTTCCACAGCAGACGGCGGTACTTGTCGAAGTCATAGCCCCGGTCGGCGTACAGGCGCCGCGGCTTGGTTCGAGGACGTCCCCGGCGCCCTCGAACCGGTGGGACCGCATCCAGCAGCGGCACGAGCTGGTGACGTCGTGTCGGTTTCCGCCGGTGAGCGTGACCGCGAGCTGGGTTCCATGACGATCGACGACCAGGTGATGCTTGGAGCCGGGGCGGGCGCGGTCGACCGGCGACGGGCCGACGTGATTCCCTCCTTTGAGGGCCCCCGGACGTGCGAACCGTCCACGGCGCAGTCGTCCAAGTCCAGCAGGACCGCGCGACGCAGCTCGGTCAGCAGGGCGGCGTGCAGACGGGGCCAGACTCCGGCTTCGGTCCAGTCCCGCAGCCGACGCCAGGCCGTCACCCCGGAGCAGCCCACGACCTCGCGTGGCACGTCGCGCCAGGCCACGCCCTTACGCAGGACGTGGACGATGCCGGCCAGGGCGACCCTGTCCGGGGCCGGGAGCCGTCCGGGATGGCGGTGCCAGCGCGTTGGCCGCACCGGCAACAGCGGGGCTATCCGATCCCACAGCTCGTCGGGTACAAGGTTCATGGCCACAACGCTGAAGCTTGCCAAAGAACCTGGTTGAGCACACCGGGCTGGGTCGACATACTCCCCGGATGACCAACACCGGAGCCGAAACCGCTGAGCAAGGCTGGGACGTTCCCTGGTACCGCGTTCGCACAGACCGGTTCATGGCGTCGTTCCTGCCCCGTGCGGTCGAGGATCTGGGCACCGTCCGCAACGTCGACGTCGAGGTGCGGCTGACAGCGGATGACGCACGCTGGAGTGCGACCGTGTTTACCCTTGCTGAGGTCGATCGCCTGATGAAGCATTGGTCTCGAACGGGCGAAGAGCTGGGCGGGCTCTACCCCTGGTGTTCCGGCGGCCTGATCGTTCGGGACGCCGACATCGGCAACATGACTCAAGTGCTCGTCGGCCTGCTCGACTCCGGTGCTCTCACGCAGGTCCTCCAGCGACTCGACGAAGAATGACCGCACCGACCCCATTCTGAAACGATCAGTAACGCTTGTCGCAAGACTCCTTGATCATGAGGCCAGGCTCGACCTCGAGTAGAGCCCCGAACAGATCGCGGCCCACCTGCGTGCCCTGTGCCACGAGACCATCTACCGCGACCTCTGCGAGGGCGCGAAAGGCGTCGTGAGCAGGGCACTCACCAAGGAGCTCCGCACCGGCCGGCCTCTGCGCAAGCAGCGCCGCAAGGCTGACCAACGCGCCCGCGGTTCGCGGTGCCGGGACACTCATCGACGAGCGGCGCACTGTCGTCGAGCTCCGCGAGCGCGCCGGCGATTGGGAAGGCGATCTGATCACGGGACACAGGAACCGCACTGCCGTCGCCACGCTCATCGACCGCCGCGCCCGCTACGTCCGCCTCGTCTCCCTGCCTGACGGCCACGGTGTGCTCGTCGCCCCACCGAGGCAGCTCCTGGCAGCGCGACACCAACGAGAACACGAACGGCCTGCTGCGGCAGTACCTACCGAAGGGCAGCGACCTGTCCGTTCACACACCCGCCGACCTCCAAGCGACCGCCTCGTCCACCACGCCGAGGGCCGCACCCTCACCGGCTACTCCTACTGCATCTGCCAACGACGCGAACCCCTCGTCAAGGAAACCGCGCACACCGCGACTGAACCAATCCCAGGGGGCAATTCTGCGGGAGGGGAGCGTGCTCAATTCTGCGGGAGCATTGACGCCTTTCGCTCGCCCGCGACGAACACGAGCTGAACGAGGCTACCGGGCCTTCGCAGGGCGGCTATCGCGCCTGCTTGCAGATCCCATCGCGCGGCGCTGGGGCGAACGGGCCGTCGACGGTGGGCCCACCTGGGACCGTACGCCACCGCACAGCTCGCGACGTGCCTACGCAGGACCGTGGGCGACCGGTCCCGCACGAGGCACTCCTCCAACAACGAACCCGAACCTGACGGGCCCGTCCGGGCAGAGCGTGCGAGGACCGGCCGGCGCCCAGCGACGCCAGTCTTTTCAAAGGCCCCGCGCGGTCGGAGGTGTCTCGTCCGCGAGGGGCTTGCCCACCAGGCTCCGCGGCCACTCCCCAAGGCCTGTGCCGGACCTCAGAACTCGTCCGGCTACCAGCGCTGCCCGCCGTTCTCGGTGTCGAACGTGTAGAAGCGGTGATGGTCGAGCAGGTCGGCCGGGGTCACGTTGTTCCACGGGCTCAGGACGGACCGCAGGTCGACCACGTTCGTCGTCCGGACGGCAGGTAGGTAGCCCGACTTCGGGTGCTTCGCCTGCCACTCGGCCCACAGCTTGTCGATGAAGGCGTGGTGCAGCCAGAACACCGGGTCGTTGGGAGAGGCAGCGGAGGTCATCTGGCCGCCGACCCACACGTGCACCCGGTTGTGCAGGTTGACGCCCCGCCAGCCCTCCAGGGCGTTGCGGAACCCGCTCGAGGCGCTGTTCCAGGGGGCGGAGTCGTACACCGGCAGGGCGATCACGGAGTCCACGTCGGCCCGCGTCGGTAGCTGCGGGGTCCCGGAGCCGAGGCCGCGTCGCAGGTAGGTGCGCCGGTCCACGCCCACCGTCAGGGCCCACTTGCCGCCTTGGAAGGCGAACGGCCCGTCGAGCACTTGGCCGTCGCGCGCCCGGCGGGTGCCACCCATGAAGTCGGAGGCCCACAGGGAGGAGTTGGCCGTACGGTCGGCAGTCCAGTCCCAGTAGGGAAGGGAGACGTTCTTGTCGATCCGCTGGAGCGCCGACTCGAAGTCCAAAAGGAACCGGCGATGCCAGGGCAGGAAGGAGGGTGAGCGGTGGCCCGTCCGGTCGCCGAAGTCCGAGTCGTTCAGCAGGTACCAGTTGTGGGCGTTGACGTACCGGTCGTAGATGCCCGTCCGCTTGAGTTCGAGGACCGCGTTGACGAAGGCGCTCTTCTCGTCCGGCGTGAGGGTGGCCTGGTTCTTGCGGACGGTCACAGCTTGGCCTCTTTGGCGGTGAAGGGGACGAGGTCGGCGCCCTGGAGCTCGCGGACGGCGGCCCGGGCGGCCGAGACCGGGTCCGGGAAGGTCTCGTAGTGGTTGACGACGGTGACCCAACTGCCGTCGGCGTTGGGCATGATGTGCAGGTCGTTGCCGTCGACCTTGACCGTGGGCATCGCCATGCCGTGGTGGCCACCCGGGCCCACGGTGATCTGGATGCGGTGGCCCTCGTAGGTCTCGTCGATGGTGCCGGTGGGCAGGGAGACGGGCGCTCCGGACGGGCCGGCAGCCCCCGAGGCTCCGGCCGCCGGCGCCTGGGAGGCCGACTTGGACGAGCAGGCGGCCAGTCCGGCGGCCGCGGCAACGGCGGAGCCGAGCCCCAGCGCCTGTCGGCGAGTGATCATGTTCATGGCTTGAATATGTATCAGAAGCCTTCGAACAGTTGATCGATGGCCCGCGCATTTACGACCCGGTCGGGATGGGACGCCGGCGGGTGCTGCCGCTGCCGAGTTCATCTTACGTGGTCATGACAGCAGGGGCAGGTCGGGCCGGCCCCTGCGGCTTCTCCCGGCCTGTCGCTACCGTCGCGATGGACGACCCGCAGGGCTCGACGAGCCAGAAGTGCGCCGCAGACCGCATCGTGCTGACCGGCGACAACACAGCCGGCACACACCCCGCCGAATGACGCGTCGTCCAGCACCGCGGCTGCCTAGGGGGCGTCTCGCCGATCATGCCGGGCTCGCGGCGGTGGGCACCGCGCCTCGCCGCGTTGTCCTCGGTCGCCGACACTCCGCGTCGCCTCCCTCGTCCGCCTTGCGATCCACGGCGCCCACCGCCGCTCCCTGATCCGGCCTGATCGACAAGACACCCCCTAGGGGTTTTGGCTCGTACACCAGCCGAGTCGTCAGCATCAGATCGACCGCAGCATGAAACCCTCCCGTATCCAGGTGGGGAATCCTCCGCCTCCGAACCGCGAAGAGGACGACCCCGTCATGAACCGTACTAGGCAGGCGATCCACCTGGCCCGACACCTGTCCCAGCTCACCGCCGTCCGCGTCGAGATAGCCCACGACAGCGGTGCCCGGTGGAGCCTCCAGTGGCAGGACGGCCCGCGCCGCGAGGAGATGCGGGCACACCTCGAAGCCGCTCTCGCCGCCGATGACCGCTACACCGCCATGCGCGACCGCACGATCCATTGCTTCCGCTCGCAGACGCGACAGGCCTGGGCGGCGCGGGCCGCAGCCGCGCGCCGCGAGGGGATCCTCTCCTCGGCCATCGCCGACATCGCCGACGTCGCCGTACACAAAGGCGGACAGGAGTCCGACGAGGCGAACGCCCTGTGGCGGTACGTACGGGAGCTGTGGGAGAACGCCTCCTACCCGGAACGGGCCAGCGCCCCCGAGGACGTTCCCCTCATCGAGCAACTCGTGGTCGCCAGTACCCGGGAACTGCCGTCCGGAGGCCACACGATCAGCGAGCTCTACATGGCGCAGGCACTCCTCGCGCAGTGACGGGGGCAGGTGTCGGCGTCCCACCACTCGCGGGAAGGAGGCCGCGCACGGGCTGTTCGGGCGCGAGCGGGCGGCAGCCTCGAACCCGGGTGGACCTGCCCGTCACGGCCGTGGCTTCGACCGTACGGGTTCCGCCGCCGCCGGGCCAGCCTGTCGGGCGGGCGCCCGCCGTGGCGCCGAGTAACCTCCCGTTCGTGGTCTCCAGCTCCCGGAACACGGCCGTCGCCGGTGTCCTGCACGGGGCGACGGCAGCCGATGCCGCCCGCCTCGCGGCTGATCCCGCGCTGAGCGCGGTCATCGTCCCCGACGGCCGCCGCGAGCCGTGGCTGCAGGAGCTGGCCGAGCTCGTGGCCGGGGAACGGCTGGTCATCCCCCGCACCACCCTGCCCTCGGTCACGCCCGACGAGTTCGCCGGCTGGGCGCACACCGCACTGGTCGTTGCCCCCGCCTCCGTTGCGGCTCCCCTCGTCGACGCCATGGCCGGGATCCTGGCCCGGGTCGTGGACACGGCGGGGACGGACAAGGCGATGGTGCGCGTGTTCACCGAGGCCCCCACCCGGCGGTGCGGCTTCCACGTGGACACGGTGCCGCCGCAGAGCCCCACGGTCGGAGCCGTACGGGTGTACAACGGCCCGACCACCGAGTACGTCGCCTGCGAAGACGTCCTCGGCATGGCCGAGTTCTACGCCTACCTCGCACGCCGCGAGCGGTTGTCGCGGCAGGCGGAGCGCGAGCGACGGGCCGACAGACCCGATGGGAGCGCCCTCGCCGAGCTGTGCGCGATGGACGGGAGCCCCTCGTTCCTGCGGCCGGGTGCCGTCGTCCGGCGGGTGCCGGCCGACGCGACCGTCTTCTTCCGGCACCTCGACGTACGACGGCACTGGTCCGTGCATCCGGTGACGGACGTGTGGATCCACCGCTCCCCCATGCGCGGCACGGCACGGCTGGTGCTCAACGTGTCCCCGGTCCCTGGTCGGGGGTGAGCAGCACGTGCGTGAGGGAGCCCGGCAAGGAGTCGTCCAGGGCGCTCAACAGGCGCAGGACGCGGGCCCCGGCCCGGGCCGGCCCGTGGTGCGCCGCGAACCAGGCCCGGGGCCGCTGTCGGGCGTCGAGCACGGCCCGTACCGCCGCCACCGCGTCGTCCTCCCCGTCGAAGAACACCCCGGTGAACGGGTTGACGTACTGCCAGCCGCCGAGGATCGCCCGGTTGACGACGACCGGCACGTCGAGGCACAGGGCTTCGGCGAGCACCCGTGGCGAGGCGTCGAGCACGGCCGGTACGAACAGGGCCCGTGCCCCCGCGATGACCGCGAGCAGCCGCCGCCACGGCAGCGGCCCGACCATGCGTACGCCGCAGATCGGCTCCGCCCCGGGCGGCGCGTCGACCACCAGGATCCGCAGCCCCGTCTCCCGGGCCAGCCTGCGCAGGCAGCGCGCGGCGAGCGGCCAGTTCTTCGCCTCCTGCCGCCACGGCTCCCGGCCGGACACGTGCACGATGTCGGGGCCTGCCGCCCCCTCCGTCCCAGCCCGGGCAGCCCCGACAGCCCCGACAGCCACTCGGGCCGGATCCACGCGGAGCGGGTCCGTGAAGTCGGACTCGCTCGTCAGCAGCCGGGGGCCGTCCGGCGGCAGGAAGTGCTCCGGATCCCGGAAGCAGTGCAACCACGCCTCGCACAGCAGCCCGTAGTCGCGCTCGTCCCGCCAAGGCGGCCCGGGGAACCCCAGGTAGCTGGTGACTCCGGCGAACCGGACGCCGGCTCGGGCCAGGGCGGCCAGCCGCAGGTGGTGTGTGTGCGTCACGACGGGCGCGCGGACCAAGACCCACGGCAGGCTTTCGCCACCCGGCCCGGTCACCCGCAGGAACGGCGTGTCCCCGCCCGGAGCCGCGGCCACGCCGGTGCCCGTGCCAGTGCCGGTGCCGGTGCCGGTGCCGGTGCCCGTGCCGGTGTCCGCGCCAGTGCCCGCGCCGGTGTCGGGGCCCGTACCCGCAGCAAGGTCCAACCGTCGTCCCCCCACTCGAATCGGCAGGAGAGGCCATGATCCCGACCATCAGACGCGACTTCTACACGGATGGCAACGGCGGCACGCGGATCGAGATCTTCGACGAGCTGAGCGAGACCGCCAAGGCGGCCCTGTACACCTTCTTTCGAAGGGTCGGCGCACCCCACCTGATGGACGAGGTCGTCCTGCCCCTGTTCTGCGAAGGCGATTCGCAGGTCTTCGCCGCTGTCCGGGACCGGCCTTGGCCACCGTGGGGGCTGGGCGCCCGCAACATCGTCGCCTGCGTGCAGACCCACTTGGTCGGCGACGGATGCTGGGGCCTGAGCCCCGTGCACGTCGCCGACGAGGACCTGACGAACGTAGGACTGTGCGCCGCCGTGTACAAGGAAGCCCTCGAGACGCTGGCCGTCGACCCGAACGCCGAGGTGCACTACCTCATCGCCGAGGAATCACGGCTGGCGGACCTGACGCTGCGCCGCGTCGGCTTCGAGCGGACGGAGGACGCCTTCCTGACCGAGGCCGCGCGCTACCTCACGTACCGCATCCCGGCCGGTGAGCTGCTGAACCGGCTGGGCCTGGCCGAGGCCGACACGGTCGACGTGCTCGCGGGCGCCCTGGACGACGAGGTGTTCGCGCTCAACGCCGCCTTCCACAACACGGTCTACCTGGGCTCGCGTGCGGAATGGGTGGTGGACCGGCCCTCCGTCCCGTCCGAGATCGCCCGGCTGGTCCGCGGCGGCCACTACAGCAAGCCCGCCGGCGTGCCGACGGGCACCGGCCGCTACGAACGGGATCCGGTCGCCGAGGTGGCCCAGGGCGTACGGGAGTTCCTCAGCGCATCGGAACACGACGAGTTCCGGGCGTACGTGCTGGACCGGGAATCCGACTTCAAGCCCGCCACGGTGCGGATGTCCGGATCCGGCGGGGCGGCGGTGGTGGACGAACGGGTGCGCCGCAGCCTGGTCCTCGACGAACTGGGCCCCTACGAAGCCCTGTTCACGGAGCGCATCAAGGAGCACCTCCAGCAGATCAGCGGCCGGCTGAACCTTCCGGCATTCCCGCTGGGCCCCATCGAACTCCAGGTGACCGCCAACGGCGACCGGGACTACTTCGGAATGCACCGCGACAGCGACGACGGGGACACCCGCGAGCTGACCTTCGTGTACTTCTTCTCCGGAGAGCCCCGCAGGTTCTCGGGCGGGGAGCTGCGGGTGTTCGAGACGGTCCCGGAGGACGGGAGGGTGGTCGCCACGGACCGCAGCCAGACGATCGTGCCGCGCGCCAACCTCGCCATGTTCTTCCCGAGCAGGCACGACCACGAGGTGCTCCCGATCCGGGTGCCGAGCAAGGCGTTCGCGGACGGCCGCTTCAGCGTCACGGGCTGGATCCACCGGCAGTGAGCGACCGGGAGACCGGAGCCACCCGGGCGGGGGCGGCGCGTGCCGCCACACGGGCCCGGGGCCGGGCCCAAGACCAGGCCGGGCGGGCCGAGGCCGGTGCCGACGCCCTCGCCTGGGCCGTGGTCGCCCGCGTGGCGCTCCCCTCCGGCCGGGCACGCCCCGAAGCCCGCGCCCTGCACCACGCCCCCTTCCCCCGGGTCGCGGGACTCCTCGCGCGCGCAGTGCGGCCCGAGGCAGGCGGCGTACGCGCCCGGTACCTCTTCGCATCCGAGCCCGCGGCGGCGGCGTTCCGGGGCTCGCACGACCCGGCACTCGGCCGTCTGGGCCCGCCCGTCACCGGAGCCGTACGACCGGTCTCCGCGGCGGCGGCGCCGACCGCCTGCACCGCGCCGGTGATCATCGTCGCGCCGCCGCGCTCGGGCAGCACGGCCCTGTACGAAGCCCTCGCCCGGCACCCCGGCCTGTGGACGGTCGGCGGAGAGAGCGAGGGCGTCATCGAAGGCGTACCGGAGCTCCATCCGGCGGCCGGCGGGTACGCCTCGCACGCCCTGGACGCCGCGCACGCCGACCGGTGCGGCGGAGCCGTACGCGCGGGCTTCCTCGCCGGGCTGCTCGATGCGCGGGGCCGGAACCGGCCGGACCTCGGCGGCCCCCTGGATCCGCCGCCGAGGCTGCTGGAGAAGACCCCGGAGAACTGCCTGCGGCTGCCCTTCCTGCTGCGGCTGTTCCCGGACGCCACCGTCGTACACCTGCACCGCGACCCGCGCGACACCGTGGCCAGCATGGTGCGGGCCTGGACCCACCCGGGGTTCGTCAACATCCCGGACCTGCCCGGCTGGCCCCGGCGGGCCTGGCACCTGCTGCTGCCGCCGGGCTGGCGGCGAGGGCTCGGCGACGACCTGTCCAAGATCGCGGCCCGCCAGTGGGCGGCCGCCACGGAAGCGGTACTGGACAGCCGTGCCGCCGGGCCGCCCGGCATCCGCTGGGTGGATCTCGACTACGCCGAGCTGAGCGCGGCTCCGGCCCGCACGATCCGGTGGCTGGAGCGTGAACTCGGGCTGCCCGCCGGTCCGCCCGGCCGGGACCTCCCGCTCTCCGCGACGACGATCACGCCTCCGCGCCCCGGCAAGTGGCGCAGTACACCCGGCTTCGACCCGTCAGCCCTCGACACCGTGGCGTCCACTTGCCGGCGCCTGGCGAACGGACGTACCCCGCCCATGCCCCGAACCGTCCGCGGCCTGCCCCGGCGCCCTTCCTACGTGTGCTGGCTCGACGAGGGCGCCGCGGAGGACGCCTCCGCGGATGACGGCTCCGCGGTCGCCGGCTCGGCGGACGAGGCCTCGGCCCCGATGCCCGGCCCCGAGCCGGAACACCCGCTCCTCGACCCGGCCGTGGTCCTCCAGGACGGGGTCACGATCCCCTTGGGCCTCGCGGGCCGGGCCCGGTTCCGGGACCGGTTCCTGCCCGACCGGCCGATCCTGTGGACCGACGACCCGTCGACCGGCGCACTCACCCCGTTCTGGGTCTCCCTCGAAGACTTCTGGGCGCTGCGCACCCTGGTCCCGGGACGGCCCCTTTCACCGGCGCTCCCCGCGCGGCTGCGCGCCGCCCTCGCCCGGGCCGGGGCGCTCGGGTCGGCCGAGCTGCGCGCCCGGGACGCGGCCAGGGCCGAGACCGCCCGGGCCGCGGCCGCCGCGGACTTCGAGCGGAGCGACGTGTGCCGGATCGACCGCATGGTCCACCCCCGGCACCGCTTGGCCCTGCTCGACTACTACGAGCGGCTCATCGCCACCGGCTCGTGGCCGCTGGGGGACGCCCAGGTCGCCGGACGCTACGGCTGGTACAACGAATCCCTGTCCCGCTTCTTCCACCACCAGTTCCGCGCCCTGGTGGGGCGGATCGCGGGCCGGCCGGTACGCGCCTCGTACTCCTACGTCTCGGCGTACCGCGGCGGCGCGGTCCTGGGCCGCCACGTGGACCGGGAACAGTGCGAGTACACCGTCTCCCTGCTGCTCGGGGAGTCGGGCCCGGGCATCGAGGGCGGTTGGCCGCTGCACCTGGGAACCCCGCAGGGCGAGGTCAGCCTCGTCCAGCGGCCCGGTCAGGCCGTCCTCTTCCGGGGGACCACGGTGCCGCACGGTCGGCCGCCGTTGCCCGACGGGAGCACGCACACCTCGCTGCTGTTCCACTACGTTCCCGCCGAGTTCCGCAGGACCCTGTACTGAAACGCCTCCTGCTACGGCTACGGCTACGGCTATTGCACCGCGAGCAGGCCGATGCTCCGAGCCTCGGCCTCCCGGACCTGCGGCGCGATGCGCTCCCATCCGGTGACCGTGCGGCGTCCGACGGGCGGCTGCGTGCGCCGGCGGGTCCGGGTCAGGCCCGCCGGCGCCGGGCCCGGCCCGAACACGGCAGCCGCCGCGTCCGCCGTCAGCAGCATGTCCCAGACCAGGTGGACACGTTCGGCGGGGCCGCCGTTCTCGGCGGCGTGCACGCAGCCGTGGTTGACGAGGTACACCGATCCGGCCGCCAAGTGGTGCACGTCCCCGTCCAGCGTCAGCGTCGCCGCGGGATGGGTGGTCAGGGGCAGGTGAAAGCGGGCCCGGATGCCTACCTCGCCCGACCGCGCCCGTACGACGCTGTGCTCTTCGTGCGGGGACAGCGAAGCACCCGGCCCCAGTACGTTGACCCGGAAGTTGACCAGGTGTGGCAGGGACCCGATCAGCGCGGCCAGGGCGGGGTGGTGCGCGCCGTGGTGGAAGCGCTTGCCGAAGCAGGACAGGTCGTGGTCGCGGGAGAAGTCGTCGCAGCGACCGGAGGCGTTGAGCAGGCTGTACTGCTCGACCCGGCCGCGGGGGCCGGTCCACGCCGTCACATGGCCGGGGGCTCCGGCCAGCGAAGGGCGCTGCCGCGATCGCAGCAGCGCCACCTCGGCGGCCAGGCTCGCGGCGGTGTCGGGCCCGGCCTCCAGCAGCCGCAGGCAACGGATGCCGGGGCGGTGGTAGTTGGCGTCCCGGATGCCGTGGAGGATCTCGCGCAGGCCCTGGTCCACGTCGTCTTCGTGTGCTGTCAACGGAACGGGCACCTCTCCAGGAGCAGGTCGAGGTCCGGAAGTCGCGCCGGAAGCGTCGCGAAATCGGCGAGCGCCGCCGAATCCAGCCCCGCGCCTGTCCGGCCGACGGACACGGGCGGCGGGACCGGCACCCCGACCGAAAGGAAGTAGTCGTGGAACTTGCTCCCGTCACCGCTGGGCAGGTCCCGGTAGCGGATCCAGACGGCGGGGATCCCGTAGGCGTGGCCGAGGATGATCCCGTGCAGGCTCGACGAGGCGATCAGGGGCGCCCGTACGAGCTGCTCGACGACCTCCTCGACCGGCCGCTGAACGTCGACGAGCCGCCAGCCGGCCGGAGTGCCGAGCCGCGCACCGGCCTTGTCGGCGAAGTGCGGCACGACGGCGGGACGCCGCCCGGTACCCCGGCCACCGCGGGGCAGGAAACGGGGAACCAGCAGGGCGGGGTCACCGTAGACCGGCGGACAGGCCGCCCCGGAGCGCAGGGCCGCCTCCCGGGTGAGGGGGCCGCGTACGGCGACCAGCTCGGCCCGCGGGTCGATGTCCTCACCGGCGCACATCACCCCGGCTCCCCAGACGACGGCGCCCGGTCCCGCGAGGGAGACCACGCTGCCGGTGACGAAGTGCTTGCGCCCCGGCGCGTGCGGCGCGACCCACCGGGCCGGGGCGCCGCAGATCCGCCGGACCAGCCAGGGAGTGAGCCTGTCGCCGACATTGCCCTGACTGGGAGCCCGGCACCAGAAGGCGGGCACAGCCTCGACCACGGCTCCGATTGTAGTGAGCGGACCGCGCTGTTCATCCGCACCTACCACGGTGACGTCGCCTGGTTGCGCTACGCGCTGGCCGCCATTCGGAGGTGGTGCCGGGGCTTCTCGGAGGTGGTCGTCGTCACCCCGCGGACCGGGGCGGCCGCCGTGCGCCGGTCCGTCGGCGACGGGGTCCGCCTGGAGGTGGGCCCGGACCACCGCGACGACTACCTGGGTCAGCAGGTCAGCAAGCTCTACGCGGACCAGCTCACCGATGCCGACCTCATCTGCCACGTCGACTCCGACATGGTCTTCTTCCGCCCCGTCACCCCCGCCGACCTGCTCGTGGACGGGCGTCCGTGGATCGTCCGCCGCCCCGTCACCGAACTCGGCCGGCACCGGCCCTGGCTCGCACCGACGCAGGACTTCCTCGGCCACCAGGTGTTCTTCGACTTCATGCAGCACCCGCCCTTCACCTATCCGCGCGCGCTTTACGGGGAGCTGCGCGCCCTGTGCGCGGATCGCCACGGGATCCCGCTCGACCGGTACGTGGCGGGCCGCCCGCCGCGCGGGTTCTCCGAGTTCAACGCGCTCGGCGCGCACGCGCACGCGGCTCACCGGGCGTCGTTCACCTGGTACGACGCGAGCTCCGGCGCGGCGCCGGAGCTGTGCCGCTGGTACTGGAGCAGGGCGGGCATCGACACCCGCCTGCGCGAGGAGCTGGACCGGGTGGTCACCGGGCCGGTCGGCGTAACGGAGTGGTGGACACCGACCCCGGCTGGAAGCGTGGCAGCCGCGCCATCTCACGACATCGGAGAGAGGTACCCGAAGTGGAACAGGCACAGCTGACGCTCGACGAGGTACTCGAATACGTCAAGAACAGGCCGGACACGACGCGCACCTACCAGGTCCCGCAGGGGGTGATCGCCGCCCTCCCGCTGACCGAGCCACCTCACATGCGGCTGCTGGACACGTCGGAGATCCAGGAACTGGCCGACTACCTCGACACCTCGCCGAGCTCGCTCAAGGGCCCCTTCAAGGTGTTCGACGCCACCTGCTCCTCCTGCGGGCGCCGCATCACGTTCCTCGACTTCGCGAAGACCGCGGTGGACCTGGGCATGCACGCGAAGGAGGCGCTGCGCTCCGTACTGACGGGCAAGAACGGCGAATGGATCACCATCCGCGGCCGCGACGGCGGCCGCCCGGTGGCCTGCGCCCAGTGCGGCAACGACGTCCCGCGCCTGAAGATGAACGGCTCGTACTCCGAGTACTCGTCGAGCTCGTACGCGTACGCCTGACCACCCGCCGGCGTCAGTCTCCCCGGCCGCCGCCGGGGAGGCGGTGGCCGGGGAGGCGGTGGCCGGGGAGGCGGTGGTCGGGGAGGCGGTGGCGCGGCGGCCGCCTCACGCGCACTCCACCCTCTCGCCCACGGGCGTCCAGCTGGAAGGGCCCTGAGCGCCGACTGCCCTGACCTGGAAGCAGTGTTTGACCTTCGGGTCGAGATGAGGAACCGAGAAGGTCTTGGTGTTCGCGTCAACGCCGAAGTTCTGATTGAGAGTCGTGTTGCGGACTTCGTAACCCGTTTCGTTATTGGCGTTGTCGTCCCACTCCACCCGGACGGTCTTTTCGCTGCCGACAGGGACCGCCGTGGCGATGACGTTCGAAGGCTCGTTCGACCGTCCGACGTCCACTCCGGCCGCCTCGTGCGTTATCGAGAAATCCGCCGAGGTGGAATCGTCCGAGAGGAACTCGTGGTTCTTCACGCTCAGATGGTGCGTGCGGACCTCGCCCATGGGAGCGGTCTGTTCCCGGTGCGCATCGATCCATCGAGGTCGTTGTTGTCGCAGGACGACTCCCTCGTAGAGGTACAGCGCCCCTCGCGGAGTGATCGTTTCATCCCTGTGCGCGGCGAGCGCCAAGGACTCCACCCATCGGTCCGCGCGCGCATGCGGGGCGTCCGGTGGTGGGCGTCGATCCCGCAGACCCCATCGGGGCCGGTCACGAATCCGTAGGCCATGGACACCCGGCAGTCCCCCGCCAGGATGGGCGACACGGAGGCGTCAGCCGTCACTGCTGTCCGCCATCACCGGAGTGGAGCCCAGTAACGAGCTCCAGGACCATCGCGGGCGGCGCCCCTGCCTGCCCCTGCCTGCCCCTGCCTGCAGGCCAGCCATCACGCTCGAGGGCCGACCAGAAGGTTTTCGGGACTGCAGGACAGATTCTCCAGGGGCCGTTCACAGTCGGTACTTGCGTCACGTTGCCGGGCTGCCCGCCGGCGGCCGCCAGAACAAGAACCTGGCAGGGCTTCTCGCCTCGGCGCAGGACCGCGAGCACGGTGTCCTCGACCCATTCATCGAGCACGTGCAGCACCGCTTCCATGCGGACTGCACCGGTTCGAGCGAGCTCTGGCACGAGTTGGTCGCCCTCGGCGGGTACGGGATCCCCGTACCCGCCGATGCTGGTGAGGAAGGACCTGCACGGAACATCTCTGCGGTGCTCGCGTGGCCGCGTCTCGCGGTCCGACGCCGTCGGCCAAGGCCGCTCCGGGCAGATCAGCTGCTACACGCTTTCAAGGGCGAGCGCGACTTAGACATCAGCCCAGGCGGAGCTGATGAAGCAGTTGCTCACCTCGACCAGACTGGTCCGGGCACCCCAGGGGCCGTAGAGGGTCGTACGGTACGGGTACCGGTCCGAGTCGCAGTAGACACCGACGCGCACGGGACCGTCCCCGGAGCACAGGACCGACGCTGCACGCTTGTTTTCGGTGATCACGGTCGAACAGTTCCAGCTTGATGCGCTCGCGGAAGTGGACATCCCCAACAGGCTGGTCGCGGTCAGAGCGCCTGCGGCAATGGCCGATGCCGATGCTTTGAAGATCTTCATGACTCCCCCGGTTTCCTGGTGCCGGCCGCTGCTGCGGCGCTGGCTCGTATCGATCGCCACGACCGTAGGACCAACCCCCGTACCGGCCCGAGTACGCACCTCAGGCTGTGTCACGTAGGACGGCGCTTCGGATTCCACGCCATCGCGGCCCGCCGACCTCAGCCGCCGACCCGATCGTCATCCGAGGCCGTGCACGGTTGCTCAACCCTGCGGGCAGCAGGCCCTCGGCGCGGCCCCGCCCCGGCGCGCTCTGACCTCCACCACCCGGCGCCGGGCACCACCCGTCCTGCCGCACGGTTCACGGCGACGGCCCCCTGCGCCCGGATGGCTCGTTTGCGGTGCCCCGTGTCGTGGTGTGGACTCGGAGGTCGGGAGAAATCGGAGCACGGGGGAACCCACCGAGAGGAAACCGCTGATGTCGCCGAGCAAGCCGAGCATCGTGTTCGCCCACGGCCTGTGGGCCGACGGGTCCTGCTACAGCAAGCTGATCCCCGCCCTCCAGCGCGACGGGCACGAGGTGGTGTCCGCCCAGAACGCGCTGGACTCGCTGGATGGGGACGTCGACGCCGTGCGCCGGGCGCTGGGCCGGGTCAGCGCACCGGCGATCCTCGTCGGCCACTCGTGGGGCGGCTTCGTCATCACGGCCGCGGGAACCGACGAGCGGGTCGCCGGGCTCGTCTACATCGCCGCCTTGGCCCCGGACGCCGGGGAGACTCCGCAGGACCTGATCGGCAAGTTCGACCCGCCGCCGCTCTTCTCGCACCTGGACGCCGAGGACGGTCGGCTGTGGATCGCCCGCGACGGCATCGCCGACTTCTGCGGAGACCTCCCGGAGGCCGAGCAGCAGCTCGTATGGGCGACTCAGGGCTCGGCGGCGGAGGCCGTGCTCGGCGCCAGCACGAACGACCCGGCCTGGCGGACGAAGCCCAGCTGGTTCTGCGTGACCGGGCAGGACCACGCGGTCGTACCCGAACTCCAGCGCTTCGAGGTCGAGCGCATGGGCGCCACGGCGGTCGAGGTCGACTCGTCGCACGTCCCGATGCTCTCGCGGCCCGAGGCTGTACTGGACCTCATCCGGCAGGCCGCCCGCTCCGTGTGACCCGGGGCTGCCGATCGGCGGCCCGCCGGCCCATGACAAGCGCCTACGACGAGCGGACCGCCCGGGACGGTGGTGGTCGGCGCCGGTGACATCTGCACGACAGGTCCGTGTGCAGCAATCGGGGTGGCGGAGCGGGACGCGCATTTTTCCCGCTCTGCCCTCCGACACCTGGTCCGACCGCCTGCGCTTCAGGTGTGCCAAAGGGGGTGCGGCGGCGGAGGGAGACGTCGCGGGCACGTCGGCGGAGACCAGGTCAGGCCGGATGAGGCACGGAAGGGCAGGGTGCCGGGCAGCGGGCAACCCCATGAGGCGAGCCGTGAACACGCACCAGGGCTTCCGAAGGTACTGCGGATCGGTCACCATGTAAGTCGGTCGGCGATCCGAGGATGCGGATGAGCGAGGGCGGGGACGTTCGGGACGGGCAACCGGAACAGGTCGGACCCGTGCCGTGGCTGGCGCTGGCCTGCCTGGTCGGACTGCTTTTGGCCTACCTCGTGCTGACGAACTTCACCTCAGAGCTACGGGCAGCGCTGTGGGGCGAGCCCGGGACCGTGGCCCAAGCCGACTGCCGGACGTACGACAACACCGTGGCCAACGCGGGAACGTCGACGTTCTGCTCGGCCACCTTCACCCCCGACAACGGCGGCTCCTCGTTCGAAGTCCCCGTCGAGGGCGACATCAGGTCGCTGCCAGTCCATGCGTGGCTGGTGGACGGCACCTCCGGCACCGCGTACGTCTCACCGACGGCGTGGATGGGGGTGCTCCCGGTGGGGCTCGCCCTCCTCCTGGCCGGCCTCCCGGTGGCGGTGACGGCGAAGCACGCGCGCCGCGTCCACGCACAGCGCACCAGGGCCCGCTTTCAAAGATCAAAACCAGAACAAGCTTGAGGCACCGGTGACGGCGGTGGCCTGGTAGGACTCGTAGCTCTTGTCGTGGTGAGCGGCCAGGCCGCTCCACCGCTCAGTCTGCGGCCCGTACATCGCGCGGGCGTCCTTACCCCCGGCCTCCGGTGCGGTGGCGGACGGTGCGGCGGGCGCGGCAACGCAGGCAGGGGCCTCATGGGTTACGCCGGGTGAGGGAGATGTTCAGGGCCGTGGCAAACACGCACCAGGCGGAGTACGGCAACAGGGCGCGGGCGGCGACCGGGTCGGTCCGCGAGGTGCGGCGGATGAGTTCGGCGTTGCTGAGGTCGAGGATCAGCGTGCCGGCCAGCGCGGCCCGTGGGCTTCGGCGGCGGAAGAACAGCCACGTCCATCCGGCGTTGAGTGCCAGGTTCACCCCGAACGAGGCGGCAAGGCGGGCACCCTCCCGCCCTCGGGTGCGGCCGAGCGCATGACCGGCGGCGAAGGCGATCGAGGCATACAGCGGCGTCCACACCACGCCGAACGCCCACGACGGCGGCTGCCACGCGGGCTTGCGCAGGCTCCGGTACCAGGCGCTGTCGGCATCGACAGCAACCGAGCCCGCCGTCGCAGCCGCCGCTACCACCACGGCGGCTGCCGCATACCGCTTCCAAGAGACGGGCAGCGCGATGCGGCGGGAGTCCTCACTGATCAGCCTCATGAGCAGATGCTTACCCCGCGCTCATCGCCGCTCACCACACCGCCCTCCGCGCCGGAAGCCGCCAAGGCTCGGCGGGGCGGAGACGGCCGGACGGCAATCCTCCAAACAGGCCAGCAGCATGGACCGCGGACCATCCTCGGCGCCCGGGCCGCCCGCAATCGGCCGTTGCCTCCAACACCCGGCGCCGGCCCCGTGACAGCGGGTACCTTCGCCGCCATGACGACCCCCGTGCTCGATCGCCGCCCGACCCCAGGGCCCACCTCCACTCCGCCGCCGGGGCGGCCGTCCACCGGCCCGCCCACCCGGCCGGACAAGAACCCGCCGTTCCCGCCGAGCAACCCGCAGCAGCCCCCGCCCGGGCGCTGAGTCGGCATGCGTGTCGACCGGCTCCCCTTCGACGAGCTTCCCGAAGCGACCCGGCAGGCGATCGCCGACCGGGTCGGGCCCGGCTGCCCGCACACCGAGGTGGAGAACGGCACCAGCTCCGCACTCGCCTCCCTCTTCTGGCCCTCGGAGTCGGACACGGAGATGGTGTTCGTCAAGGGACTGCCTCTCGACCACGAACGGATCGGCGAGCTCGAAGCGGAGGCCGCAGTCAACCCGCACCTGCCCGCCAGCGCCCCCAGGATGCTGTGGCAGCAGGAAGCCGGCGGCTGGCTCCTGGTCGCCTTCGAGGGCGTCAACGCGAGCGCCTGGGCGTGGTTCGGCGACGGCAGCGGCCACCTGGAGCCGATCGCCGCCGTGCTGCGCGAGCTGAGCCGGTACCCCGCCCCGAAGGAGGTCCGGCTCACGCCGTGGGAGCGGTGGGCCGCGTACTGCGACCCGGCAGACGAGCCGCTCCTGACCGGGGACCGGCTCGTGCACTCCGACCCGGCCGCCTCCAACTTCATGGTCGAGCGCAGCGGCCGCGTGTGGATGATCGACTGGGCATGGGCGATGCGCGGGCCCGCCTGGATCGACACCGCCCTGTGGGGCATGCGGCTCGTCCTGGACGGCAACCAGACCCCCGAGCAGGCCGCCTGCTGGGCGCGGACCGTCCCCGCGTTCGCGGCCGCCCCCCGCGAGGCCGTGGTGGTCCTCACCGAGGCCGAAGCGCGGTCCTGGGAAGCCTGGCAGGCGTACGGGACGACCGGGCTGGAGGAGACGGTCAACGCCGCCCGGGCCTGGGCCCGGTACTGGGCCACACCCTGAACCCGGAGCGCACCTGCGAGAACGGCACCCGCGAACTGGTCCCCGCGGAGCGGCAGCCAGGACCGGCCTGGCTCCGACGGTCAGGCCGCGGGCGTCGCGAAGTCGGTGGGCATGGTGGGGACCGACGGCCCCGGCAGGATCTTGATCGAACGGATGGGGGCGCCGCTGAGGAACATCCCGTAACCCATCGGCGACGTCGCCGTTGCCGCCCCCGAGCAGGCGTCTCCCTCGTAGGCGTTGATGGGCGTCGTGGCGTTGTTGCTGACGGAACTGAACGTGCTGCCCTCGGGAGCGTCGGGGAACAGCTCCTTGACGGTGTAACAGTGGTTGTCCACCGGGTCGTTGATGGAGACCCTCGGGGCGGTCATGAGGGGGTTTCCCAGCGTGACGGTCACACTGCCGTAAGCGCCTGACGCGGGGGCCGGGCCGCCACGGCCAAGGCGAGGACGAGGGCGCTTCCGGTGGTGACGAACGACAGTCCGGCCCGGCGGCCGAAGGGCAGACGGGGCATCGAAACCTCCAAGGCGCTGCGACATGACGCGCCATACCCACACCACTATCCCCCGGGCCCTCCACCACCGCATCGCGTCACCTTGGTCCAGGTCGTGCTGCTGACACTGCGCACCCTGCGACTCCGCCGTGGGGCAGCGAAACCCGCCCGCGGCCGTACGAACCTGGGGCGAACCACATCGAAGCCGTTCGAGTGGTCGTACGGACGGAAGGCAGAAGCACCAGGGTGTCGTCACCCCGCTCCACTTGCCCGGCCCGATCATGCGTGCCATGGATCCTCGTGAACTCCGCGCGACACGGACCTCCTGGCGCCCATGGGCCATCGGGATGGCGGTGGCGGCCCTGCTGGCGGCAACCCCGTCGTACACGGCGGCGGCAGAGCCGTTCCCCGGCAGGGCCTCGGTCGGCAGCAACGGCACGGGCACGGTGTGCCCACCGGATCACGGCGGCCGCGACGCCCCCCACGGCGATGCTGCCCTCCCTGGGGGCCCTTGCCAACCCCCACACCACTGCGGCCCCTGCCGTCCCCCGCGCCACTGCCCGGACGGGTCGCCCGACTGCGACGGACCGGGTTCGCCCGGGACCGGTGCGGTCACGGTGATCAAGGAGGACGCGACCACGGGCGACCCTCTGGCCGGCGCGGTCTTCCAGCTGTGGGAGGAGACCAACGGCATCCCGGGTCTCCAGACCACCGGCGCCGACCCGGACACCGGCATCTCAGGCCCTTGCACCACCGGGGCGGACGGCGTGTGCTCTCGTACGGAGCCCTTCGGCACGTACTACTGGCTGGAGACCCAGGCGCCGCCCGGGTACGAACTGCCTTTGAACCCGGTGTTCGGCCCCCTGCCACTGTGGCAGGGGAGCGCCGATGACGGAGTGACCGTCATCGCCGAGAACACGGTGGAAGTCGACCCGCCCACGAGGGCGTGACCGCCTCCCCGAGGCACTTCGGGGAGCCCTGATGATCACGGCGGTCCCGGCGGCTCTGATCGCGCAACGCGCACGGCCCGACACACACCCGGTGCAGCAACCCGACTGATGTGCCGGCAACCGGAACCGGAGTGATCGGGCCGACGTGAACGCCGTTGACGGGGCTTGGTGTGCACAGACGGAAGCGGGGGCGGCGCCCTCACCCCTGAGGGCCGGTGAGCCTCCCGGCCTCGGGCCGCCGCCTCAGGGGCGGAAGGCCTCACTCATGTCTCCGGGCTCGGTCTCCAGCGCCTCGCGGTCGACCGTCAGCATGACGAGGAAGAACACCCCGCCCACCAGGAGGAGACCGGCCACGATCACGACGGAGACGAAGGCCTCTCGCGGTGAGACCAGCACGAACAGCGCGGCGAGCGTCCACACCAGGGCGGCGATCGCGACCGGGAGCTCGAAGCGTCCGAGGTCGAACGCGCCCTTCTTGCGGCCCAGTCGCCCGCGCACCGCCAGGTAGAGGACGATCGTCGCGCCGTAGATGAGTGCCGGGAGGATCGTCGATGCCGTGATCAGCTCCAGCAGCGCTGCGCCCGGCAGCGCGACCATGAGGACGACTCCGAGGGCGAAGACCAGGACGGTCGCCGGGACCGGGGTCCGCGTCCGCGGGCTGACCCGTCGCATCAGCCGATGGGCCGGGAAGCGCCCATCGCGCGCCATCGCGAAGACAAGGCGCGCGCACGCCGTCAGAGTCACGATCCCGGCGCCGAAGAACGCGAACGTGATGGCGACCAGCAGCGCCCGCTCCATGACCGGACCGAGCTGGTCACGCATGATGGCCGCGACCGGTGATCCGCCGGCGGAGATACGTGGAATGTCCTTGATCGCGACGGTGAGCGCGATCAGGAACAACATGCCCAAGGCCGCGGCCGCCACGACCGATCCCACGATCGCGCGCGGAACGGTGCGGTGCGCGTCCTTGGCCTCCTCGGCCAGGTTCGCCGCGGAGTCGAAGCCGACCAGCGTGGCCAGGCCCATGATCATCGCCAGCATCAGACCACCGCCGACGGCGAAGTAGTCGGGAGCATGCGCGGCGATCCCGCGTGAGGTGAGGTTGTCCGCCGCGCCGTCGCCGGTGACGAGAACAGCGATGGCGAGCGCGATCGACACCACCACGACCAGGGCCACTTCGATCGCGACGGCCGCCGTGTTGATGACGCTGACGATGCGGGTGGAGGCGATGGCGAGCACGGTCTGGACGAGCAGCACCACCAGTGTGATCACCCGTGCGGCGTCCTCGTCGGGCTCCATGCCGGCGAGCGGCATGAACGCCTGGCTCGCCAGCGCGTTGTCGACGGCCACCACGGCGACCGCCAGGAAGCAGAAGGAGAGCCAGCCGAACCCCCAGCCGACCTTCGGGGTCGCCAGCCGCGAGGCCCACTGGTACGAGGAGCCGCTGAGTTCCGCGGGTCCGCCGGAGCCTTTGCCACGTCGGCCACCTCGCCTCTCCTCGGCCGCCAGGCTTCCAAGGGCAGCGGCAGGACCCGACCCCAATGTCCTCCTCCCGGGCACCGCATTCCGAGCCTGGTGGCCGCCGCACACGGGCGACCGCCCGAATGGGCGCCTCTGCGATGACGGCAGCGCCGTACCGCCGGGCTCGGTCTGAAGCCGACACGGTCGTACGGGCCCGTACGCCGCCCTCGGAGACCGGCTGGGCCGCTACGCGGAAGCCTTCCGCAAGGGCCTGCTCGCCCTGGCGCTTAGTTTCGTGCGGATCCGCAGTCCACACCCTGGACATACCGACGGCAGTGGGCCCGCGCCGGGAGCGTTCCAGCGCGCCCAGCACGGGAGAAAGCACGTGGAGGCAGTGATGGGCGTCAACGACAACGAGCAGGAGCGCACGATCCGGACGAGCGAGCAGGGGACGCGGGTGCACGGCCCCAGGGTCTTGGTGGCGGGGGCGAGCATTGCGGGACCCGCCCTGGCCCACTGGCTGCGCCGGCGGGGGGCCGAGGTGACCGTGGTGGAGCGGGCTCCCGAGCTGCGTCCCGGCGGGCAGGCGGTGGACGCACGCGGGGTCGCCAAGGAGGTCATCGAGCGCATGGGGCTGGACGCGGCGGTCCGCGCGGCGTGCACCGACACCGCCGGCGCGCACACCGTGGACGCGGACGGGCGGGTGCTGGAGACCTTCCGCGTGGACGACCACGGTGGCGACGGGTTCATCGCGGACATCGAGATCCTGCGCGGGGACCTGTCCCGGGTGCTCTACGACGACACCCGCGACGGCGTCGAGTACGTCTTCGGCGACCGCATCGCCGAGCTCGCCCAGGACGCGGACGGGGTCGACGTGGTCTTCGCAGGCGGCGACCGGCGGCGCTTCGAGCTGGTGGTCGGGGCCGACGGGCTGCACTCGGAGCTGCGGGCCATGGTCTTCGGGCCGCATGAGCGGTTCCTCCGCCACCTGGGGCACGTGCTGGCGTTCTACAGTGTGCCCAACGAGTTCGGGCTGGACCGCTGGCTGCTCGAGTACCAGGACCAGGAGTCCGGGCGGTCAGCCCTCCTGCGCCCCATCCAGGACGCCACCCGGGCGATGGCCATGTTCTACTCCGCCTCGGGCGACTTCGACGTCGACGTCGACGTCGACGTCGACGTCGACGTCGACCACCGTGACGTCGCGGCCCAGAAGCGCCTGTTGCGTGAGCGGATGGCTGGCCTGGGCTGGCTGGCCCCGGACATCCTCGCGCACTTGGACGACACCCCGGACTTCTACCTCGACCAGGTCGCCCAGGTGGTGATGGACCGCTGGTCGAGCGGACGGGTGGCGCTGCTCGGGGACGCGGCGTTCAGCTCGTCACCGATGTCCGGACAGGGCACCGGGCTGGCATTGGTCGGCGCCTACCTGCTGGCCGGAGAGCTGGCCGCCGCCGAGTGGGACCCCGACACCGGCTTCGCCCGCTATGAGGCGCGGATGCGTACGTTCGTCGAGGCCAATCAGGAGATCGGCCGACTGAACGCCCGCAGCCGCGACGTCCTCGGGCCGGACGCCGAGCCGCGCCCCGATTTCGCCGGCGAACGGTTCACCGAACTGGTCGGGCGCGCGATCAACGGCATCGAGCTGCCCGACTACGCGGGGACACCGGACTCCGCGGCCCCCGCCGGATCCCCGACCACCTCGTCAGCCAAGCCGTAGGCGTCACACGATGGCGAAGCCCGGAGTGCCGGTCGACCTGGGCGCCCACCAGGCCCCGGTCAATCCTCGACGGGACCGGTCAAAGTCTGCCGGACATGCGCGCGGAATGCGGCGGTGGCCGGGTGGCCCGGGACGGCGGGCGCCAGGAAGTGGACCGTGACGGGCCCGGCGTCGGTGAGCGGGAGATAGCGCACTGCGGGAAGGGGATGGCTGTGGCGGGTGGCCTCGGCCGTGATGCCGACGGCCTCGCCGGTGGCGATGGAGGTGAGCCACTCGTCCACGTTGGAGACGACCCGGGTGGCCGCCGGGCTGCTGCCGGCCGGCCACAGGGCGCTGCTGGTGGTCGCGGCCGTCGCGCACAGCACGACGGTCCGGCCGGCCAGGTCCCGGAGGGCGACCTCGGGGCGGGCCGCCAGGGGGTCGTCCCGGCTCACGGCGGCGACGCGTGGTTCGCTGTAGAGCGGCAGGACGGCCAGGTCCGGCGCCGTCCTCTCGGGCAGCGCGCGCAGGAACACGGCGTCGACGGACCCGCGGAGAAGGGCGGTGTAGGGATCCGCCAGGTGGTGGACCTCGACCGGAGTGCGGGGGTGGTCCTGGCGCCAGCCGCGCAGGAGATCCACGGTGTGTTCGCCGAGGGCTGCCCAGGCGAAACCGATGCGCAGGGGCCGGGTGGAGCCGGCCGCCTCGGCGAGGGCGTCGTCGAGCTCGCCGAGGATGCGGTCGGCGCGTTCCTTCAGGCGCTCACCCTCGGCGGTGAAGGCCAGGCGGCGCGTCGTCCGTTCCACGAGACGGGTACCGACGCGGTGCTCGAGCTGGTCCAGCGTCCTCGACAGGGCGGGCTGGCTGATCCCCAGGACCGCCGCGGCGCCGGTGATGGACCCCTCGTCGCCGATGGCGGCCAGCGCCCGCAGGTGCCTGAGCTCGACATTCATAACCCGAAAGCATGACTCCTGTATGGAAGGTATTTCCCTGACCGTGGGGAGGGTTCCTAGCATCGAGCGCATGCGAATCCTCCTGATCGGCGCCCACGGCCTGCTCGGCACGGCCGTGCACCGGGCACTCACCGCCCGCGGCCACAAGATCGTCACCGCCGGACGTTCCAGCGGCGACCTGCGGTACGACATCACGGACCCGGCGCAGATCGCCGCCCTGTACGAAGCCGCCGGGCGGGACGGCCACCTGGACGCGGTGGCGAGCGCCGCCGGTTCGGTCCCGTACCGGCCGGTGGCCGAGATGACCCCGCAGGACTGGACCGACGCCTTCCAGGGCAAGGTACTCAGCCAGGTCGAGCTGGTCCGCCGGGGCCTGGACCGGCTGTCGCCGCGCGGCTCGTTCACGCTGATCACCGGGGTGCTCGCGCGCAGCCCCATCGTGACGGGCGCGGCTGCCTCGCTGGCGAACGGCGCGGTAGAGGCATTCGTACGGGCCGCCGCGATCGAAATCGCACCGCAGCGGATCAACGCGGTCAGCCCGACGGTGTTCACCGAAGCCCTGGACGTGTACGGCGACTTCTTCCCCGGCTTCGCCCCGGTGGGCCTCGCGGAGGTGGCACAGGCGTACGTGCGCTCCATCGAGGGCGCGGAGACCGGCCGGGTTTTCGAGCTCGGGTCCTGAACCGCAGCCGGCTCACCCTGTAGCCGCGAGAGGGTGACCCAGGCCGACCTAGTAGCCCAGCCAGACGATACCCAAGACGGACAGCCGGCGGGTGAGGCGGTTGGCCACGTAGACGACGGAGAGCCGGCCGACGGACGCGGCTCGGACATCTTCGCCCTCGGGGTCGCCGGCGTTCCACTGGGGCCAGCCCCACGGGGAGCGCACGGCGATGTCGAGAACGTCGCGGACCGTTTCCCTGGCCGGCTCAGGGAGGTCGGCGAGGGTCTTTGCGGCTTGTGGGGACAGGCGCACCGACCACGGTTGTTCGGTCACGGGCGCGCACCGAGGACGTCGTCGAGGTCCACGCAGTCGGCCTCATCCTGGTCGGGGTCCATGAGGGCGTCAACGGCCGGGGCCGCGACGACATGCAGCTGCCAGGTGCGGAGCACCTCGTGCAGGGAGGGGCAGGCTGAACGCATGGCGGGCGTCCTCCAAAGCTTTCACCCAATCCTGATCCTGCTCGAATGCCGGCACCCACTGTTCAGGCCGCCGATCCCACTGTGCGTCAAACAACGATACGCATCAGCCAACGATCAGGTGATCTGAAGGAAGCGTTTAGCTGCAGTCCCACATGAACCGGCCTTCAAGGTGATCGGAGCTGAGGAAGAGGAAGCCGCTTCCGTAGCCGAAGTTGAGGAAGAACGGGTCGGTCTTCGCCTCACCCCGATCCTCGAACTGGCAGAGGAACAGCCAGGACGGGTCGATGCCGAAGGCCTGGTCGTTGGGGTAGATGGCCTCGCCCCCCAGGAAGTCCTTGGGCCACTCCTCCTCGGGGAACTCGATGTCCGGGCCTTCGCCTCGCAGGTACCGGGAGCAGGCGGCGGCCTGGTTCGCCGCCTCGTCGAGTTCAGTCGGTATCGGAGCCAGGTCCGTCAGCCATTCGACGGGAACCTCCGTGTAATCCGGACCCCACCGCCACAGGGTTCTCCCCTGCGTGCCGGGGGAGCCGACCGACGCGAAGGACGGTATCCGCCCACCCGGCTGGACCAGAACGACGGCCTCGCCGTCCTCCGGTGCGCTGCCGCCCATGTCCATGCCCTCCTCGTGCAGGAACAGGTATGCAAGGCGCAGCTCGTCGCCAGGCACCCGGAACTGGCCGATGAACACAAGGGGCTCGCCCGAACGCGGATGCACCGGCCAGGCCGGTCCGTCCAGCCAGACCGGCTGCCCACCGAACTTCGACACCGGTTCCGTGACCGGCTCGCGCGCAGCCCGGAAGGACATCCGCAGCCGCGGCAGGAAGGCTGCATCGTAGGGGCCCGCGGCCTGGCCCGTCGGCTCGGAGATCACGCCTCCGACGCTACGGCACCCCACCGACAGCACCCGGCCTGGGTGGTCTCCTTTGATCACGCCTGACGTGCAAGATCCGAAAGGACGACCCAGGCCTGCCCGGCGAGGGGATCCCTTCACGTCTCGGCGCGGCGGGACTTACGGTTTGTGGGTCACCCAGAGCAGTTCCGCCGGCCAGCGGTGTGCCCAGTCGGGTGGGTCGGTTTCGTTGTAGCCGTTGGGTGTTCCGGGTTCGGGCCGCGGCTCGATGAGGTCGTCGATGACGAGACCCGCGCCGCGCAGGACCTTGACCCAGTCGCCGTAGGTGAGCTGGTAGCTGGTCGCGCCGTCGTCTTCGGCGATGGTGTTCAGCCCGAAGTAGTCCGTCTGCAGCGTCGTGGTCACGCGGCCGGCGGCTTCGTCGTAGCAGGCTTCGAACCATGGGCTGGCGACGTTGAACACCAGGCGCCCGCCTCGGCGCAAGACGCGTGCGGCCTGCGGGACGGCCAGGTGCGGGGGCGCCCAGCTGAGCCCACCGAAGTCGCAGAACACCAGGTCGAAGCTGTTGTCGGCGAAGGGGAGTTGTTCGGCGGCGCCTTGCACGAGCGGGTAGCGGGCCGCCCCCATCGCGCGGACCGCCGCGCCGAGTTGGGCCTCGGACAGGTCGAGCCCGACCACGGCGGCGCCCTCGGCGGCGAGCACCCTGGACCACTGTCCGGCGCCACAGCCGAGTTCGAGGACGCGCTTGCCGGTGACGTCGCCCAGGGCGTGCAGGTGCGCGTCGGGGATGGAGTACATGCCCCACAGCCGGGGTGTGGCGCCGATTTGCGGGTCGTGCTCGCGCTGATAGGCGTTGCTGATCCGGTTCCAGAGCCGCCGGTTGGCGGAGGTGCTGTCCACGCACCGACTCCAACACCGCCTGCCAGGACAGTCAACAGGATTACGGCACCGGCCCGCCCTCGGGGTACCGGCCCCGGCTCGGCCCATCATCCGCCGGACGAGCCCTGGCGGTCTCGATGGCGCGCCTGCACCAGCTCGCCGCTGGCCGGCCGGCACCGCTGCCCGCCGCGGTCGGAGCCCATCTCGTGCGACTGGCGCGCTGGGGATTCACGCCTCGTAAGATCCGGAGCCGGGCCTAGGATTGGCCCATGAGCACGGCAGACGACGACCGCATCGCCCTCGACCTCCTCGACGCCCACCTGGAAGACCTGTGGCGGGCAGCCATCGAACTCCAGCGGGGAAACCGGGCCGTCGTCCCCGAGACGCCGCGCGAGCCGGGTGGGGCCGCTGCGGGCGGTGGGGCCACGGAACTCCTGCGGTGGGGGTACGCAGAGCTGGCCGGCATTCCGCGCTCGCCGGCCGACGTGTTCGCCCGCAGCGTCGGCAGCACCCTCATGGAGCTGCGGCGGCGCCGGAGCCCCTGGAACGCGGCAGCCCTGCGCCTGCTGGATGACCCGTACGTCTTCCTCGCCACCGGTCCGCGCCGCCATGAGGACTGGGCCGAGGACGTGCTCGCCCTGATGCACCGCGAGGTCCCGGACCCGCGCGGCTGGCTGCGGATCGACGGTGACCGTACCAACAACGCTCGCTACGCCGTGCCGGCGTACCCCTTCGAGCCGCCGCCCGCCGCCGAGTTCCGGGACCGCCTGCACGAGCTGGAGCCGGCGGGGGCCGTCACCGCGCTCGCCGTCATGGCGGAGGAGTGGAACGAAGGCCGGCCCGTCCGAAGCCGGCCGGAGCGCGATGCCCTGCTGGCCGACGCACGGTTCCTGCTGGACCGCTACGGCCCGGACGCCCGGTTCTGGACGAATGCCCGGGACGCGGCCTCGGACCCCGCCCGGGACTTCGTCCAGGCCGGCCTGGAAGGGACGAGGGTCCACGGGTTCATCACAGGCGAGTACATCAACGGCCTCGACCTGTTCGAAGAACTGGGCCTCATCGCCGTGTCCGACGAAGAGGTCGGGGTCTTCTGGTCCTTCGGCGCATACTGACACCGGCTCCCCTGCACCTGGACCCGTCCAGATGCTACGCAGGAGGCCCCGGAATCGACGGCACCTTGACGGCGCCCCGCCAGCCTCGCCTCAGTCACGCCTCGAAGCGGTTGCCCATGCCGGGAGCAGTGATCAGATGGCGCGGGTGCGATGGGTCCGCTTCGGAGCCGTGGCGGGCGGAGACCGCCAAGACGGGTACCTGCGACCACACGCGCAGTCGCTTGATCACATCGATCCCGTCCATGTCGGGAAGCCCTGGGTCGGGCAGGACCGCGTCTCAGCGAGTTGTAGACCTCTCCGGCACACAGCCTGTCGAGGCGGAGTCAATCCGTGTCGGATGTGGCCAGTAGAAGATCACACTCCCGTCCGGGCCACGCCGGCATCAGAGCCGCGTCAAGGACTGGACGGCTGTCTTGAGCCCCGCCTCGCAAGGCAGTTGGATGAGTGATGTGAACAGCGGTCTGCGCCACGACGACCGGCCACCGCATACGGTGCGCCCGGCCTCGCGCGCTGCTCACCTGCCGGTGCGCTGACGCACCGTTCCCGAACCGCGGCCGCCCGCCCCCGCCCGTATCGCGGACGACCGCTTCCACCCGGTGCCTGCCCCGCCGGGCAGGCACCGGGCCTCACCTTGCGTCGTACGACCGTGGCGAGCGCGTGGCCCCGGCCGCCTGCACCACCGAGGAGCACCCGATCCGATGCCCGGACTGGCCCGCCGAGCTGCTCGTCGGCCATGACGCCTGAAGGCGAACCCACCCCGGGACGGGTCGGCCGCCCGTCGGGCAGCGCCCCGCTCCCCCACACCACAGCCCGCGCACCACAAGGGAGAGTTGATGATCGAAATCGCTCCGCGGCAACTGCCCACCCTGAGCCGGTGGTTTCCCACCGGCTCCCCAGGTCTCGGGGCACTCGCCGAGCACGTACTGACCACGGGCGCCGGCTGCTGGTGGGCCGATCGTCCCGACCGGCCCCGGGTCCTCGCCGTCACCTGCGCGGACCACGTGCTGCTGCGCGGCGACCCCAGCGCGCTCGCCGCGGATGCCCTGGCCCGGTTCGCGGACCAGTACGTCGAGACGCCCTCACGCTTCCGGCCCGCCCTCGGCTCCGCGTTCGAGCGCGTCGTCCCCTGGGAACGGATGCTGTACGTCCACCAGGCTCAGGCATCGGTATCCCTCCCCCGTACGCCGCGTGGCGTGACGGTGCGGCGGCTGACACCCGAGGACGTTCCGGCACTGGCCGAGCTGGACTCCGAGAACGCCTGGATCCACGCCAGTTGGGGTGGCCCCTCCCGGCTGGCCGCCTCGGGCCACTCCTGGGCCGCCTTCGCCAAGGGCCGGATCCTCTCCGTCGCCTGCACCTACTTCCTCGGCAGCGCTTACGAGGACATCGCGGTCGTCACCGTGCCCGACCACCGCCGCGAACGTCTCGCACTGGCCTGCGTCGCCGGCTTGGCGGCCGATATCCAGGCACGTGGGCGCACCGCGAGCTGGTGCTGCTCGCGCGACAACCGACCCAGCCGGCTTCTGGCCTGGACGGCCGGATTCCGGCTCACCCGCGAATACGTCCACCACGCCACGGGCCGCGCCCTGGCACGCGAGGCCCGGGCAACGCCGATGCCGGCATCGGGCGGGGCCGCAGCCTTGGCCTGATGGCCGACTCGCCATCACGCCCGGCATCGACGTGCCGAACCTGGAGACCGTGCCGGTGCTGCAGGCCAATGCCCCTCTGCTCGAACGGTCCTGGCGAACTTGGCCGGCAACGCTGTCCGCCACGCCCCCGCAGACCGTCCGGTGCTGGTGACGGCGAGCGCCCTGGCCGGCCGGGTCGAGGTCAGGATCGCCGACCGGGGCCCCGGAATCGCCGCCGACGACCGCGAGCGCGCCTTCGAGCCCTTCCAGCGCCTCGGCGACCGCGACAACACCGCCGGACTCGGCCTCGGCCTCGCCTTGGCCCAGGTCTCATGGCTTCCTACAGGCCTTGCGCACGGGCGCAGTTGGATCACACGCTCTTCCACGAAGCGGCGCCCCGGACCCGGTGGACGCGGCCTATGATCACGGGGTGATTACAGCTCGGTCGCGTTCCGACGGCCAGTCGACCACCTCGCGGGTAGGCCGACTGGTCGCTGCCGGGCTGGCCTTGCTGCTGCTCGGGCTGGTCGGCGTCTGCTGCTCCTTGACGAAGCACGGCAGTGAAACGGCGGCCATGCAGGTCGCCTCCGCCTCCTCGGCGAACACGGAAGGCCTGACAGAGATATCTGCCGCGGGCTGTCCCGAGGGCGAAAGCCACTCGGTGGTCGAGGGAGCGCGCCGCTCGAGTGCCCCGTCAGGCACGGCGGACAAGCACGATCTCGCCGAGGCGCTGTACGAACGGCGGACTTCTCCGAGCGTCTGGCGTGCGCGGCCCACCGAGCAGTTGAGGCGACCCCCTGCCGCTTCCTCTGACCAGGTCAGATCACAGGTCGTCCTTCAGGTGTAGACGTCGGAGCTTTCCGACGACACCCACGCGCGCCTTGCGGAATTCACAGATTTGCCCACTACGCGGCGTTATGTTCAATGCGCCTCGGCTTCCGGCTTCGAATTCCTGCCACCGGTGCGCGCACCCGCCCATGTCGCTTCCCACCCTCGCGGCCGAGGAAGTGACTGCAGCTCGGAGGATCTGTGCTCCGCCTGTCCCCGCCGCGCTCGACCCGCCGGGTTCCTTCGTGGCCGGCAGTTCTGCTGGCCTGCGCGCTGAGCGTGCTGCTCCTGGCCGCCGTGCACTGTTCGTCGTACCTGTCCAACGACGGCCACCAGCACCTGTCCCTGTCCGCACCGGCTGCGCCGGACGGGCACACGGAGCCCTCCGGCGAACAGGAGCACCCGGACCGCCCGCAGCACGATCACGGCGCCGCGTGCGCCTCGCCTTGCCTGACCACGTGGGCCTCTGCGAACGAGGTCCAGCGTCCGGCCGATGGGTCGGCAGACCCTGCTTCGTCGGAGCTCAGAGGGCTGGTTGTGGAGCAGGCGGCCTCGGCGGCCTTCGCCTCCGGTAGATCATCCATAGCGCGTACCGGCCGTTCCGTGCTGGCCGGCGTTTGCCGGTGGCGGATTTAGGCCGCTCGTTCCGCAGCCGCGCGCGGCTGCCGCATGCCGATCCGGCCGGGGCCCTGTCCTGCTGATGCCCGGCCGGTCACGGCATGCCACGCGAACGAGTAGCCGAAGCCATCACCGAACGAACGAAGGCACAGCCATGCATTCTTCGACCACCGACACGTCGTCCACGGGCCGCTTGGCCCTGTCGGAGCTGGTGGGCAACACCCCGCTCCTGCGCATCTCCGAGCCGCTCGCCCCGGCGGGCCGGGGCTTCTGGGCGAAGCTGGAAGGCTTCAACCCCGGCGGCATCAAGGACCGCCCCGGCCTGCACATGGTCGAACGGGCCCGCGCCCGCGGCGACCTGAAGCCGGGCGCACGAATCATCGAGTCCACCAGCGGAACCCTGGGCCTCGGTCTCGCTCTGGCCGGCATGGTCTACGGCCACCCGGTCTCCCTGGTCACCGACCCGGGCCTGGAGCCGTCCATGACCCGGCTGCTGACGGCGTACGGCGCCCAGGTCGACATGGTCTCCGAGCCGCACCCCACGGGCGGCTGGCAGCAGGCCCGCCGCGACCGGGTGCAGCGGCTCATGGCGCACCACACGGACTCCTGGTGCCCTGACCAGTACAACAACCCGGACAACACCGCCTCGTACACCCCGCTCGCCCTTGAACTCGCCACCGAACTCCGGCACATCGACGTGCTGGTGTGCAGCGTCGGCACCGGCGGCCACTCCGCGGGGATCTCACGCGTACTGCGGCAGCTCTACCCCGAACTGACGCTGGTGGGGGTGGACACCATCGGCTCGACGATCTTCGGGCAGCAGGCCCGGCCGAGGTTGATGCGCGGGCTGGGGTCGAGCATCTACCCCCGCAACGTCGCCTACGACCACTTCAGCGAGGTGCACTGGGTCTCCCCCGCGGAAGCCGTGTGGACTTGCCGGCAGCTGGCCGGCTCCCACTACGCCACCGGCGGGTGGAGCGTCGGAGCAGTCGCACTGGTCGCGGGCTGGCTGGCCCGCTCGCTCCCGAAGGACGCGCGCATCGCGGCGGTCTTCCCCGACGGCCCCCAGCGGTACCTCGGCACCGTCTACGACGACGGGTACTGCGCGGCCCACGGCCTGCTCGACTCCCCGCCGGCGCCGGAACCGGACCTCATCGGCCGCTTGGACGAGAAGGAGGTCACCCGCTGGACCCGGTGTACCGCCGTCGTCGACCCGCTCACCCTCGGCGGGAGCCGTGAGAACGAGGCCGACGTGAAGCAGGCGTCGCACCCGCAGGAGCAGGCCCGGTGAAGAACACGATCGCTCAAGTCCGCTCGTACGACGGCAGCGTTCAGCTGTTGATGGTCAACCAGTTCACCATCAATCTCGGCTTCTACATGCTGATGCCCTACCTGGCCACCCACCTGGCCGGGCCGCTCGGCCTGGCCGGATGGCTGGTCGGTCTGATCCTCGGCGTACGCAACTTCAGCCAGCAGGGCATGTTCCTCATCGGCGGGACACTGGCCGACCGCCTCGGCTACAAGCCCATGATCATCGCCGGGCTCGTGCTGCGCACCGCCGGCTTCGCGACCCTCGGGCTGGTGGAGTCCGTCCCCGCCCTCCTGGCCGCGTCCGCCGCGGCCGGCCTGGCCGGCGCCCTCTTCAACCCGGCGTCGCGCGCCTACCTGGCCGCCGACGCGGGCGAGCGCCGGGTGGAGGCCTTCGCCCTGTTCAACGTCTTCTACCAGGCGGGCATCCTGCTCGGCCCGCTGGTCGGCATGATCCTTACCGGCGTCGGTTTCAGGGTCACCTGCCTGGTGGCTGCCGCGATCTTCGCGATCCTGAGCCTCATCCAGATCCGGGCCCTGCCGGTCCGGCGTCCCGATCACACGGACGCCCCCGACGGGGTCCGCGAGGGTGTCCTGCGGCAGTGGCGGGGGATCTTCACCAACCGTCCCTTCCTGCTGTTCTCGCTCGCCATGGTCGGCTCGTACGTCATGTCCTTCCAGGTCTACCTGTCCTTGCCGCTGGAGGTCAGGCGCCTGGGCGGCGAAGGGCAGTTCGCAGCGGCCGCGGTGGCGGTCCTCTTCGCGGTCTCCGGGCTGAGCACGATCGCCTTCCAGACCAAGGTGACCGCTTGGTGCACGGCCAGGATGGAACCGGGCCGGGCGCTCACCTGGGGGTTGCTGGTGATGGGGACGGCGTTCGTCCCGCTGCTCCTCGCCTCGGCCGTGCCGGTACCGGACGGCGGTTCGGGCCTGTGGCTCCTGGCCGGGCTGCCACCGGCGCTCTCCGCACTGCTGCTGGCACTCGGCACGATGATCGCCTACCCGTTCGAGATGGACACCATCGTGCGCCTCGCCGGCAACCGTCTCGTAGCCACCCACTACGGCCTGTACAACACCATCTGCGGAATCGGCATCACGGTGGGCAACCTGCTCACCGGCGTGGCACTGGACGCCGCACGCAGCGCCGGAGTGCCGGCACTCCCCTGGGCGGCGTTGGGGCTGCTCGGCATGGCTTGCGCGGCGGCGCTCTACGCACTGCACCGTACGGGTCGGCTGTCACCTTCCCGAGCCGAAGGAGGACGTCAGACCGTATCCGCCTGACCGGAGCCGGGACGTACGGACAGGGTGCCGACGGCCACAGCCGCCGCCCCCTGCCGCGTCTCGCAGGCTGACGCGGGCCACGCCGCACAGGCGTGCAGGCCTACAGGTTGCGGTGCGGTCGGCGGAGCTTCGCCGATCGCACCCGCTCCGCCCTCACGGACGCGCTCCTCGGCGCTCTCCGCGGAGAACGGCCCTCCGGCACCGGCCTCGCCGGCGGAACTGGGGAGCCACCCCACGCTGTCCCCGGCGGCCACCGCACGAGTGATCGCCGCCGCCACCGGGCCGCGGTCCGCCGAGGACCGCCGAACAAGAAGTGGCAGCGCTGGCGCTGCTCGCCGCGGTGGGGCTGCGGCGGCTCTCGGCCCCGGGTGCGAGCGTGGGCTGGGCGACGGCTCCGTAAGGGGTCAGCGGGCGGGAGTGTCCCGTACCGGATGCTTGCTCAGGATCGAGACCCGGTTGAAGGCGTTGATCGTGATCGCGGCCCAGATCACGGCGGAGATCTGGTCGTCGTCCAGCACCTGCCGCGCCTGCGCGTACGCCCGCTCCTGGGCGAGGGCGTCGGCGGGGTGGGTGGTGGCCTCGGCCAGGGCCAGGGCGGCGCGCTCGCGGTCGGTGAAGAGCTCGGTGTCCCGCCAGGCGGCGAGCACTCCGAGGCGACGGGCCGTCTCCCCGGCGCGCAGCGCGGCCCGGGTGTGGACATCGAGGCAGAAGGCGCAGCCGTTGAGCTGGGACACCCGGAGGTTGACCAGCTCGACCAGGATCCGGTCCAGGCCGGCCTCGGCGGCCGTCGCACGGACGGCGTCGACGGTCTTGACCAGCGCCTGGTATGCCGCGGGGCTCTGCTTGTCGAGGTAGATCCGGCCGCTGGTCCGGTGGGTTTCCCCTGCCCGTGCCGTCTCGATCACGCTGTGCTCCTTCGTCAGTTGTCCCGGGTTGCCTTCAGGACTATGATCACCCATAGTTGTTGAAAGCGAAACTACTTTTGGTGGGAGAGGGGCCGGGAGATGGATCACACGGAGGTCGGGACCGAGGCCGATGTCGAGGTCCTCACGGCCCGGCACGTCCCGCTGGGCGGCCCGCGGGCGATGACCGTACGGCGCACCCTGCCGCAGCGGGCCCGGACGCTCATCGGGGCCTGGTGCTTCGCCGACCACTACGGTCCCGACCGGGTCGCCGACTCCGGAGGCATGGACGTCGCGCCCCACCCGCACACCGGGCTCCAGACCGTCAGCTGGCTGTTCACCGGGGAGATCGAGCACCGCGACAGCCTCGGCACCCACGCCTTCGTACGACCGGGCGAGATCAACCTGATGACCGGCGGCCACGGCATCAGCCACACGGAGGTCTCCACCCCCGCCACCACCGTGCTCCACGGCGTCCAGCTCTGGGTGGCCCTCCCCGGCGAACACCGCCACGCGCCACGCGAGTTCCAGCACCACGCGCCCGGGCCGCTCCGCGTCGACGGGGCGGAACTGCGGGTCTTCCTGGGCACCCTCGCCGGCGACACCTCCCCCGTACGCACCTTCACCCCGCTCCTCGGCGCCCAGGTCCTGATCGACGCCGGCGCCACGGTCACCCTCGACGTCGACCCCGGCTTCGAACACGGACTCCTCGTCGACGAGGGCGACGTCCGCCTCGAGGGAACCCCCCTGCTCCCCGCGGAACTCGGCTACGCCGCCCCCGGCCGCACCACCCTCACCCTCACCAACGACTCCGACCGCCCGGCCCGCACTGTCCTCCTGGGCGGCCCGCCGTTCGAGGAGGAGATCGTGATGTGGTGGAACTTCATCGGCCGCAGCCACCAGGACATCGCCGAGGCACGGGAGGAGTGGGAACGCGCGTCCGACCGCTTCGGCACCGTCGACGGCTACCCCGGCGAGCGACTGCCCGCCCCCGCCCTGCCCAACGCCGTCATCGCACCCCGCAAGAACCCCACCCGCCACTGACCCCGCACCGAAAGGACCATCGCCATGAGCGAGCAGACCGCCACCGCCCCCGTCGTCCGCCGCGTCGACGCCCGCCACCGCTACGAAATCCTCATCGACGACGACCGCGCCGGCCTGACCGCCTACCGCGACCGCGAGGGGCAGCGGGTCTTCTTCCACACCGAGATCGACGACGCCCACGCCGGCCGGGGACTCGCCGCGATCCTCGTCGAGCAGGCCCTGACCGACGTCCGCGCCTCCGGGATGCGGATCGTGCCCGTCTGCCCCTACGTGGCCAAGTTCCTCATCAAGCACCAGGAGTTCGCGGACATCACCGACCCCGTCACCCCCGAGGTGCTGACCTGGCTCGATGCCCGGCTGGGGCGCTGAGTTCCGGGCGGCACAGCGCGTAGAGTGAGGTCGGGCGCGGCGTGATCACGAGGAGTACATGTGACCGCGGTCAGCCTTGAGCACTCCACCGTCCCCGCCGACACCGGCGAGGTGACCCTGCTGATAGCCCGTCGGGTCGACCCCGGGCACGAAGCCGTCTTCGAACGGTGGGCGAAAGGCATCCTGGAAAGCGCGGCCGCCTTCCCCGGACACCTGGGGTACGGGCTCTTCCGCTCCTCCGGCGGCGACGCCCCCTGGTTCCTCGTCCACCGGTTCCGGAACGCGGACGCCTGCCGCGCCTGGCAGGAGTCCCCCGAGCGGGCGGCCTGGTTCGCCGACTGCCGGGGACACCACCACACCGAGATCGCCCGGCGCACCCTGACCGGCATGGAGACCTGGTTCGCCGAACCGGGCTCGACACGGCCGGCGCCGCCCCGGTGGAAGATGGCCGTCAGCGCGACCCTGGCGATCTACCCCATCTCCGTGCTCGGCGGCCTCTTCCTCATGCCGCACCTGACCGCACTCCCCCTCCTGCTCAACAGCCTGATCACGGCCGCCGTCTTCAATGTGCTGATGACGTACGTGGCGATGCCCGCCGTGAGCAGACTCCTGCGCGGCTGGCTCACGACGTAGCGGCCCGCGACGGCCCAGCCTCGACGAGCACGCGGCGACCGGGCACGGCGACGTCATTGCTCCCGCCGATCGCGCGCTACGCCATCGGCCGCCCGGGCGCCGTGACCGAGGCATCGCAAAGGCACCCGGCCGGCATGGTCGGGGACCATGCCGGCCGGGTGCCGGAAAGCGCGGGGCGCCTGTCCTACTCGATGATCGTGCTGAACAGGGCCAGCGCGCCTCCCGCAGCGACACCCGCGGCGATGAGGGCGTCGGGAACGCGATGCGTGCTCAGGTAGGTCAGGCCTCCGGCCACCGCGGCTGCAATCAGGCTGAGCACGAAGATCAGAGCGGCGCGGAGCGAGAGGAGGGCCTGGTTGCGCGGTCCGGGCATGGTGACGGGTCCTTTCGGTTCGGCCGGAGCAGGCAGATCCGGCGGAGCACGGTGCCTCGCTCGCCCGTGGTCGGGGCGGCGCGATCGGTCTGAAGCCAGACTGGACTTGGGCGTTCGCAAAACAGAGAGGTGGCTTTTGCGACCGGTGACCGTCCGGTTCTCACGCGCCGGACTCCGACCGTCGGATCGGCCGCTACAGTGCGGGACATGGGGGTGGTACGCGTGCGGGTCGCCGTGGTGGACGAGCGCGAGGACGTCCTGGACGGCCGTGTCGGCTGGCTCCGCGCGGCCGGACACACCGCCGTGGGCTACAGCTTCGAGGCGGCGTTCGAAGAGACGGACTGGCACCGGTTCGACACCGTCGTACTGGACGGCCGGGACGACCGGGAGCATCCGATACTGATGGGCAGCGGTGAACTGCCCGACCGCTTCCTCGGGCCGAGGGTCGCACAGCGCATCCGTGAACTGGCGGGCAGGGAGCGGCCCGTGATCATCCTGGTCAGCTCGTACGCGCGCACGCATCCCGAACTCTCCCTGCGGTGCCAGGAGGCCGGGGTCGACTACGCCTTCGACTACCTCGACGTGCCGTCCTCGGCGCACTTCGTCCGCGCGGTGGAGTCGCCACTGGACATGGGCCCCCGGAAGCCGGTCGACTGGCGTGCCCTCGGATTCGTCGCGCCACCGCGGATCGGGGACGCGCTCGCCGCCGCGGAGAACAGCAGGGCCGCTCCTCCACTCGTGTCGGACGGCGCCTCGGCCGTCGGCGTTTCGCCCTACGAACGCCGACGCCTGCGCGAGACGCTGGGCGGCCTCCTGCCCGTCCCGGTGTTCCGTACCGGCGAGCGGCGGCGGCTCGCGCACGGGAAGGAACTGCGCTCTCTCCTGCGGCGCTTGCTCGGACTCAGGGCGACGGACGATCCTCACGGCGCCCGTGACGGCAGTCAGTGAGCGGTACGTACGAACGCGGCAGAAGCTCGGACCCTCATCCGCGGCGGCGGCAGCGATCGATGGTTGCGTTCGGTCTGCCGAAACGGCATGCCGTCGTCGAGTCAGCCACGTCATAGTGGCCCTCATGGGTGTTGTCGGCTGGGTGGGACGTGCCTTCTCCCGGGTCTACTGGCGGGAGGAGCCCCTTGTCGACTCGATCAGGGCGCATCTGCCGGTGGGGGGCAGCGTCATCGACGTCGGGGCAGGGGGATGTCGCATCGCGGAGCTCCTGGGAGTCGACGGACGGTTCTCGGTGACAGCGGTCGACGTCGTCGACCACAACGTCACCGAGGTGCCGTTGCAGCTCTACGACGGGGAACGACTGCCGTTCCCCGACAAGTCGTTTGACGCGGCGCTGCTCGTGTTCGTACTGCACCACGCCGAGCACCCCGAAGCCCTCGTGCGCGAGGTCCTACGGGTGACCCGGTCGACGGTCGTCGTCATCGAGGACGCACCCGAAACACGTGCGGAACGATGGTGCTGGCGGGCCTGGGACTACTTGCTGAACCACGCCGCGCACGACGACATCGGGGTCGCGCACCACGCACGAAACGTCGGACAGTGGGTCGCGTTCCTCCGATCCTGCGGAGCCGCCCCCTCATCAGCCCGTCGCTTCCGGGCCCTCTATCCGGTCCTGCGGTCCTATCCGCACGTCGTACTGCCCGTGTCCATCGACGCCAAGACGAGCGGGTGAGGTGAACGGCGGGCCTCGACACTCGCTCCGCCGGGTGCCGGCGGACCCCCGCTCCGGCCTCCCCGCCCGGGTTCAGATCAGCCGGGCGGTTCTCAGTACGCGCATCGCCTCCGCTGTGCCCCGCTCCCCCGCGGCTTCCGCGGAGATCCGGATCGCCCGCCGCTGATACTCCGCCGCCTCGGGCGCGCAGGTCATCGCCGTCATCATCCGCGCGAGCCCGGCGCTGTCCAGCTTCCGCCGAGGCACGGCGATGGGTCCGACGCCGAGCAAGGCGAGCCGACGGGCGTAATAGTGCTGGTCGAACTGGTGCGGGACAGCGGTGGAGGGGACGCCCGAGCGCAGCGCGGTCGTCGTGGTGCCGGCCCCGCCATGGTGAACGACGGCGGCGGTACGGGGCAGCAGCCACGCGTGCGGAGCTTCGTCCACTGCGTAGGCCGTCGCGCCGACACGGCCCGGCGCCATGTCGGAGCCGCGCGGCACGGTGGTGACCAGGCGGACCCCCGCGGCTGCGGCGGCGTCGAGGAACAGCGGGATGTCGGAGGCCAGTCCGACGCTGCCGAAGCTCGCGAAGACGGGGGCGGGACCCTCGTCGAGGAACTTGGCAAGACCGTCGGGCACGTCCTGGTCGTCGGGTGCGGGCACGTGCCATGGTCCCGTCAGCCGTACTCCGGGACCCCAGTCCGTGGCCGCGGGGACGAGGAGGGGGCTCGCGGCGAGGAGGATGGGAACGTCGGGGGGAACGAGGAAGGAGCGTTCAGTGCGCCGCCGGGGCAGGCCCAGTTCGCGCCGCGCGGCGGCGCCGCCCGATCGGGACCACCAGACGCCTGCCGCCCATGCCAGGGTGCCTCCCGCCCGGTTGAGGACACTGCTGTGCGCGGGCCTCAGTGGTTCGATGAGGCTGGGCCCCTCATGTGTGGGCAGGCACGGGGCGAACAGGGCCAAGGCGATGCGGCATCCGAGTGCCGCGCGGAGCGCCAGCGCCGTGTCGAGGGTCAGGATTCCGCTGATGACCGTGTCGGTGGGACGGACCCGGGGCGTCACTGATCGCGCGATGTCGGTGGCGACGCCCCGTAACCACAGGCCCACGCCTGCCACGGCCACGATCGGATGGCGGTGCGCGTGCGTCATCGCCCAGTCCATCTGCCGGGACCCTCTCCCCGGGCGGGGGAGTCTCGCCCGCATGGACGCGAAGTCGATGCCTGCGCGGCCGACGAGGTCCCGGAAGTCGTCCAGCGCGTGGATGGTGACGTCGTGGCCGTCCTGACGCAGCGCCCCGGCAAGGGCGACGCACGGCTCGACGTCCCCTCGGGATCCGAGGGCGAGAATCAGTACACGGCCCATCAGAAACTCCTCGCCCGGGTGGAATGCACGAGGCTCTGATGGCTCAGGGCTTCGAGGGAGGACCGGGCCTCCATGAGCAGTCGGGCGGGAACCGCCACGTCGTGCTCGCCTTCCGCGCGGCCCACCATGACTGCGGCCAGCTCGATCTGACGCTGCAGCAGGTTGATCTCCTCCTTGAAGCAACGGGCCCTGATGTCATCGGCGGTGGCTTGGAGCTGTCCCACCCACCGGTCGTGCAGACGCAGGCCCAGGTCCCTGTTCCTGTTGTCGAAGGCCAGGACCGTCATGACGACGCTGGCCGGAATGATCAGCGTGCCGATGACCGATCGGAGGGGTGGAGCGCCGTATGGATTCATCTGGACGGCGACGAAGGTCCAGGCCAGGCAGAAGGCGACGGTCCACCGGCGGAGGCGGGGTGGCAGCTCGGGCCAGACGATGCCCACCATGTAGAGCGTGCCGGTCAGCCCGATGATCGCGGGGACGATGATCCGGCCGTCCGCGAGCCTCCAGTGGACGGGCAGCACGGCCGTCATTCCCAGGACGAGGATGGCGGGAAGCAGGGTCGTGAGCCAAAGCGTGCGCATCCCCGCCCCGAGGCCCTTCTCCCGCCTGCGTCTTCTTCGTCGCTCGGCCGTGAGGCCCAGCGCAGCGGTGGTCGCCATGGTGAGGAGGACGGGAGCCAGGGGCAGGTCCGCGTAGATCGGGTTGACGAGGGCGAGCAGGGAACCGGAGCCGAAGATCACGGCTGCGGGCACGAGCGCCAGCTTGCGTCCTTTCGCCGGAGGGACGTGCACCGTCCGGCCACCCACGGAGAGCCGGGCCTCACCGGTGACGGCGTCGCTGAAGAGAACCTCCGCACGATGCTGCCCCGTCAGGTCCAGGGCGTTGAGCTGGGCCGTGAACGCCTCGGCCTGGGCGGGGGTCAGTACTTGGAGGCCTTGCTCCCTGTCCATCTTGAAGTGCAGGTGCTCCGCGACGGCGGGCCGGCCACGACGTTGCGCCGCCGCCATCTCCAGGAGGACGTCCGCCAGGTACCTGGCCTGCTCCCGGGTTCTGTCGGAGAGGTACTCCTGTTCGCGGCGAAACTCGTGACGGGCTCGACGTGCCACGTCTCCCAGCTTCAACTCAAGCTGGAACCAGGTGCGGTTGAGCGACTCCGCCACGGCTCCGCCGCGGCCGAGGAAGAGGTCGTTGCGCGTCTGCAGGGCGACCATGGTGCGGAAGGCTTCCCGCTCCGCCAGGAATCGCCTCTGGTGCTGCCGTCCGGCGAATTCGGTCACTGCGAACGCAGCGGCCCCGATGACCAGCATCCACGCGCCGTAGAAGAGGAGTTCGAACAGGTACGGGTCGGCGCCGGCCCCGACACGGGTGAGGTACATGACGCCGTCCACCGTGGCCACGTACAGGGCGCCGAGCGGCAGTCCCCGTACGGCGATGAGCTCGATGGCGGTCGGGACCAGGAAGATGAGCACACCGGAGTACGGCCAGGTCGGAGGCACGGCGAGAGCGCCCAGGCACGCGTAGAGCAGGTCGAGCGGAACACGCGCCTTCATGAGGTCGCGCCCCGATCGGTGCAGCCGCCAGGCGACTCCCGCGTCGACCGCCGCGGCAAGGAGCGTGATCGCGAGGACGAGTGGGCGGTCCTTGACCCAGCCCTCCGCGGAGACGACGTTGAACACGTAGAGAGGTGCCCGCAGACTCACGAAGAGAGCGGCCCGCGCACTGGAGAACGTCATGCGCCCCAGATGATCCCTCGCCAGCTCCGCCAGCTCCGCCATCGCCGCCCGCCAAGCACGCGCGGACGGGGCTCCATTGCACCGGCCGCATGAAGCGAACATCATGTCCCACCGAGAACGCCCAAGGACAGTGGTATGCGGATTTGGGGATCCCTTTCACCGAATTGAACGCTTTCACTCACGAAGCACCCTCGGATCGCCGTAGTCTGCCCCGGTGCCAGCACTGGTCGTAGTGAACCCCCACGCGACGGGCGTCGACCGCGCCCGGCGCGACCATCTCCTCAACACCTTGCGCGGGGTCACACGGACCGAGTCGGTGGAGACCACCGGCCGCGGTCATGCCGTCGCACTCGCCAGGGACGCGATGCGGGGACGGGAGGTGGACGTGGTGGTCGCGCTCGGCGGCGACGGCACGGTGAACGAGGTCGCGAACGGCCTCCTCGCTGACGGGGTCCACGATCGCATCCCGGCCCTGGGCGTGGTTCCGGGCGGCGCGACGAACGTTTTCGCCCGTTCCCTCGGGCTCCCCCGGGACTTCCGGGCTGCGACCGACGCCCTGCGGCGCCATCTGCACGCCGCGCAGTACCGCACGATCGGGGTCGGCAGGGTCGACGAGCGGTACTTCCTCTTCGCCGCGGGGGTGGGCCCGGATGCCGCGATCGTCGCGGATGTGGAGGTACAACGTGCACGGGGGCACCGGTCGAGTCTCTCGCGCACCGCAGGCACGGCGGCACGCCATCTCCTCGTACACTCCTCCCCCGGCCTGCGGCTGGAGCGGTCGGGCTTCCCACCGTGCAACGGCCTACGGTGGCTCGTCGTCGCGAACAGCGATCCCTGGACCTACGTGGGCCAACGGCCGCTGCGCGCCACGCCGCAGGCGTCTTTCGACACGGGGCTCGATCTCTGCGCCCGCCGGACGACGAACCCGCTCGCCCTGATCCGCTCCGTCGTCCGAATGGCCGGCCGGACACCGTACAAGCCCTGCCCCGGTGAGCTCCTTGTGCATGACGTCGACCGATTCGCCGTCCGGTCCGACCGGCCCGTGGCCGTGCACGTCGACGGCGATCCCCTGGGTAACCGCGGCTACCTGAGGTTCGCGTCCGTGTCCCGCGCCCTGCGTGTCCTCGCTCGCTCGCCTCTTGCCCAGGAGGAACCCACATGACGCTCACGTATCGTCTCGCTCTGGCCACGGCCCGAGTCATGGTGGAAGGGCGCGGACCACTGAGTGTCGACGGGGCGGACCACATCCCGCGCTCCGGCCCGACCCTGATCATCGCCAATCACGACACGCCACTGGACGCCCTCGTCGTCGGCGTCGCGGCACGCCGGCACCGGCAGGTCAGGTTCCTCGCCAAGCGGTCCTTGTGGGAACGACGGCCTCTCGGCGCCGTGCTGGACCGTCTCCAGCAGATCCCCATCGAACGCGGACGGCAGAAGGGCGGCTTGGACGCTGCGGTAGAGGCGCTCCGGGCCGGCCACTGCGTCTGTGTGTTTCCCGAGGGGACCCTTTCCCGGGGTAGGACATTGCGCGTGCGCAGTGGCGCCGCCCGCCTCCTCGCAGCGGTGCCCGAAACCCGGCTCATCGGGTGCGCCGTCACGGGCGCCGGGGCCCTCACGTCGCTTCGGCACCGCCCACGCGTGCGGGTTGCCTTCCTCCCCCACTCGCGCGAACCCCTCCAGGCAGGCTACGAGGCCAGCATCGAATCGGTCGAGAACTCGATGCGCGCCATTCGCGCGATCGCGCCGCCCTGGCCGTGAGACGTGCCAAGTCAACACGCAGCCTGTAGGCGGACGTACGGATCTCCGCCTGCACCACGTCTGGAGCGGGCAGCTCCATACACCGGGGAACCCCTCCGCTCCTCGCCGGGGCGGTACCGGCTCGGCTATCGTGCGTGACCATGTCCATACAGGGGGAGTTAGACGGGGGCCGATACGTCCTTGACCGCGAGCCGATCGCGTCGGGCGGCATGGGGACGGTGTGGCGTGGCTACGACCGGAAACTGAAGCGTGCCGTTGCCGTGAAAGAGCTGCGGCTCGCCGAAGGGTTGAGCGAAAGCGATCACGCCCGACAGCGGGCACGGGTGATGGTCGAGGCGCGGGCCGCGGCCCGTCTGGACCACCCGGGGATCGTGCCGGTGTACGACGTGATCGAGGAGGACGGTCGCCCGTGGATCGTGATGCGTCTGGTGTCCGGGCGGTCTCTTGCGCAGGAGGTGGAGGCGTCGGGGGCATTGAGCCCCCAGCGGACGGCTGAGATCGGGCTGGCGGTCCTCGCCGCCCTGGAAGCCGCCCACGCCGAGGGCATCCTGCACCGGGACGTCAAACCGCAGAACGTGCTCCTGGACCCTGACGGCAAGGCAGTACTGACGGACTTCGGAATCGCTTCCCTCACGGGCGCCACCCAGCCGCTGACCGCGACGGGGATGGTCGTCGGCACGGTGGGCTACACGGCTCCGGAACGGCTGTCGGGATCCGAGGTGGGCCCCAAGGCGGACCTGTGGTCGCTCGGCGCCACGCTGTACTACACGGTCGAGGGACGCCAGGCCTACGATGCCGACGACGTCGTTGCCGTGATCGCCGCGATCGTCTCCCGCGATCCGGAACCGATGCGACTGGCCGGCGAACTGGCGCCCGCCATCGAAGGGCTGCTGACCCGCGGAGTCGGCACGCGATGGAACACGTCGGAGGCCAGGGCGTACCTGCAGGCGGTCGCCACGGGCAGGCCGGGCCCCGCCGCGACGGCGTTCCTTCCACCGGGTCCGGAGGCACCGACCGAGACGGCTCCTCGCCCATCGGCGGACAGCCCTCCCCCGGCTACGCCCAGGGACGGTGAGATCTCCCCCGGGGGCGCGCGCCGCTCGCGCGGGATAACGTGGCCGATGGCCTCCGCGGCGGCCGTCGCGGCCCTGGCGCTTGCTGCCGGAGGGGTGGCCGTGGGCATGCAGCTGAACGATGGCGGCGCGCCCCCGTCGCACGGAACCCCGACTGTCTCGGCGCCTTCCTCCGAGGCGAACAGGTTCACCGCGGCACCCAAGATCTGCCAGTCGGGCCTCTTGCGCACGGATCACGTTGACAAAGTGCTGGCAGGGGCAGAGCCCAACGGCGGCCCGGTCGACACCGCGGCTGTGAACCAGTGCGAATTCAAGGGCTTCGACGGCCGCACTCTCCACGTGGAACTCATGGTCCACGGCAGCGTCAAGTCGGCCGAGAACCTCCTCAAGGAACGCCCCTACATCTACACGGCCCGGGGAGTCGACAGCCCCCCGCAGAAACTCGCACTCGGGGACCAGGCAGACGTCACCTGGGCCTACAACACCACGTTCGAAGCCCGCGTCCGGATCAGCAACCTCACGATCAACATCCACGGTCTCTCCGGCCAGTACGGCGGCATCTCCGAGAGTCAAGCGATGCCCTTCGTACGCGAGGTCGTGGCAGCGGCGGAAGCCGAGGCCCGGCCGGCCGCCTAAAGGAAGCGGTCGCCGACTCAACGGCTGGCCCGTCTGTCCGCACGGCAGTGCGGGCAACCCGTTGTAGCCCCCACTGACCCGTACAACGCCCTCACGGCGGGGCAGACCGGCCTTCGACTCCACGTTGGCCTCGCGGAGGCGGCCGACCGTCGCGCGCGACGCCGACTGCCTCGCCACTCGTATGGCGCTGAGGTTCCGGACGAACGTCGCGGAGGTTCAAGTACGCGCCGTGTCGGTATTCCTAAGATTCGACGGCAGAAGGGAAAACCCGGGCTGTTCCTGGACGGGTGCACACCAAGGACAAGAGACTCGTGAAACAAGAGAAGTCCAGCCGCATGGCCGTCATCGCAAGTGCCGTCGCCGACATGGACATCCCCAACGGGGTGATCGGCAATGGCCGGACCAGGCACGCCCAGGCCCGTCGGACCAAGGTGATCGTTGTTGTCACCGGGTCACCTAGCCCGGAGGCGGCCGAGCGAGGCACAGGGCCGATCTGAAGAGAACCAACCCAACTTTTCGGCCCCCTTTAGTACATGCAAGCAGTCAGCTCTTTGATCGTCGAAGAGCCTTTTCTTGAAGCCCGGTGGTCGCACAGTGCTGCCGTGGGAAGCGGAGACATGATGGGCCAGAGTCCTTATGACTATGTCGTTGTGGGAGCGGGGACAGCGGGGTGCGTGATTGCCTCCCGGCTTTCGGAATGCCCCGGCGTGCGGGTGCTGTTGCTGGAGGCGGGAGCCCGGGACGCGACCGAGGCGATGGCATCTCCTTGGGGATTCCTGGGGTTCGACCCGGCATCCCTCTGGCTGGGCGCCTCGACCGTGCAGGCCGGTACGGGCAGGGCCGCTGACGTGCTGCGCGGCAAGGCGCTCGGCGGATCGTCGAGCGTCAACGGCCTCTACCACCTGCGGGGGCACCGCTCCGGTTACGACGAATGGCCCGGACTCGGCGCTCCGGGCTGGGGTTTCGACGACCTGCTGCCCTATTTCCGCCGCAGCGAGAGCACGCGCGGGCGTGATGCCTCCCTACGGGGCACCGACGGGCCGGTCGTGGTCGCCCCGGTTCCGGAACCCCATCCCCTGGCCACGGCGGGCGTCGACGCCGCGGTACAGGCCGGGTTCACACGCGCCGATGACATCGGCGGCGGGCTGGAGACCGGGTTCGGGTGGAGTGACATGAATCTGCCCGGCGGCTCCCGTCAGAGCGCGGCCGACGCCTACATCCGCCCGTTCCTCGGCCGGCCGAACCTGGACGTCGTCACGGACGCGACCGTGCAGCGGCTGCGCATCGCCGCGGGCCGCTGCACCGGCGTCGAGTACACCGTGGGTGGCGAGCACCTGTCCGTCGAGAGCGCCGAGGTCATAGTAACCGCGGGGGCCATCGGCTCCGCGCACCTCCTGATGCTGTCAGGGATCGGCCCGGCACGACACCTCGGCGAACACGGCATCGGCGTCGTGGCCGACCTGCCGGGAGTGGGATCCCATCTGCAGGACCATCCGATGGCGGGCGTGGTGTACGAAGCCAGCCGGCCCGTACCGTTCGTTCCCGGCAACCCGCCGGCCGAAATGATGGGCCTGCTGTACAGCGACCCTGCCGCGGCCCGGCCGGACCTTCAGGTCTACGTCGTCGCCGCACCGCTCCCGTCTGCATGGGGCCGGCAGCCGGCCAACGGCTACTCCATCGCCTTCTCCGCGATGGCTCCGCACAGCAGCGGCACCGTGCGCCTGGCGGATGCCAATCCGGCCAGCGCTCCCGTCGTCGACCCCGGTTACCTGAGCGACGACCGTGACCTGGAGGTCATGCGCAAGGGCCTGGCGGTGGCACGCCGCATCGGGGAGGCCGACGCGTTCGCCGACTGGCGCAAGCAGGAAGCGGTGCCGGGCTCCGGAACGAGCGGCGAATCCGCGGAAGAGTTCATCCGCAAGGCCACCGGCCCCTACTTCCACTTCACCGGCACCTGCCGCATGGGAACCGACGCCGATGCCGTCGTCGACCCTGCAGACCTTCGCGTACATGGGATCGCCGGACTGCGGGTCGCCGATGCCTCGGTGATGCCGTCCATCCCCTCGGCCAACACCAACGCGACCGTCTACGCCATCGCCGAACGGGCCGCCGAACTGCTCGGCTGAGCCTTCTTCCGCGCCCAGGGCGCTTCCACAACGCGCTTCAGCCCCCCGTCGTGCGCCGAAGACGGCCCGGACCCGAACTCATCGCGGGGGTAAGACACGCAGACGCGCGACACCATCACAGTTGCATGCGAGTAATTCTTTCCGTTCTTCACATGCATTTGAAGTTAATCATCGGGCTATATACCTTCGAGGTGAAAGCGCGAGAAGCACCGCGCAGTTCGACCCCGATCGGCCTCATCGCCTCATCCCCCCTCCTCAGACAGGAGCACCACCATGTTCGAAACACTTCAGACCACTGACGTCGTCACCTCCGACGCCGACCTGCTCAGCCAGACCGAGATCGCCGTGCGCGCCGCCGGTGCGGCGCTGCGCGAGCGCTTCGGCGACGTGGTCCGCTACGAAACCCGCGAAGAGCTGATGGGCGCGCTCGCCGCCAACGACGACACGGCCCTCGACATCCTGCGCCCCCGACTCACGGTCCTGCGCCCGAACGCCCGCTGGGTGGAGGACGAACTGGACGGCGGGGCGCTGCCGCCCGGCGAATGGTGGGTCGTGGACCCGGCCGAAGGCAACGTCAACCACCTGCACGCCCTGCCCGAGTGGGCGGTGACCGCCACCCTCGTACGGGAGAACCAGCCGGTGCTCACCGCGGTCCACCTCCCGCTGACCGGCGAGACCTACACCGCGCTCACCGGCGCCGGCGCCTACCTCGACGGCCGTCCGCTGCACGTCTCCGCGACAGCGGATCTCGGCCTGGGCATCGTGGCCACCAGCCAGGCCCGGCCGGACGAGGACGAGAAGGTCGTACGGCGCGTCGGCTCATCGATCACCGCGATGCTCTTCAACGCGCTCGTCGTCCGCACCGCCGTACCCGCGACCCTGCACCTGACGAACGTGGCCGCCGGCCGGATCGACGCCTTCTGGCAGTTCGCCGGCGCCCGCGCGGACCTGCTGCCCGGCGCGCTGCTCGTCACCGAAGCCGGCGGACAGATCTCCGACGCCGAGGGCCGTCCCTGGACCCCGCAGAGCGAGAGCTTCCTGGCCGCCGCACCGGGCGTCCATGCCGAAGCCGTCGCCTCCCTCTCACGCTGACCTCACACCACAACCCGCACCCCTTACCCCGTACTCACGCAAGGAGCACAACACCATGACCACGATCGCAGTTCTCGGAAACGGCCGCGTCGGCGGCAACCTGGCCACAGCCCTCACCCGGGCCGGGCACGAGGTGACCGTCGCGGACCGCGCGCCGGGGGCCGTCGCCGATGCCGCCCGGACTGCCCGGATCGTCATCAACGCCACCCCGGGCGCCGGCACTCTGGAACTTCTCGCCGCCCTGCGCGAAGAGCTGCACGGCAAGATCCTCGTCGACGTCTCCAACGCCACCGTCGACGGACCGGACGGACTGCCCGCCGACCTCATCTACCCCGGCTCGAGCCTCGCCGAAAAGCTCCAGGAAGCGCTCCCCGCAACGCACGTCGTCAAGACGCTCAACACCATGCTCTTCCCGGTGATGACCGCGCCGGCCACGCTCACCCAGACACCAACCGCCTTCCTCTCCGGCGAGGACCCGCTGGCCAAGCAGACCGTCCGCGAACTCCTCACCGATCTCGGCTGGAACAAGGAATGGATCACCGACCTCGGCGGGATCCAGACCGCCCGCGCCACGGAGGCCGCGATTCTGTTCGTGCCGCACGTGATCCGGTCCAGCGGATTCGCACCTTTCGCGATCTCGATCGCCCGCTGACTGTCGAGCCGCGCCAGCTGCCGGTAACCGCGGGCGGCGCCGGCACGGATGGGTTCCCGGTGGACACGACCGCGTCCGGCACGGTCGGACTTGGGGGCGGAGTTGACGTTGACACGAGGTCGTCGTACGTGAACTTCCCTGAAAACCAAGGTGCCGGCATCCGGGTCGACGGCCGGGTGCGGCAAGCTGATCTCGGCCGAGACGGCTCGGCAAGCACGATCGGCGTGGCCCGCTGGCTGGAAGACGCCCGGATTCGGCTGCGACTGCACCGCTTCGAACGCCTCGTCGGTGAGGGGCGGTTCGGCCCGTTTCGGCTACTTCTCGTCGGCCAACGAGTCAGCCGGTTCGCTCCGGCTGGACCGGCCGGTACCCGCGTGCAAGTGCACACTGGCGTGCGCCGGGTCGGGCGCTCCTCCGTCACCTTCGGACAGGAGGTCATGGTCGGCGACAAGCATGTGGGCAGCGGCGACGCGACTGTCGTGCTGGCCGACGACTCGGGGCCGCTCCAGCTTCCGGCCGAGCTGATCGCCGATCTCGACGAGATGCAGCTACCGCAGACAGAGGTGGCAGGAAGGTCGGCAGCCCCCCGTCTGCTCCCAGAGCGCCTGCACCGTGCCCACTACTCGTACTGGGCCCCGCTGCGTTCCCGGATCGGTGACGTCGACTCGAACCAGCACGTCAACTTCATCGCACTGGCCACTTGGTACGACGAGGCCGTTGCCGCATTCACCTTGGACTCGATCGGTACGACTGCCGGGGGCTCGGTGCCGGATCTGCCGCCCTGGTCGTACCAGATCCAGTACCTCGGTGAGGTGACCTACCCGGGCGACTACGAGATCGCGCTCACGGTCCGTTCCGTCGACACCGGGTCCGTGCACTACGAGCTCGGTGTCTTCCGAGGCAGCACCTGTCTGGGCGTGGCAGATGCCATCGGCCCACACGGCGAACTGCGCGCCAGTCAGCTGCCGTTGCCTCCGGCGGAAGCTCTGACCGAGGTGGCGAAGAAGTCCCGGGGCGTCGAAACGAAGCCCGCGGCCGGCAGCTCGGACTCCGGAGGGTCCTCGCTGGAGCCGGTCGACGAACGACAGTCGGTGCTTCGCACCGGCGCCGCCGACCGGCTTCCGTGACCGAGAGGCGAGCCTGGTGTGATGCCGTACCTGTCACAACGGCCCACCTCGGCGCCATTTCAGCGATCACGTCGGTCGACATCCCGGTGATGTCCGGTCGCTGATGATCGCTGGACGAGACGCGTTCCTCCTCACCACACGACCGTGATCAACGATCGCGCGCTCGTTGTCTCACCGCCAACCCATGTACGAACTCATCAAGGAGTACCGAGCGCGAGCGCGACCCCTGACGATCAGGCTGCGAGAAGCCTGATCGTCAGGGGTCGCGCTCGTGCTCGTCGCCGTACTGGGCGAACCGACCACCGCGGCGCGTACTCAGGCGATCAGCTCGTCTCCCGCCGAATCAGAAGCATCAGCTGTGCCACCTCTCGACCGCTGCCCTGCGAGCCGTCTATAGGAAGATTGACACGGTGTCCACATGGGTCACGGCGGCGTCCTGCGGAACACGATCACCACAGGACGGCGTTGAAGCAATGAGTACGAGAGGATCGCAGAGGGATGCACGGTACTGGAGCGGAAGTCGACCACGTGCGCGGTGTGTTCGCAGTGGACTCGACCGCCCCGGACGCCGCACCGCGGGGACTCGACGCTTTCCGGCGCGGGTGGGAGACGCAGGTCGGCGACGATGTCTTCCAACTGCCGGCCTTCAGCCCGGACACGGTCGGTGACTTCCGGGTCAAGGGCAACGTGGCCAAGGTGCACGGCGCGGCGATCGCCGATCTTCACGCCGCGTCGGCAACCCGGACCGCGGACGTCCCGGGCGGCGATCAGGATCTGGTTGCCATGTACGTCGTGCGGCACGGCGCATGGACTCTGGGCGGCCCGCCCGGTCACGGCGACCAGACCGTGTCGGCCGGGCAGTTCCTCGTCCGGCACCTCGGGGGCCTGACGGCCTTCGAGACGTCGGCGCACCTCACGGCGAAGTTCCTCGTCCTGCCTCCCGGCGAGCTCAAACCCCTGCTCGGGAGCCGGGCCGTCACCGGGCCGGCGGACTCGGCCGAGATGCGCCTGCTGTCGGCCCTCACCGACATGATTCACGCAACCGTGGCAGACCTCGGCCCGGCCGGTGTGGAAGCTGCCGAAAGCACCCTGGTCGAGCTGACCAAGGCCGTGGCGAAGGGCCGGTTCGACGACGTGGAACCCCGGTTGGCTCCCGCGCTCACCCAGGCAGCCAAGGACCTCGCGGACCGTCGACTCGCTGATCCCGAACTCTCCCCGACGACGCTTGCCCGTGAACTGAACGTCTCCGTCCGTACGCTGCACCGGGCATTCGCCGCGGTGGGTGAGCAGGTGACCACCTACATCCGGCACCGGCGACTGCATGAGGCCCGGCTCGCCCTCGTCGCGCCGTCAGGACGCCTGAGTATTTCGGAACTCGCCGCACACTGGCAGTTCGCGGACGGCAGTCACTTCACCCGAGCCTTCAAGAAGCACTACGGTCAGACTCCCACCGAGTACGCCCGCTCGACCGAAGCAGCCTCGCTCTCGCCGAACGGGCACCCGCCGGGCCGCGGGCTGGGATGACTTGCCCGAACCGCCACGGCGGCAACCCTGCCTGGGATTGGGCAAGCCGTCCCGCTGACCATGTCTTTCCTACCGCCTGGTCATAGAGGTGCCCGGCGGCAAAGTCAGTGCTCTCCCTTATTTCGTCCTGGTCCTCCGTTCGGCCCCATGAACAGGGCAAGGGGCGCCAAGATGACGACCATGAACAGTAGAGATGAGGGCCCGTTCGATGCTTCGTCCGACCTGACACTCCAGGCCGCGTCAAAGTTCCTGGCCCTACAGAAGGCGACCGCGGACGACGCCATGGATGAAGCGCGCAAGCAGCAGGGAAGAAGACTGAACCGGCCCATCTTCGAGGCCCGACGCAAGGTCCGTCGCTCCGAAGTCTGGTTCATCGGGGGACTGGCCTTGGTCGCCGCGGTTGCCTACGCGATCGCGTATGTGACACTCCGAGGCCTCATCGCGCGAGTCCCCGAACAAGGGTTCCAGATCTCCGACACCGCTCAGGTCATTACGGCTGTCAGCACTCTGACCACCGCGGTGGCGGCGGGGATCGCCGCAATCCTGAAAGCGTACGCCTTGCTGATGGAAGCACGTGCCGACGTCATCAGGGCCAGGGCCGGCCTGCCACCTGCCAACGAGCCGAGCGCTCAGCCGGCCGAGGGAGATCCTCCACTCTTCTGACATCGCCAAACCCTGAGGTCAGCGGGGAAGACATGGAACAAGCCGGGGCCTCGTGCGCCCTCGTGCAGGCGTTGGAGGCCCCGGCTCGCGAAGGGGTGTGCGTCAGCTGCCGGCGGAGAGGTTGCCCGACAGGACCGGGATGTTGTCCAGGATGTGCGAGAGCGGCTCGTCACCCTTGGCCTGGGTGGAGTTCTCGGTGCACTGCTGGTTCATCGGGTTGGACAGGACGTTGATGTCCTGGACGCCGACGTTGGCGAGGACGGCCAGCAGCGACTGGGCGTTGACCTTCGCCGGCAGGCCGATGCAGGGCTTGTTCAGGGTGCCCTGGACCAGGCCGAGCTGCGGGCTCATCGCGCCTTCGGTCTTCTGGTTGCCGTAGATCTGCTGGGCATTGTTGCCGTTGACGGAGTTGACCCCGTTGTCGTTGCCGATGGCCATGGCCGGGGCCGCGACAGCAGCGCCCGCACCAAGGATCGACGCGGTGGCGGCGGCCGTAGCCATCATCTTCTTGATCATCAGTGGTCCTTCTTGCTTATGCGAGCGCATGACGGTGAGCACTTCGATCAACGACGGGACCCCGGGCAGGTTCTGCCACTTCACCCGATCGCGCCCTCCCCCGCCCGCGCGAAGGAGGCCGCGACCGACGCGCAGGGCCAAGCACTCGCCGCGCGCCGCCTGCGAGCCTGCCGCGCTTCGCCGCGTTCTCGAGGGCACCCGGGTACGGGGCCCAGTACGCGCGGAGCCTCTCCGCCCCACAATGCACAGCACCCGGACTGGGCGGGCTGGACCGACGAGATCCGAAAGAGACGATCTAGCCGGGCCGCCTCTTCGACAGTACGACCGTCTCTCCGGCATCGGGATCGCCCATGAGTACGAAGAGTTCCGGGTGTTCGTCCGTTCCCGCCACCTCCCAACTCAGGTTCGCGCTATGGCAGTTGGGGATGGCCAGGTCGACGCCCGCCCGGTGACCGTGGGCTGCTTCCAGGGGTTTCCACGTCCCGTGGCCCGAGCAGTGGTCCACAACCTCGAACCCCTCGTAGACCGGCAGTTCCCGCGCCGTCACCTCGCCCTGGGCGCCGAGTTCCAAGTGGACGCCGTCGCCTGCCCACTCGCCGACATAGTCTGCGCGCGCCAGGACCGGTGGCTGGTACGCCGGCGCGGTCACCCCGAAGGCGAAGGCGATGACCAACGCGGGCGCGATGAGAACCAGCGCCCACCGTCGCGCCCTGACCTTGGGCACCAGCCGCATCCGGGCGTACACGGACGCCCCCACGGGCAGCACCCCGAGGGCCGCGATCCAGCCGAACGTGGCGGCGTACGCGGTACCGGCGATCCACGAGACCGGTACGGCGTACCCGGCCGCGAGCAGACCCAGTGCGGGCGGAGCCCACCATGGCGCGGGAATCCGCGTGCGCACGCCGACCGCGTTCGATGCGACCATCACCGGCGTGGTGAAGAGCAGGCTGTGCGCGAAGCCCAGCGCCAATCCGATGCACGGCCCGAGGACCGCCTGGACGACGAGCCAGAAGAGCACCGCGATGGCGCCACCGTATCCCCGGCCGTAGGGTTCGTCCGCCAGCGCGGCAAGCTGCGCGTACAGGGCCGCACAGATCAGCTGCACTCCTCCCACGACCTCGGCGCCCGGCGCAATGGCGCTCCAGTCATGGGTTCTCCGGCGTTCCGTAGTGCCGACACGGTTCCGCATGACGAACCCCCCGAGAACTTCTTGAACACGTTCAATTGATGTGCACCTTACACCCGCACTGTCAGACGGGTGTGCCACAGTCCGTGCATGTTCGAGATCGTGGTGAAGACGGAGAACCGGGAGCGGCACGTCCGCGTGTCCGCCGAGGAACTGGCCGGGCTGGTCCGGCGGATCGGTGGCGACGGTGACCGGTTCCTGGTGCTCCAGCGGCTACCCGACCTGCCCGACGTCTTCGCGCAGGTCTGGCACGAGGCCGGCGGCGACTACACGCTGGAGTACCGCGACGGCGCCCCTGACCGGCACTTCGAGACGGTGGCCGACGGCTCCGAGGCCGTGATCACGGCGCTCGCCGGGTGGGCCCGCCGGGAGGCCGGCTGGGAAGCGGGACCGGCCTGGTCGCTGCTGGACATGGGCCCGGTCCACGAGGTGCCGCCGCTCGACCTCGACGAAGACCGGCAAGCGGAGTTGGAGGGCCGCGTCCGCGAGGCACTCACCGGCGGATACGCCTCGCGCGCCGAACTGACCGAGCTTGCGGAGGAGTACCTGGTCACCCCGGAGCACCGGCCCGTTTCGCGCGAGCAGGCGCAGGCGCTGGCCGACCGGCTGTGGCTGGAGCGGGTCGCGGAGCAAACCGCGTGGGAGGGCGAGACCGACCCCGAGCGGCTGACCCGCGCGTTCACCGCCCTCGAGGAGGCCGGAATCACCGCCCGCGAGAACTTCACCTGCTGCCGAAGCTGCGGCCAGTCCAAGATCGGCGGCGAAGGCCGTCCCGACGCCCGCGGCTTCGTCTACTTCCACACCCAGTGCACGGACTCCGCCGCAGCGGGGCACGGCCTGACGCTGCTCTTCGGCGGCTTCGACGGCTCGGCCGAGACCACTGTGGCCATCGGCCACGAGGTCGTGGCCGCCCTCGGAGCAGTGGGTCTCCGTACGGAGTGGGACCACGACCCGGCCCGGGCCATCACGATCACACCCCTGGACTGGCGCCGCCGCCTGGTCGGCTAGCTGCGGTCTGGAGTGCTCGTTCCAGACGACGAGCCAGGCCCGGATGTCGCGTTCGAGTGCCTGGACGGAGCGGTGGACGCCTCGGCGGAGCTTCTTCGTGGTGAGTTCGGCGAACCACCGCTCGACCGGGTTCAGCCACGACGAGCCGGTTGGGGTGAGGTACCGGTGGAAGCGCAGACGCACGGCCAGCCACGCCTTCACGGCCCGGGAAGCAGGGCCCGCAACTCGTCGGGGGTGGCGGGCCCCGGGGCACGAACGGGCTCGCCGACGTCAGCAGGCCAACTGGGAAGGAAGCATTCGACGAAATCCGTGAACTCGACCCGCAGATAACGAGAGTCGGACGGCTTCAGCCGGCTCAGCTGGCGGCTGTCTGCCCACAAGATCTCGAAATCGGCAACCGTACCCTCCGCTGGCCAGTATTCGACCTCGCTCGGCAGCAGCAGAGCTGCAGAGCTCCCTCACGATGATCGCCTCATCGACACGGCACTGCCGCTACTTCTCGTGAACATCCGCTACCCGGATGCTGACCAACCGCTGCTGGAACTCAGCAATAGATTTAGTAAATGTCGTGAGAACCCTTGTGATGACGACAGGTAGGGCGAGCACAAATGAGCCCAGAGCTGGGCTCCTTGTAGTCAGGGCAGGGATAGTCAGGGTCAAAGCATTTCAAACAGCGAATGCCCCCTTCACTCGGCCCCAAGAGCTCACGCGCCCTCTTGTGCACGTCCAGAAGTCGCGCCTCAGCCTCTTCCATCTCAGCGAGAATTTCTCTCTGAGCGTCAGTCAGGTTGGAGTCGGCAGACACCGCTATCACGCCCCTTCCAGCCGGGCGTCGCAACCTCACGGACCGTCTTCTCTCGCGACGCCCTACGTTTCCACCATTACACCGGTGGACCGCCGACGCACCCCCTGGCCACTGCGCGACCACGGTAGACGCAGCTCAGTGCACAGGCGCGACAGGATGCGGCCGCCGCGGGAAGGCTCGTCGTCTCGTGCCGCGTCCATACCGGGTTCGCCCCGGAGGCGAGCCCCGGTGCGAGCCGGATGCGGGGGACGGGGACAGCCGTCTGGCCCGCGCACGTCGACCTGATCCTGGCCGCACGGGAGAACGGAGCGGAGGATGACGATCCGCACGAAACGGGTGCGGAGACCATCACCGACGCCCATTTTCTCAAGGAGGGTGGTGGAGGCGCGCGCGTGCACCTGGGATTACAGGACGTGGGCGGCTCGATATCTCGTTTCAACCGCACATATATCGTGACCGCAATAGACCTGGCCACGGATGCCGTGGGGCGACCTCGCAGGCGGCGCAGGCTGCTTCGACCAGGGCCACTTCGGCCACGAGTTCGGGGCGTTCACCGGGCTCACGCCGACCCGGAACGTTGAAGTCCGGCGACCGTTCCTGCGCGGACATCCCGGCCACTCGCTGGACGGCCGGCCACTGCCAGGCCGATTGATTTCCTACCGGAGCGACAGCTCACGACACGCTAATTTGGGGCATCCCAGAGCGGAGGAGAGCCCCGTGGGCAAGGTGGTCATGTACAGCTCGGTGTCGGTGGACGGCTTCGTCGCGGACGAGGATGACCAGCCCGGACCGCTGTTCGACTGGTTGTCCAGCGGGGACGTTCCGTTGGACGAGAGCGGCGTGCTGAAGGTGTCGCAGACGTCCTACGACTACATCCGGCCGTACTGGGACCAGATCGCAGTCACGATCGTCGGCCGCCACGTCTTCGACCTGACGGACGGCTGGGACGGGAAGCCGCCGGGCGGGATCGACCACGTCGTCGTCGTGTCGCACCGGCCAGGGCCCGCGGGCTGGGACCCCGAGGCGCCGTTTCACTTCGTCGACGGCGTCGAGGCAGCCGTGGCCAAGGCGCAGGAGCTTGCGGGTGACCGCCTGGTCGAGGTCGCCGCCGGCGACGTCGGTGGCCAGGTGCTTGCCGCGGGCCTGATCGACGAGGTGCGCATGGACGTCGTGCCCGTCGTGTTCGGGTCCGGCAAGCGCTACTTCGGGTCGGTCCACGCGCAGCACCTGTTGGATGATCCTGACGTGGTGATTCAGGGCAACCGGGTCCTTCACCTGCGCTACCGGGTGCGCCGTTGACCGATCTGAGCAGGTACGCGAAGAAGTCTGCTACGAGCGGTGACACAAGATCGGGCCTCCGGCTGCGTTTGCGGATCGCTGTCCCTGGTCGGGCAGCCGACGCCGATCCTCCTCGCATTCGGGGCGCCTCGGTGCGCGGTCCGTTCGGGCCGGCCGGGGCCGCTTGTCGTGCACGGTCCCCGGCCGGGGCTCAGACGGTGAGGTGCTGCTTGGTGCCGGAGCCGCCGGCCGTCGCCTCGGTGATGATGCCGTGCTGCTCGTCGTCGGGGCGGCCCTTCTTGGGAAGCAGGAAGGTGATCACTAGGAAGGCCACCAGCAGGCAGGCCTGGACGATCAACGCGCGGTGGAATCCGCCGGTGAAGTCACCGCTCTTGGCCTGGGCGAAGAAGACCGACCCGAAGACCGCGACGCCGATGGAACCGCCGACAGCCTGGACGGCCGACAGGACACCGGAGGCGGATCCGATCTCGTCGTCGTCGACCGCGGCCAGGATGAAGCTGAACAGGGCGGCGATCACCATGCCGGCGCCGACGCCCGCCACCGCCACGCCGGGAACGACGTCCCAGATCGAGAACGCGGCGGTATCAAGGCCGTCGAGCTCGAACCACAGCACGGCCGCGCCGGCCAGCTGGACCAGCGGTCCGATCTGCAGCACCTTGCGGCCGATCTTGTCCGCGAGGAAGGCGCCGCTCACCGCGCCGCCGATCGCGGTTCCCACCGCGAGGGGCAGGTTGCCCAGTCCGGCCTCACCGGCGGTGAAGTGCCGGCCGATCTGGAGGAACAGGGTCAGCACGAGCTGGGTGCCGATGAGGCCGCCGAAGAACAGGGCGATGCCGCCGAGCCCGACGGTGAAGGCCGGCTTGCGCAGCAGGCCCGGGGTCACCAGCGGCTCGCGGCCCGCGACGGCCATGCGGCGCTGCTGAAGGGCGAAGAGAGCGAAACCGATCACCGAGCCTGCCATGGACAGCCACGTCCACAGCGGCCAGTCCTCCTCCTGCCCTTGGTTCAGCGGCAGCACCAACAGAGCGCATGAGATCACGACCAGGGCGGCGCCGGTCATGTCGACCCGTACCGTGCGGTCGCCCGCCTTCTTGGGCACGAACCTTGCGGCGGCGATCAGTGCCGCGATGCCGATGGGCAGGTTGATCAGGAATACCGACCGCCAGCCCAGGCCGAAGAAGTCGCCCTCGATGAGGAAGCCGCCCAGGACCGGGCCGATGATGCCGCCCAGACCGAGGACGGGTCCGAAGATCGCGAAGACCTTGGTGAGCTCGGGGCCGGAGAAGTTCTCCCGCAGCAGACCCAGGCCTTGGGGCAGCAGCATCGCTCCGGCGGTGCCCTGCAGCAGGCGGAAGGCGATCAGCGACTCGATGTTCGGCGCGACCGCGCACAGCAGCGAGGTCGCGGTGAAGGCCGCGAGTCCCACCAGGAACATCCGGCGCCGGCCGTATCGGTCGCCGAGCCGGCCGCCGAGCACCAGACCGGCGCCCAGGGTGAGGGCATAGCCGCCGATCGCCCACTGCAGTCCGACGGAACCTGCACCGAGGGACTTCTCCAGGTCCGGCCCGGCGACGTTGACGATCGAGGCGTCCAGGAGATCCATGATCTCGGCCACGATCATCACCGCCAGGATCAGCCACCGCCCGCGGTAGGGCTCGGTCGTCTCGTCAGGGATGGGGGACGGGTCACGCACGCCAGATACCTCCATGGTGAAGTAATTCCACGATGAAGGTAAATTGATGGCGGTAGGTTGTCAAAGCGGGATGAGCGTGGGGACCCCATGACAGGAGAGAAGGGCGGAGGCATGGACGAAGCAGTGCGCGACGGTGTCGCGGAGCAGCGCGAGCAGCTGATGGAGTCGCTGAGGATCTACGGCGGCCACTACGCCGAGCTCAGCCGGCGCTTCGCCGCCTGGCTGGGCCTGCACTCCACGGATGCGACCGCGGTCCTGGAAATCGCCGCCGCCGAGGAGCGTGGCACCCCCCTGTCACCGGCGCGGCTCAGCGAGCGGATCTCCCTGTCCACGGGTGCCACCACCGCACTGCTGAACCGTCTCGAAGCGGCGGGGCACATCACGCGGGCCCGGGAGCACTCCGACCGGCGCATCGTCACGCTGCGCAGCGGCGGGCACATCCAGGAACGGGCGGACGAGTTCTTCGGCCCGCTCGCCCACCGCCTCGACGCCGCGATGTCGCACTACCCGCCCCGATTCCTGGAACAGGTCGAAGCGTTCATGACCGACCTGAACACCACCATGGACAGCCACCTCACGGAACGGGATGCGGTGACACCGCGCTCCCTTCACACCCCTGATGGACGAACTCCCTGACGGGCTTGCTCCCCGCCGCCCAGCCGGCTTCCTCCAGGTCTTGTCCGGTGGATCATGTGATCGCCTCGCGTGGACCATTGTGTTGGTCATGAGGCGGGGCGATCTTACGAAGGACGAGTGGCTGCGACTTGCCCCGCATCTCCCCAACTGATGCTTTCAGGATGAGATCCGGAGGCAGCGAAGGCACATGCGGTGCAGCCGGTTGAGGCGAGGGCCTGTCCGGCTTGCCCATGCGACTCTGTCTCACAGCCTGACCTGCGGCGGCCGGCAGCCGCACGGACTTGCCCGTCCGGTCTGGGCGCCGTGCATAGTGTGCGCATGGATCGATTCGTGGGTCAGGCCCGCCTCGAATGGTGGGCCAATCACGCCATGTGCCTTGAGAAGTACGACATCGACATCACCGTCGCTGTCGACGCGGTCGGCGCGTGGCGGGCAACCGGTCGGCATGCCAATGCCCTCGACACGACCCAGCGCGAGGGTTGGGACTTCCTCATGGAGATGGACCCCTACTTCTCCATGGTGTTTCCCGGCGAGGACAACGGCAGGATCTTGGTGAGAGTCTTCGAGGCAGCGGATGGGACTCTCACCCTCACGGAGGCGCCGGACGGGGACGGTTCGGTGAACATCACCTTCAACGTTCCCTGAGTTCAGCCCCCAAGGACGGGAATCGACTTTGCCACCCTGCCGGCGCCTCCGGCATGCCGCCCCTCACTGATCTTTCAGAATGAAGTTCGGAGACGGTGAAGGCATGTGAGGCTGCAGGCCAGTTCGAGCAGGCCCTGGTGCAGATCCGCGCGTCATTCGTAGCGGATGCAGAGCCCCTCGAGCTGGTCCAGCCGGGCGACGGCCGGCTTCAGCTGTGAGTCCACAAGCCGGGCCCGGCGCTCCTGGCAGAGCGGATTCCCACCGGCCCGATATCGGCAGCACGTTCGATGGCTTCTCTCCACCGAGACTCCGGATTGAGACACTGTGGCCGGTGTCGTGAGGCGCTCCTCTGGTCGGTCGGTCCCTTCACCAGCGAACGGCGGTGAAGTCAACCGGGCGAGGCTGCAGCTGGCGGGTGCGCTCTGCCAGTGTCCTCAAGCGCCGTGACATCTCGTCGGCGGACAGCCGGCGGCGATCGCCGTGGCCCGGCAGAAGCCATTCGAACCGGAGCCGTCCGGCCGTCCTGGCCAGTGAGATCGCCAATTCCTCAATGGAGTACCAGGTCACACTGTCCGCGACTTCCAGATCGCCGGTGGTGCGTGACCAGTAGAAGCTGTCCCCGCTGAAGCAGTACCGGTCGTCCGCGAGGTAGAGCACGCTGCCCTGAGTGTGGCCGGGCAGCGGGTGGGCGATGACTCCCTCACCGATCTCCAGAGGCTCGAGGCCCCGGATCACCTCGTCCGCGTCCGGCGCCGCATCGAGGTCGCCCTCGTGGATCCACAACCTGGCGCCGAAATGGTCCGCGTAGCGGCGGCCGTGTGCAGCGTGATCGCGGTGGGTGAGCAGGACGTCGGTGATCGGACCCACTGCCGCGTAACGTTCGGCGAGTTCACGGCTCCAGCGCGGTGTGTCGATCATCATGACCGTACGGGAAGGCCGCAGAAGCAAGTAGGAATTGGCCCCGGCCGTGTGTTTCGAGTTGTGCCCACACAGCAGCACGCCGCTGTCCAAGGCCATCGGAAAGGGGTCGAGTCGCTGGTCCGGCCGCCCGGAGGAGGGCCGGATCGAACGGGTGGGGCAGGCGAAGACGGCTGCGTGTAAGTCCCGTGTTTCCTTTTCATCTCGCGGCGGGCGCAGGATCTGGGACCTTCCAGCAGCCTCGCCGATCAGATCGGGTGCGAGCTGTCGTGCGACATCGCAGTTGAAGCAGCGCTCATCCACATACCAGCCGTCCACGGCACGTGTCCTTCCAGGGGGCAACGCCCCGATCGGGGGCGCCTTTCAGGAATACCCCACCCGCGTCAGGAACCGGTAGGCCCTGCCAATCTTGTACTTCCGGCCCCAACGCGATCTCCCGACCCGGTCGGTGCCAAGGTCATGTCGCCGTGAGACGCGGATCTGCAAGGGCACTTGGACCCACGAGCAGAAATCCCGCCTGGCGCAGTCAATAGACCAGCGCTTCACGGTCCGGACCGGGAAAAGCCCAGGTCGCGAACGAGGGGCGGGGTACGGGTACGAGGTACTCAAGAGCGGGTTCCTCTCGGCGAGCGGCACCTGTAGTGAACCGTTTCGCCGACCCGGCAGTCCCGCCGACACACAGCAGCACACGGACGCCACAAGCAGGCACCAGATAGCCCCGCGGCCTGGGCAGCGAGGATCCCGGAAGGATGCGGCACAGTGCTGCAGGGCGCCTTCCCTCGGGTAACGCGAGGAAAGAGTTCTCAGTGCCGGTGTCGGGCCGCAACAGGTGCGGTCCCGACAGGGTTACGCCACTGCTTCAACGGTCACCGTGATGGCTCGTCCGTGTAGGTGAAGCGCCAGGATCTCCATCTCGACGAGCGTACCGATGAGACCGGTCTCGGCGAGTTCCGCGGCCTGCGCTCTGGCCTCGCCCGGGGACAGTGCCCGCGCACCGCGGAGGGCTTGCAACACGGGAACGATGCTCGGCACGTCTCCAGAGAGGCGAAGCCGCGTGGGCCCGTGCGCTTGCAGCAAGGCCTGCCGAATGTGCTCGGGCGTGACGGGCCCACTGTCCTGCTCGCACCACCCATTCGGGCAGTCCGCGCATCGTCCTTCGGTGCCCCAGCAGAGCATGCCGCGGTGGAAGAACTGGCCGACGTCGCAGGTCGTCGTTCCTCCGCATGCACTGCACCGGCCGGTGACCTGTACTCCTTGCGTGATCACAGGGGCTCCTCAGCGTCTTGGGGCAGTGCTGAGGGGATCCTGCCGGAGAAGTCGGCTTCGGTCGATCAGGTTTGCGATCGGGGAGAAGCCCTGGCTGACGGTTGCCGCTGGTGGCGTGAGCTCCTGGTGCCGCGGGAGCCGAACGCGACGCACGGCCTGTGTTGCCTTTGGACCTGGGCGGGGCGTCTTCGCTGGTCGCGGGCTTGTCCAACAGCACCTTGGAGACGCCTTGGACGCCTCCCGGCCGGCCGGGACGCCCTTTCGGGCGTCCCGGCTCATGAGCCTAGGCAACCGCGGCCCAGCCGCGGATGATGGCGGGGCGGCGCCTCGGCGCGGCCCATGCGGCACGATCCTCACCAACAACTCCCCCACCCGACCCGACCCGCCGTCTCCGGCGACGGCGGTCGTGCGGGGCACCCGGGCTTCCACGGCAGGTCAGGCTGCGGCAGCGAGGGTGTCGTCGAGCCAGTCGTAGATGCGGGCGATGGACAGGCGCATCGCACCGGGGTGGCAGTGCGCGCCGGCGCCTTCCTCCGTGGTGAACAGCATGAGGGTCCTGGGGCAGGTCAGGTGGTCGTAGAGCTGCTCGGGCTGGCCCTTGAAGAACATGTCCTCCTCGGCGTCGCACACGAGGGTGGGGCACTGGATCCGCTCGGCGATCCCCCCGGCGAGGGTGTAGTCCAGGTAGGAGGCGTTGAAGGCGCGGGGGGTTTCCACGCCCATGACGTACATGCCGTGGTTGATCGCCCAGCGCGCGATCGGGTCCTTGGTCATGGCCTGCTCGAAGGCGGCGTCGATTTCCGGAGCGGACTCGGCGCGCAGGAGCCGTTCGGCCTCCTCGCGGGTGCCGGGAACGTTGCGTACGACGGTCTGGCCGAGGTCGTAGAGACCGTCCACGGCGATCAGCGCGGCCAGGCGGTGCTCGAAGGCGGCAGCCCGGGGGGCGAGGATGCCGCCCATGCTGACGCCGAGGAGCGCGATACGACTGTCGTCGACCTCGGGAAGGGTCTCTGCGAAGTCCACCACGGGCGTGATCACGTTCTCCCAGTCCGGGCGGAAGACCAGGCCCTGGTGGTGACGCGGGCCCGGCATGCCGGGGCCGTCGAATGTCAGCACGTTGTAACCGCGCTCGACAGCGGCCATCGCCCCGAAGAAGTGCAGCTCCTCCGCGGTGCCGTCGAAACCGTTGTGCATGATCAGCGTCGGCCGGGGCGTCCCCGAGTCGTCGACCCGGTAGAAGTAGCCGGGCAGGGTCGTGTCCTCGTAGGGGATCTCGACCGGCTCGATGGCCGGGGTGAACAGCTCCGCCGCCGCCTTGAAGCAGGCCACCGAGCGGTCGTAGGCGTAGTCGTGGCGCGGGTCGCAGGGGTGACCGTGCAGGAAGAACTCCGCCGAACGGTAGTAGTTCGAGGCGCGCAGGAAACCGTCACGGGCACTGATGCGGTGACCGGCCGCCAGCGCCTCCTGCGCCTCCTGCGACACACGGTCCGCGGTAGCCATCCACTCGACGTACCAGCTGTCGTAGTCACCCTCGATGATCCGCTCACCGGTGGAGACCACCTCGCCGAAGTCCGCACCGCCATAAGCGATGTGGCTCATCGACCGCAGGGTCTCGTACCAGAACTGGATGTTGTTCGGGAACAGCAGCTGCTTCATCGGAATCTCCCATGATGTGAAGCGACGATGTGCGCTTCTCGGTCCTTGGCGAGCACGTTCGCTCGGGCCCTCGGCGCCACCTTCGTGGTGCGCTCTCCGGCGTGATCCAAGATTCCGACGGACCGCTGTCCACCTGCCAGGCCACACGGAGACGATGGCTGTCCACCCCTGTCCGCAGCTGTCCGCCCCTCCACTGTGGGAGGCGGTCGGCGCTCCCCCTCTGCGCCCTTCCCGTCACTCGCGGCAGTGGCCATCCCGTGAGTCGACGGGCCAGGAAATGAGTCGAATGTGGAGTCGCTCTTTGAGAAGGTCCTGAGTGTCCCGGAACTGCTGCGGAAGGAAGCCCGTGCCGCGTGCTGTCACATTGATTCGCTCTGCCTCCCTGTCCGATGTTGCGGAGTACGCCTACGCGGCCACGGCCCCGGCCGAGTCACGGCTGATCTTCCTGGCCGGAGCATGTCCTCTGAATGAGGATGGCTCCACTGCGGCGATCGGGGACGTCGCGGGGCAGGCGGCCAGGGCTGTGGAGAACATGCGGACCGCTCTGACGGACTCGGGCGCGTCACTGCACGATGTCATCAGCACCCGTGTTCTCGTTGCCTCTCACCGGCGGGAGGACCTGGTGACGGCGTGGGAGGTCGTCCGGGACGCGTTCGGTGACCACGACGTGCCCAGCACATTGATGGGTGTCACCGTGCTCGGCTATGACGGCCAGCTCGTGGAGATCGAAGCCATCGCCGCCGTGCTTGATTCCTGAGCCGACGGGCCATCCCTCACCGACGATCTGGCGGATTCCGTGCCCGCACGGATCCACAGGGCAGCCGACGGCAGAAACGGCTTCCAACTGGACACCGACTTCCCCGACCCGACCCGACCACGCGGCCCAGCAGCGACGCCGCCGAGGCACCCCGTGACCGACCTGAGCGCCCTCACCCGGATCTGCCCGGCTCCCAGCCCGGCCATGCACATCGCCTGGGAGCACGTCGAATCCGCCCTCGGTATGACACTGCCCACCGACTACAAGCAGCTCGCGGATCACTACGGCCCCGGCGCCTTCTGTACCTACATCCACATCTACCACCCCCACGGGCCGACCGAGTTCGTCAACCTCACGGGCCCCATGCCGGCCCGTATCCGCGCATACCTGCGCAAGGACTTCGACCAAGGCACCCACCCCGTCCCCTACGACCCGGGACGGCTCTTCGCCATCGGCGGCACCGACAACGGTGAACACATCTTCTGGATCACCGACCCCGTCCAGGAACCCGACCGCTGGCGGATCGCGGTCAACGAAGCCCGCGGCCCGCAATGGTTCACCTTCGACGGCACCCTCGCCGACTTCCTCGCCTCCGTGCTCAGCGGGCAGACCAAGGTCCCCCAGTTCCCCCGCGACCTCCTCGCGGGCGGCCCGTCCTTCACTCCCTCACACCCGGTCCTGTGGAAACCCGAACCGATCCCCGACCAGCCCCCGGTCGACACAGCCGCCATCCGCGCATGGGCCCGGGCCAACGGCTACTGCGTCCCTGCCCACGGACGAATCCCCTTCCAAGTCCGCGAGGCATGGGACCGCCACAGCAGCTGAACACCGCCGCCCCGAACAATGACGTCCGGCCTTCGTCGCCACGCTCGAACATTCGCACGTCACCTTATAGGCGACATCCATTCCAAGGTGCCCGATACCGGTCTCTTCTCCCGCGTACATTCCGGCTATGACACAGAATCAGAAATGGAACGCGTCGTCATCGATCGGTGGGCCGAGGGACGAGGCGGCTCGGACTGCACGGCTCAAGCGGCGGCTGGCGGCAGTGACCACGGCCGTGGCGGCCGGCGCCGTGATCGTCGGCGCCACGGCGATCGCCTCGGCTCACGAAGAACCCCACACCACCCGCGCGGCCGCAAGGAGCATCCACTCCGGCAAAGTCAACATCCCGGGCGAACAGGTCTACGACATCCCGCAGCGTCACCACGTGCTGGAGCCGGTGGACTATTCCAGCGGCCCGACCCCGCCCGTGGGCGGCCCGCATCACCCGACCTGGCAGAACGCGAACGGCGACGTGTACGACCAGCCGCTGCGCAACGAGCACGCCGTGCACTCCCTGGAACACGGCGTCGTATGGGTGACGTACGCCCGGTACGTACCACAGCGAGTGGTGGACGCACTCACGAAGAAGGTCGCGGGCATGCCCTATCGCATGATGAGTCCGGTTCCCGGCCAGGACGCACCGGTCAAGCTGACCGCCTGGGGCCGTCAGCTGTCCGTCACCTCCGCCGACGACCCACGGGTGGACCGATTCTTCGCGGCCTACGTCCAGGGACCGCAGTCACCCGAACCGGAAGGACCCGTCACCGGCGGCAGGACGACTCCCTGAACGAGGCAAAGCCCCGCTCACGAAGAAGCCACCACCAGCCACAGCCCGTCCGGGATGACTGTCCCGCCTGGGTCGCCGAACCGGGCCGCGTTGTCGGAGGGTGAGCGCCTGCCAAAGACGTCTGCGTGACGTGGCGGCCTGAACTTTTCAGAGGCCGTTCGGCCAGGGCGGGAGCACCGTACACCGCAAAGGGGCGCGCAGTTGTGGAGACAGCGCGATCGGCGGCCCGGCTCATCAGGTGTGAATGAGCCAGGCCGCCGATTCGTCTCGCCGGGGAGTGGTGGAGTACGGGACTCAGTCGGTGCAGGTGGTGCCGGGCGCGGGCAGCGTGCGGGTGGTGAGGTAGCGGTTGGTCGCGTCCTGGACGCACTTGGAGACCAGGAACATGCTGTAGTCGTCGCCTTCCCGGCTGAGGACGACGCTGCCCGGCAGCTGGGCCGCCATGGCCGGACCGGCGCTGTGCGGGGCGAGGGCCTGGTGGGTGGACTGGACGATCAGCGCGGGCGGCGCGCCGTGGACCGGGGCGCCGGCCTTGACCGGCTGTGCCGGTGCGGGCCAGCCGAGGCAGCCGGCGAGGGCCTTGTACGAGCGTACGGCCCCGCCCAGGTGCGGGGAGATGCGGGCGAGTTCGTTCTGCAGGCCGGCGAGCTGGGCGAGGGTGCGCACCGGTCGTGCGTTGTCGAGGCAGGCGGGCACCTGTACCTGGACCTGGTCGAGGGTGTCGTCCGGGTCGTGGGTGAAGTCCGTGGTGTCCGGGCCCTTGGTGAAGTCGGCCGCATCCTTCTTCTCCGTGGCCCTGACGATGGCGTTGGCCAGCTCCGGCCAGGTGAGGAAGGAGACGTTCAAGTAGTCCTGAGTGGCCTCCCGGATGTCCTCACCGGTCAGCGGCTCGTGGGCCCTTCCCTTGGTCGGGATGGGGTCGCGGTCGGCGCCGGCGACGAGGGCGTCGTACTCGGCCGCGACGTCCTTGCCGTGCAGAGCGCAGTCCTTCGAGGCCTGGCACCAGGCGACGAAGCGGTTGAAGGCCGTCTCGGCGGTGGCCGCCTCCGCCTTGACCCGCTCGAGCGGCGACGTGGTGTCGTCGAGCGCGGTGTCGAGGACCATGGTGCGCAGTCTGCCCGGGTAGAGCTTGGCGTAGGTGCGGCCGAGGAGGGTGCTGTAGTGGATGCCGTACCAGTTGACCTGGCGCTCGCCGAGTCCGATGCGTACCGCTTCGAAGTCCTTGGCGGTGCTGGTCAGGTCGACGTGCTTGACGAGGGGGCCGTTGCGGCGCAGACAGTCCGCGGCGAAGGCCTGGTTGTGGCGGACGAGCGTGTCGTAGGCCGCCTGGTCCTTGGGGAAGTGGCTGACTCCGGCGGGCTTGGGGGCCTCCGCGCACAGGATCGGGCTGCTGTGTCCGATGCCTCGCGGGTCCACCGCGACGATGTCGAACTTCCGGGTCATGTCCCCGCCGATGGCGGGCAGTCCGGCGTGCATCGCCAGGCGCAGTTGTTCGATCGAGGAGCCGCCGGCGCCGTCGTTGAGCAGCAGGGTTCCCTGGCGGTGGGCCTTGTCGTCGGCGGGTCTGCGGACCATGGCGAGGGTGAGCCTGTCGGCGTCGGGGTGGGACCAGTCGACCGGCACGCTCATCGTTCCGCACTCCATGTTCTTGAAGTCGGTGTCGGCGCAGGCGTGCCAGGCGATGCCGCTCGTGGAGGGCTGGGGGGCGCCCTCTTGCGGCTGGGCGAATGCGGTGGTGGCGGCGGTGGCCAGCAGGGCGGTCACGGCTGCGGTCCAGGCGGCGTACGTGCGGGTTCTTGTCATGTCACTGTTCCTTGTGGGGTGGTGATCGGTGGTCCGGTGGTTGTTCAGCCCTGGGGTTGGGCGTCGTTGAGGGTGGTGCCCGGGAGGGTGGGCCGGGGGGCGTCGATGGTGGTCCGTGGGCCGGTGCGGCGTGTGAGGAGAAGAGCGAGGAGGGCCGTGGAGGCCAGCACCGCGGCCGAGACGGTGAACGCGGTCCGGTAACCGGCGGTGAGTGCCTCCACGTGCGGTTCGTGCAGCGCGGCGTGTGTGGTGACCGAGCCGGCCAGGGTTGCGAGGGCGGCGAGTCCGATGGCGCCGCCGACCTGGCGGGTGGTGTTCACCAGTGCCCCGGCCAGGCCCACGTCCTGTGGCGGGACGCCTTCGACGGCTAAGGCGGTGAGCTGGACGAAGGCGATGCTGAGGCCGAGCCCCACCAGGATGCTCGGGCCGAGGATGTCGGCGAGGTAGCTGCCGTCGGAGCTGATCCGGGACAGCCACAGCAGTCCGGCGGCCTCGGCGAGCAGGGCGCCGGTCACGGTCGCGGTGGCACCGAAGCGGCGGGACAGGCGCGGCGCGAGGGTGGAGCCGTACATGTTCGCGGCGGCGAGCGGGAGCTGACCGGCGCCGGTGGCCAAGGGGCCGGATCCGAGGACCTGTTGCTGGTAGAGCGGGAGGAAGAAGAACAGGGCGATCCATACGGAACCGAGCAGTGCCATCAGCAGGTTGCCGGCGGCGACCCGGCCTGTGGTGAACAGCCTCGGCGGTATCAGGGCATCGGGGCGGCGCAGCTCGATCACGGCGAAGCCGGCGAGCAGCGCGATGGCAGCGCCGAGGGCGGCGAGCACCCGGGCGTCCGTCCAACCGGCGCCGCGCGCGGTGGTCAGTGCCCAGACCAGGCAGGTCAGGGCGAGGGTGACGGCGGTGGTGCCCAGCAGGTCGAACCGTCCGGACTGACGTGCGTCCGCGGCCGGCACGAGAGCGGCCACCGCGGCCAGGACCAGTGCCGATCCGAGTGCGACGGTGTGGAAGATCCAGGGCCAGCCCCACGCCTGGGTCAGCACTCCGCCCAGCAGGACGCCGCCCGCTCCTCCTGCGCCGGATACCGCTCCCCATACGCCGAGTGCTTTGCCGCGTCCGGCGCCCGAGGGGAACTGCTGCATTGCCAGGGCGAGCGCGGCCGGGGCGGTGGCTGCGGCGCCGACCCCCTGAGCGGCGCGGGCCGCGATCAGCACGCCCGGGGTGGCGGCCAGTCCTGCCGCCAGTGAGGCCCCGGCGAACAGGGCCAGGCCCGCGATCAGGACGCGGCGCCGGCCGAGGAGGTCGGCCGCTCGGCCGCCCGCCAGGAGCAATGCCCCGAATGCCAGGCCGTAGGCGTTGACCACCCACGTGGTTCCGGTGTCCGAGAGGCCGACCCCGGTACGGATCTGAGGGAGCGCCACGTTGACGATGGAGGTGGCGAGCATGACGGCGAACTGGCTCGCGGCCAGCGCGGCCAGTACGGCACCACGGCGGAGGGTAGGGCGGTGGGCGGGCGGACCGCCCCGGAAGAATCGGTGGTTCATGCTGGTCCGGTCCATGGGGGTGTGGGGACCGGGGCCGCCGGTGAGACGGACGGCGGCCCCGGTGGCTCGGGGCGGGGGAAGGGGGGAAGGGGGACGAAGGTCCGGCGGAGCGGTCAGGAGGGCAGTTCGGTGTCGGGGATCCAGTGGCCGTGGATGCCGGCGGGCACCCTGCGGGGAAGTTCGACGGCGGCGACGGTGCTCAGGTCGCCCGCGTCCAGGACGAGGAGTTCCGAGGTGTCGGCTTTGACGTCGCTGACGATGGTGAGCAGGTAGCCGTCGTCCTCGGCGGTCCCGCCCTCGGCGGGTGCGAAGACGGCTTCGCCGGGCATCCGGCCCTCGCCGTGCGCGAACAGCCGCTGCTCGCCGGTGCGTGAGTCGAGCTTGGCGGTGTGGTAGCCCGACAGGCCCGCGCCGGGGAAGGCGATGGCGTAGCTGTAGCGGTAGTCCGCACCGGTGTGGGCGTCGTTGATCGCGGGGAACTCGGTGACCAGGTCGTTGAGGGATTCGGTGGTGACCGTGCCGGTGGCGGGGTCGATGACCCAGCGGTGGAAGGTCGAGCCGGCGTTGGGGGTGGTGCCGTAGCCGGGAGCTCCGACCCACCACTTCCACGAGCTCTCCCAGGCGGAACGGTCGAAGCGGGGTGCTTCGAGGACGATCCGGCCTCGTGCGTCGGTGTAGGCGTTGGCGACGTGCAGCAGCACGGCCTGGTCAGGCACCTCGAACCAGGTGGTCCTGCCTCCGGCGCGCGGGAGCACGCCGATGCGCAGCGGGACGTCGTCGTGCCAGCGGTAGGGGATGCCGGACTGCTCCGCGTGGTCGAAGACCACCGGCGAGTCGATGAAGACGACGTGCTCGCGGGTGATGGCGAAGTCGTGCATGAGCGACGGGCCGGCGCCCTCGACGATCTGCGACCTGACGATGGCGCCGGAAGCGTCGGCCACGTAGTGGGTCAGGTGCGGCGGGAAGGGGCTGTAGCTGAAGAAGTGCAGCTCACCGGTCTCCGGATCCTCCTTCGGGTGGGCGGTCATCGCGCTGGTGAGCTTGCCGCCGAAGTCGTACACGCCGATCGTGTCGAGGTCGGCGCTGACCTCCCAGGGCAGGTTGGCCTCCTGGAGTGCCAGGTAGCGACCGCCGTGGAAGATGATGTTGGTGGCGGCGGCGCTGACTTCGAGTTCGGTCCCGGTGAAGGGGACGCCGTCCAGGAAGGGGGTCTTCACCCAGCGGTTGCGGTACCACTCGGCGCGGCCGTCCTTGAGCCGGATGCCGTGGAGCATGCCCTCGCCCCGGAACCAGTGGGTGGGGGTGACACCCGGCTTGGGGTTGTGGCCGTTGCGGAAGTAGCGGCCGTTCAGCTCGGGCGGGAGAGTGCCCCGCACCCGCAGTTCACGGCCCGTGATCTCGTCGGTGACGGGGGAAAAGTGCTCGCTGATGTAGGGCTTGTCGAGAGTCATGGCCATTCTTTCCGGGTCGAGAAGGCCGAGATGAGTGTCGGCCGGTTCCGTTCGAACACCCGTATCGTCGTCCGGAGCCGCCGTCGGTCACGTCCGTCTTTCCGCTCGTGGCGGGTTACCCGAAAGTCGTACTCGGCCTGCCCGGTCGTGTGACGCTTCGCCAAAGGGGCTGGGACGAAGCGGGCGTCGGGGGGTGGATCGGGCGTGCCGGTGTCGAGGCCGAAAGCGATCCCCGGCGCTGTGCGGTGCGGCTGGGGCAACGCCATGGTGCGAGCCACTGGTGCAGCGCGGGCGCCAGGGAGGCGAGGGGGCGGCGGTGCGCTGCCCCCTCGCCGCCGTGGATGCGACAGCGGCCTCGCTGCTGGCCGACCGCCGCCTGGCAACCCGGCGCCGAGCCGAGGGCCACCGGCCGGGGCCGTCGCCGTGGTCGCCTCGCCGGCGGCAGTTCCTGCCCGGCCGCGGCGGGGTCAGGCGAGTTGGGCGTCGTGGGCGATGATCGCGACCTGGGTGCGGTTGGCCGCCTCGAGCTTGGTCATGATCCGTCCGATGTGGACCTTCACCGTCGACTCGCTCAGGTACAGGTCTCCGGCGATCTCTGCGTTGCTCAGGCCCCGCGCGACCGCAGCGGCGACCTCGCGTTCCCGGTCGGTGAGCGCGGTCAGCCGACGACGAGCCGTCTCCGCCGTGTCGTTGCCGGAGAAGGCGCTGAGCAGTCGCTTGGTGATGCGCGGCGACAGCATCGCCTCGCCGCGGGCCAGGACGTGCACGGCACGGGCCAGTTCCCGAGGCGGGGTGTCCTTGAGCAGGAAGCCCGCCGCGCCCGCGCGCAGCGCCGCGTGGACGTACTCGTCGAGGTCGAAGGTGGTGAGCACGCCGACCGCGGGCGGGTCGGGGGTGGCGAGCAGTCGTCTGGTGACTTCCAGGCCGTCGACGCGGGGCATTTGGATGTCGGTCAGCACTACCTGCGGACGGTGCCGGGCGACCAGGTCCACGGCGGTGTCCCCGTCGCTGCCCTCGGCGACCACTTCGATTTGCGGGTCGGCGTCGAGGATCATCCGTACGCCGCTGCGGACGAGTTCCTCGTCGTCGAGCAGGACGACCTTCACCGTGGAGCCGGGCTGGTCATCTATCACGCGGACTCCTTGGCGACGGTGGACACGAGCGGAAAGGCTGCGTGCACACGGTAGCCGCCCTCCAGGGTCGGGCCGGTGTGGAGGGTGCCCTGGACGAGCGTGACGCGTTCCCTCATGCCGAGCAGGCCGTAACCGGATCCGGGCACGGCGTGGCCGGCCGGGCGCTTGCCGCCGCGCCGGTTGGTCACGGTGAGCTGCAACTCGCCCTGCTCGTCGACGAGACGGATGTCGACGCGGGCGTGCGGGGCGTGTTTGGCCGCGTTGGTGAGGGCTTCCTGCGCTACTCGGTACACGGCTCGGCGCACGGCCCCGGTGACCACGGGGAGTTCCGCGGCCGCGTGCAGGTGGATGTTGGCGCCGGTGGCGACGCAGTCGCGCACCAGCGCGGCCACGTCCGCCTGTACGGAGCCGTCCGCCTGCACGCCGCGCACACCGTCCGCAGACTCCTGCTGGTCGTGGCGCAGGACGTTCAGGATTTCGCGCAGTTCCGTCAGGGCTTGGGCGCTGACGTGTCGGATGACCTCGGCGGTCTCGATCGTGCGTTCGTCGGAGGCGGTCACGCTCAGCGCGCCCGCCTGCAGGGCTATGGTGCTGACGCGGTGGGCGACCACGTCGTGCATCTCCCGGGCTATTCGCCGGCGCTCGGCGGCGACCGCCCGCTCGGCGAGCAGGTCCCGCTCCCGCTCGGCCTGCCGGGTGCGTTCACGCAGCGCGTCCAGCAACGTGTGCCGCTGGCGCATCCACAGCCCGGCCAGGACGGGGAGGGTCAACCAGGCGGTGGGGAAGAAGAGTTGGTAGAAGACACCGTCTTCCGGCGTCGGATCCCAGGCGACGATCACCGTGCCGGCCGCGGTGAGGAGGAAGGACAGCAGGGTGCGCCAGCGCCATCCCCACTGCCGGGCCACCGTGTAGCACACCACCACGGCCGGGAGGGCTCCCCAGCTCCAGCAGAACAGCGGCATCGCCATCACGGGCAGCCACGGGAAGCGACGGCGTACCAGCAGGGTCGGCAGAGCGACGAAGAAGGCGAGGAGCCTCCAGGGGCTGCCTCCGGTGGTGAGAGCCGGCACCGCGCATCCGGCCACCGCGGCGACGTCGAGGGCGAGATACGCGGGTCTGCTCTCCCACCAGGACAGCCAACGGCGGTCCGGTCGGGGGACGAAGATCTTCACCGGACCGGATCCTAGCCGGACGCGCCGGGCCGTCACAGGTCCCGTCGGCAGAACAGGACGCCGGCGGCGCTCAGCAGCACCGTGGTGAGGACGGCCAGCGGCAGCATCAGCAGCCACTGCGGTCCGCTTCCGTCGCCTGCCTGGGCCTGCGCCGCGGCCGCGCCGAACGGGGCCAGGTTCCGGCCGAAGCGGGTGGTCACGACCATCAGGTTCTCCAGCAGGACCGGCCAGAGGATCACCACGGCGATCGACAGTGTCGAGTTCCGGGTCAGCCCGGCCAGCGCCAGGCCCACCAGTGCGCACAGCACCGTATGGAGGACTCCGGCGCCCCCCATCGCGAGAGCTTCGGTCAGGGGGAGCGAGGTCTTTCCGAGTATCGGCACGCTCAGCGCGTTCACCAGCACCATGACCGCGGCGACAGCCGCGGTGACCGCGCCGGTCAGCGTCGCCTTCGCCAGCAGGATCCCGCGGCGGTCACCCAGCGTCAGCACGATCCGGGTGATGGTGCGGTGTCGATACTCCCCGCCCAGGGCGTTGACGCCGAACGCGGCCATGAGCACGAACCCGACGAGGGTCACACCCACCATGCCGCCGGCGAACTGACGCGGACCCGACGTCCCGTCCCGGCCCACCACCAGGTCGACCAGCACCTGCGCCGCCACCGCCGAGCCGCACAACACCCACGGGGTGCGCAGCGAGCGCAGGGCGACCCACTCATAGGACAAGGCCCGGCCGAACGCGCCGCCCCGGCCGGGCGCGGCAACGGGCGGCGGGGAGGCCGCATCGCAGGCGGGCGTGCTCCGGGCGGTCATGCGGCCGCTCCCCGGAACCGGGTCAGGTCCGCCGTGGCCGCGAGGAAGGCGTCCTCCAGACTGCTGCACCGCGTACGCAACTCCCGTACCGCCAGCTGATGCCGGGCGGCGACCGCGCCGACGCGTTCGGCGTCCAAACCGATCACGATCAGGGTGTCGGACTCATCCGCCCATGCCTGCGCTCCCTCCTGTCGCAGCAGGGCGGCCAGTTCGGCCGAGCGGTCGGCGCGTACGACGACCTCGGAGCGGGTGTGGGCGGCAACGAATTCCTCGACCGGCTGCGCGGCGATCAGTCGGCCCCGTCCGATCACCACCAGGTCCTCGGCGAGCGTGGCCATCTCCGACAGCAGGTGCGAGGAGGCGAACACGACCCGCCCCTCCTCGGCGAGCCTGACGAGCAGGCGACGCATCCAGTGCACGCCCTCCGGATCGAGGCCGTTGGTCGGCTCGTCCAGGATCAGGTACTCCGGATCGCCCAGGAGCGCCGTGGCCAGCCCCAGCCGTTGCCGCATGCCCAGGCTGAGGCCACCGGTGCGGTGGTGACGTACGTCGTCGAGGCCCACCAGGGACAGCACTTCCCGTACCCGCCGATCCGGCAGGCCCGCGCCGGCGGCGACCATCCGCAGGTGGTGGTGGGCACTCCGGGCCGGGTGCACGGCGCCCGCGTCCAGCAGCGAACCAACCGTCCCGACCGGGCAGCCGATTTCCGCGTATCGGAAACCGTCGAAGGTGGTGCTCCCCTCCCCGGTGTCCAGCCCGAGCATCAGACGCATCGTCGTCGACTTGCCGGAGCCGTTCGGCCCGAGGAATCCCGTGACCACCCCCGGCCGCACCGTGAACGACAGACCGTCCACGGCAAGCGTGTCGCCGTACCGTTTCCGCAACCCCTGCACCCGCATCACGCCGTTCCCGTTCCCTTCCACCGGTACTCGCCCCCATTGGACGAACGGTCTCCACACTCCGCCACACCCTCGGGGCGGGGCATCACACCACCGGGCAGGCCCGGTACGACTTTCGGGTGACCCGCAACGAGCGGAAAGACGAACGCGAACGGAAGCGGCGCGCGGCGACGATACGGGCGGTCGAACGGAAATGACCGACACAACGCCCACCAAGGAACACGCCGATGAACGCGCTCGCCGCCGTACAACCCGCCCATCTCCAAGCCATGGGAGACACGGGCCGCCTCGCATTGGCCGGAGGAGCGATGGCCATCGCTCTGGCCACCGCGCTCGCAGCCCTCCTCCTCGCGGTCGCAGCCCTGTTGAGCGTCCTACGCTCCGAGCACTGCAACGCCGCGAAGGCCCTGTGGGTGGTAATCGTCCTCGCAGCCCCCTTCCTCGGCAGCCTCGTATGGTTCGCCCTCGGACGCCGCGGCACCGAACACCGCAAGGCATCCCGCTGACCGACCACCGGGCACGGCCGTCGTCTGCGTAGCTGACGCTGTCGGGGTTCTTGGAGGCTCGCAGGCCAGGTTCGCCGGCCTGCCATCGGCCCCGCAGCGCCCCCTCCGGCCCGGCCGGCCGTACCCGACAAGGAACTAGTCTGCGAAGCGGCCGCACAGCCAGTTGCCCGGCTCTGCGGGATCGTCGCTGATCCAGAACTGGCGCCACAGCAGCGCGAACTCCTCGCGGCTGAGGTGCCCGTCCCCGTTGAGGTCGAGCAGCTCGAAGACCCCGTCCAGCGGGACCGGCCGCCCGCTCCAGGTCTCGACGAGCCTACGGTGCTCGGCCGGGGAGATCACCCCGTCACCGTTCTCGTCGACCGCCTCGAAGACGGTTTCGGCAGTCGCCGTGACGGTCGCGACCATGGCGGGCAGTTCATCCACCAGCGCGAGCAGCTCGCCCATGTCCACTGCCCCGTCGCCGTTGGCGTCCCCGCGTTCCGACAAGGCCGCCCACCACCCCATCAGCAGTGACTCCAGCCGCGCCCGCAGCTCCGTCTCGGCCGCCACCCTCGGCAGCCGCTCCCAGCGCTCGACGAGCGCACGGAAGTCCGCCTCGCGCAGGAAACCGTCCCCGTCCGCGTCGAATGCGGCGAACATCTCCTGAAGCTTCCGCTCCTGGAACCGACTGGCCACAGCAACCTCCCCCACACCCCGGAACGAGCCCTGACGGCCCGTCATCCTAGGGCGCACCGCCCTCGGGTCCCCACCGGCACATACGCCCGACGCCTCACCCGTTCGGACCACTCCCGGCTCACTCACCACCGACCCGCAGCCACCCGACAAGCTCTGAGCCCGCCCGGCGCGCGCCGGGTTCACCCTTCTGGAGCGGGGGCTGGAGAGCCCGCCACCAGCGCCTCCACCTGGGGCCGCAGCGCCGGCTCCGCGCACAGCATGAAGTGATCGGTCCGCCGCAGGTCGAACACCCCCCTCACGCCGTGCCGCCGCGCATGCGCGACCAGATCGTTGAAATGCGTCTCGAAGCGGGTGGAGAAATGGATCCGCACCGGCCCCGCGCACACCGACCGCAGCCGCTCGCACCGGCGCACGAACCGCTCGTAGGACCCCACCTCCTCCGCGTCCTCCCACACCTCGCCCGCGTACCGGCACACCTGGGCCAGGTCCTTCCCGGCGATCCGGTGCAGGTAGTCGCAGAAGTTCGCGAAGGCGTCCAGGTCCCGGGTCCCTGCCACGATCCCGCGCAGTGCCGCCGCCGGATCGGAAAGGTCCAACCCGGCGAGGGCCCGGGTGACGGGGAGGGTGGACCGGTTCATGTTCGGGTCCAACAGCAACACGCCCGCGAGCGAGGGCCGTTGTTCCGGACGCTCCGCCCACCGCTCCGCGAGACGCAGCACCGTGTCGGCCCCGTACGAGAACCCCACGAGCACGAGCCGCTTGCCCGGGTGGCGCCGGGAGAGGGCCCTGATGGCGCCCGCGATCAACTCGGTGTGCGTGGCCAGGCCGATCGGCCGGTAGCGCGCGTCCCGGGCTTCCTCCGGATGGTGACCGAACGCCGTCAACGCGACGGTGTGCGGCCGGGCCGAGGCCATGTACGGGCGGAACTCCGAGGCGTCCGTGCCCAGACCGTGCAGCAGGACCACCAGGTCACGCGAGGCCGTGGCCCGCTCCAGGTAGCGCAGTCGGCGGCCAAAGACCATGTGGTCCGCCGGCAGGTCCACATCGAAGTCGTCGGCACTGATCTCGAAGGACCCCTCGACCACCGCCGGCCCCGCGTCCCGACCGCGCGAACCCGCCCTGCCGCCCCACCACCCGAGGCCGAAACCGACGCTCGAGGCGAGGAGCGCGACACCGGCCGGCGCGACGGCATGCGACCCGACCCAGGCGAGGACGGCGCGGGCCTCGTCCGAGTAGATCCCGATCAGGATCCCCAGCACGCCCCCGACTCCGGCCAGGGCCGCACGCACCCGGGTCACCACGCTCGTGGCCGGGCCAGGGCCCGGAGCCGTCATCCCGCGCCCCCCCGGCCGCGCCGATGCCCGCACCCCTGTCCGTAACCGCACCCCATCACCCCGTTCTCGGCGTCGCGGCCCCCGTCGCACCGGTGTGCGCATCCCCTACCCTCCGGGTGGGCAGGCGAAGCCCTTCCGGTTCCCGGGCCTCGGCCAGGCTGGCCGGCCGACCGACCGACCTACCGACCAGTCCAGCAGGACCTACTCGGTCTCCGCCGGGCGTCCGGAAGATGGCGGTCCGCGTCAGCCGCAATGGCCGGTCACCGCTGTCGCCCCGGATGCGGCCGTGGTGTTCCCGGTGCCGGTCACCGCCACCCGGGCCGGGCCGGGCCGGGCCGGTCAGCTGTAGTCGATCCCGCTGAGGGCGTCGCTGCCGTCGCCGTCGGCGGAGGCGTTCCCGGTCCGGTCCGCCCTCGCCGATCCGCCGCCCCGACCCGCCGGACGCCTCACCCCGGTGACTGCACGACCCCCGCCGCCGGCCCGCGCCCTTCCGGTCCGGACGGCCACGTCGTCCGTACGGCGTCCCGGAGTCTGGACCAGCGCCCAGACCAGGGCCGCGATGCCGACGGCCGCCTGGACCGAGGCCCCGGCCAGTTGCCCCGCGTCGGGGCTGTCCAGCAGCCATATCAACGGCGTGGAGAGGACTCCGACTGCCGCCAGCACAATGACCGTGATCTTCCACCCCTGCGACATACGGGCCCCCTGTCATGACGTGTCCTACTCGCTGATGGTCCGCCACTTCGCGCCGTATTGCGAGGGATTCGCCAGAAGGACGCACTGCATCCGACGGACCGCCGGCCGGCGTGCAGAGCACGGGCCGGTCGTGAAGGCTGCAGGGCGCGAAACCCTCGCCTGTTACCCGGCAGTAAGGAATGATGGCGGCGACCATCCACGAGTCCGGGGGCTGAGACAGCGGTGAAGAGTTTCGACGAACAGACAGTCGTGCACGCCTTCTCGGACGACTCCCTGGGTGAGTACGACGCCGTCGGTCTCGCCGCGGCGATCCGGCGGGGCGAGGTTTCCGCCGCCGAAGCCGCCCGGGACGCCGTGGAGCGTGTACGGAGGGTCGAGGCACGGCTGAGCGCGGTGCAGGCAAGCGTGGACAGCCCGGCGCCCGCTGCCGCAACGGACGGTGCCTTCGCCGGGGTTCCGACCTTCGTCAAGGACAACACCGATTACCTCGGCCTGCCCACCGGGCACGGCAGCGCAGCCTTCCGTCCGAGTGCGGCACGGCGGAATGCGCCGTTCACCCGACAGTTCCTGAGCAGCGGCGTCACGGTGCTGGGCAAGACGCGGCTGCCCGAGTTCGGATTCAGCCCGACCACCGAGTACGAAGGCGCCGAACCGGTTCGCAACCCCTGGCACACCGGGTATTCGGCAGGCGGTTCCTCCGGCGGCAGCGCGGCTCTCGTCGCCGCCGGAGCAGTGCCGATCGCACACGCCAACGACGGCGGCGGCTCGATCCGGATACCCGCCGCCTGCTGCGGCTTGGTCGGCCTCAAACCGACCCGGGGCCGGGTCGTCGCGAACGCCCAGAGCCGCCAGCTGCCCCTCGACCTGGTCTGCGACGGAATCGTGAGCCGTTCCGTTCGGGACGCCGCCGCGTTCCTCGCCGCCGCCGAGAGGTACCGGCGCAGCCCCGGGTTGCCGCCACTGGGCCTGGTCGAAGGCCCTGCGGGGCAACGGCTGCGCATCGGGTTCCTGCTGGACTCACCGAACGGAGTCCGCTCCGACCCCGCAACGCGCGCGGCGGTCACCGAGACCGTGACCACGCTCGAGCGGCTCGGCCACAGCGTGGAGCCCGTGGAGTTGGCCATCGATCCGAGTTTCACCGACGACTTCCTCGCGTACTGGGGGATGCTCTCCTTCCTCGTCGGCCTCACCGGCCGGACCCTCGGGTCGGACTTCGACCGGCGCCTGATGGACGGCCTCAGCCGGGGACTGCGCGAGGACTATCTGCGCAACTGGCGGCGCACCCCCGGAGTACTGCGGAGGCTCAAGCGCACGAGGGAGGCGTACGCGGCCTCGTTCCGCGGGCTCGACCTCATGCTCTCGCCCGTGCTCGCCCACACCACGCCTCCGATCGGCCACCTCAGCCCGACGGTCCCCTACCCGACCCTGATCGAACGGATCCTCGCGTACGTGGCGTTCACACCGGTCGACAACGTGGTCGGCACGCCCTCGATCTCCGTGCCTACGGCCGGCGCCGCAGAGGGCGGGCTGCCCGTCGGCGTGATGCTCTCCGGCCGCCCCGGCGGTGAACGCAAGCTTCTGGAGATCGCGTTCCAACTGGAGGCCGACCGCCCGTTCCGGCGCATCCAGGACCAGTGAGACCGCCGCCTCGCTCGTGCGAGCCGCCGCCGTGTCGCCGGCGGCCTCCGGCTCGCGTGAGTCCGAGCCGCCGTACCGACTCGCCTCCGGGGCCGTCCGGCCCCGGTCAGCGGACCAGAACGGCCTCCCCGGACTTGGGTACGACAGCCGTCCAGCCCAGCTCGTCATCGATCCGGTCGCGCAGGGTTTCAGCGGCGCTCTCCTCGCCGTGGACGAGGTAGGTGGTGTGCGGGGGTGGGGCGGCGCGCAGCCATTCGATGATCTGGTCGGCGTCGGCGTGCGCCGAGAAGTACGGGACGTCGGCGACCTCGGCGCGTACGGGGACGTACTCGCCGAACATCTTGAGCGTGCGGGCGCCGTCCAGAGGTCTCGGGAGCGGGTGCCGGCGGCGGCGACAGCTCGGGCGAGCGGGCCCGAATGGCGTCGCGGTAGACGTCCAGTGCGGCCAGGGCCATCGGTCGACGTAGACGGGTACGCGGCGTGGCAGGGTGCCGTCCCCGCGCAGGGTGGCCAGCTCGTGCAGGACGACCTCGGTACGGTCGATCGCGAAGGCCGGTATGACCACGGTCCCGCCCCGGGACGGCGCGCGGGTGATAGCCGAGGCGCATTCGCGTCGCGCGCCCCGGTGGTCGTGGCGGCGGTTCCCGTACGTCGACTCCGTCAGCAGGACGTCGGCGCCGGAGAACGGCTCGGGCGGCAGGAGGAGCGGGTGGCCGGGGCGGCCGAGGTCGCCGCTGACGGCGAGGGTGCGGCCGTCCTCCGGGTCAGGTGCGCCCAGGCCGAGCCGAGGATGTGCCCGCCGTGATACAGCATCAGCTTCGTACCGGCCATGATCTCGATCTCGCCGCCCACCGGTACCGGGTCGAAGTACGTGATCGTGTGGTCGACGTCGTCATCGTCGTAGAGAGGCTTGGCGGGCCGGTGCTTCGACCAGCCGTGCTGGTTGGCGTGCTCGGCGGCCTCCATCTGGAGGCGGGCGCTGTCGCGGAGCAATGAGGCGGGCCGGGTGGCCGGTTCATATGCGTTGGGCGCGGTGCAGGAGGGGGTGGAGCCCGTGGCGTCGCAGAGCGGCCCGGGCGGCGTTCGCACCCGGGGCACCGTGCACGCCGCCGCCGGGGTGAGCGGCCGCGGAGGCGAGGTAGAGGCCCTTGACCGGTGTCTCGGGCCTGCCGGTGCCCGGGGTGGGGCGGAAGATCGCCTGCTGATGCAGGGCTGTCGTCCCGTTGTTGATGGCGCCGTTGTGGAGGTTCTCGTCCATGGCCTGGAGGGTGGTGGGGGCCAGGATCCGGCGGGCGGCAATCCGGGCGCGGAAGCCCGGTGCGAACCGTTCCACCTGCGCTGCGATGCGATCGGCCATGGCCTCCTGTTCGTGGGCGCCCCAGCTGCCGGTGATGCCGTCGGGGCCGGCGTCGGCGGTGATGCGTTGTGGGACGTGGGTATAGGCCCAGGCCGATTCCGTGCCGGCCGGTGAGCGGGTCGGATCCGCGGTGGTCATCTGGCCGAACAACGCGAAGGGTTCGTCGGGGACCTGTCCCATGGCGATCTGTGAGGCGAACCGGGTCAGGCCGTCGACGCCGTCGGCCACGTGGACCGTTCCCGCTCCGGCGGCCTGCGGCGCCGTCCACGGCACCGAGCCGGTCAATGCCCAGTCGACCTTGAACGTCGCAAAATCCCACTGGAAGCGTTCCAGGTCCCGCAGGAGGCGGGACGGCAGGTGTTCTTCGCCGACGAGGTCCCGGTACAGAGTCGGGGCGGACGTGTCGGCCAGTACGGCGCGGCGCGCGCTCACGGTCTCTTTGCCCTCGGTCCTGACCCCGACCGCCGTGCCACTGCGTACGACAACGGAGGCGACGCGCTCCCCGCAGCGCAGGACGCCCCCTCGGCGCCGGAGGCGGCTCACGAGCGCGTCGGTCAGGGCGCCGGCGCCACCCACGGGCACGGGGAAGCCGTGGCTCTGGCCGAGCATCGACATCAGCCAGCCGAATCCGCCGCTGCCGACGGCCTCCGGGGCCAGGTCGGCGTGCAGGGCGTTGCCGGCCAGCAGGAGCCGGCCCCCGTCCCCGGCGAACTCCTCTTCGCCCAGGCGGCGTACCGGCAGGGCCAGGTTGCGGGCCAGCCGCAGTCCCCCTGCGGCGCGGAGCCTGGCTGCCAGCCGGAGCCCGGAGCGGACCGGCGGGAAGGGAGTGAACAGGGCCTGCACCAGGTCCGGTCCGACACGGCTCCACACCTCGTACATGTCGCGCCAGGCGTCCGCGTCGGCCGCCGCGAACTCCCCCAGCCCGGCTGCCGTCTCCTCCATACGGCGCTCCAGCACCGCGCACCGTCCGTCCAGGAGGGGGTGGGCAAGTACGGATGGGGCGTGGCTCCACCGCAGGCCCTCCGCGGCGAGGTCGAGACGCGCGAGCACCGGGGAGGCCGCGGCCAGCGGGTAGAAGGCACTGAAGAGGTCCGACACGTAGTCCGGATGGACACCGCGGTCGCTGCGCACGGCCCCGCCGGGCTCCTGCTGCGCCTCCAGGACCTCCACGCTCCATCCGGCGTCGACCAGGAGGTTCGCGGCCACCAGCCCGTTCGGGCCCGCGCCGATCACCACCGCGTCAGGCATGACGGACCTCGCGGTGGTCGTTCTCCACGAGCCTGGCCAGGCGGGCCAGCATGCCCCGGTGCCTGAGCTGGAGCGCCGCCTCGCTCACGGGGTTGTGAAAGGTCCCGCCGAGGCCGCGCAAGGGGTGCTCGTCGCAGACGACGAGGGTCTCCTCGCCCCACGGCCGGAGCTGCAGGAAGATTCTCGCCGTGCCCAAGGCCTTGAACGATGCCTCCAGTTCAAGCTCACGACCTGGCTCCTGGTGGCGCACCGTAGTCACCCCCTCGGCCGACCAACGGCCCAGACGCACGGTGTAAAGGAGCTGGGAGCCGACCTCGGGCCATGCCTGATCAAGTGGCGTGGAATCGGAGGGGCCCACCACCCACTCCCCGTAGCAGCTTGGATCCGCGAGTACCGCCCAGACAGCCGACGGCGAACGGTGAATCAGCTGGTTCCGTACGGCCATGAGCAGGTCCTTCTCGTGGAAGGGAGAATGCGAACTCGGTGGGTGCGTGCCCTGCCTCATTGCATGCGCCTCGGGCCGTCGACTGCGCGAGTGCAGCAGGAAGAAGGGACTACGTTTTCACGCGACCCGGTGCACTGGTTGGTGCCGGAACAGCGCTAGCCGGCGCTGCGCTTGCCGGGCGGATCCTGAGGGTCCACGCCCGTCGTGGCGGACGCGTCCTTCGTTCCGCTGGGCCGCTGGGAGCGACCGCGGGGGCCCAGGTCGTGCATGCCCTTCTCCCCGGACCCTTTGCTCTGGTCCTCGCCTCGTTTGCCGTGGCTCTTGACCGGCTTGCCGTGGGGGTTTCCGGCCTCTTCCTTGGAAACCGCCGGTTCGGGCCCCTTGGCTGGGGCGTATTTCTCCGGGTGGAAGGAACGATGGGCGCTCGGGTTCTCTTGCTGACGGGTCTCGTCCACATCGGGCGACCAGCCGTGCTGCTTGGTGCCCTCGTGGGGACTCGGTCCCTTGCCGTGCTTCGGCTGGGACGGCTTCGGCTGCTTCGTCATGGCCTGGCCTGCTGTCTTATTCGGGAACTGCGCGCATAGGTACCTGCGCGTTTGCCATTGGTCTTCCCATCGTCCCACCGTCCATGGGAGCGGTCGCGTCGACTCCGGACCAGGCGCCCCGGTCAGGCCGCGGCTGTTCTGCGCGCGAGCTCGCCCACCACGTCGGTCAGGCGCCCTCTCCGTAGACGGGCGGCGCGCTGTCTCGCGGCTCCGCCGCCCGCCCTCACTGCCCATCGCGGCCTGGTCGGCGAGGGGCTCGATCCGGTGCGGGGAGAGGAGGGCAGGGGATGGCCGTCCGTTGTCGATGTCGGGCAGCAGTGCGGTGGCCAGGCCTCGCACGAGGGCGGTCAGCAGCACGACCGCATCGAGGTCGGCGTTCACGTCGCAGACGCGGATCTCCAGCGTCGGTACGTGCTCGGACGGGCGGGCGTGCCAGTAGATCATCCGGCGGTCCAGCAGGGTGCCGCTGCGGACCAAGCGGCCGGCGAGGCGCTCGTGGCCGGGCTCCGAGCAGGGGCGCGGGGCCGACGCCCGGCCAGCGCGCCCACTCGGCCGATCGGTGACTGGCCCAGCCGGTGTCCCGACCTCGGGAGAAGGGCGAGTCGGCGGCGATCGCCTGGAGTGCCGGGGCAGCCAAGGTCGCATGTGGTTGGCCAGCGCGAGCGCCTGGGCGTGTCCGGTTGCGCCGACGTGGATGTGACATCCGCACACCATCCCGTCGTACCTGCCCACCAGAGAGGACCACCGGCTGCCCATCCGCTCGTAGCGCTCGCCGGGGGTCACCGTCGGCGGACGCCCCGGTGGGACGGCTGGAGTGCCGGTGGCGACGAGCAGGCACCCCTCACCGGCCGCGGCCTCGGCCATCACCCGCCGCAGCAGGGCAAGTTCGGACCTGAGTACGGCCAGTGTCGCCGTGGGCGGGTGCACACCTCGACCTGTGGTGCGAAGAACTCCGTCTGCGCCTGTTCGCCCAGGAGCGGCACGGCGGCTTCAACGACATGGGGGCCCCGGCCCACGGGCATGCCCGTACGCCGGTCCACGAGCAGGAATTCCTCCTCGACGCCCACCATCATCCGGCGGCCTACCTGCGGCCGGCCGGCCTGTACCGGGCAGACGCCGCGTACCGGAACGGTCACCATGGCACACATGGAGTAGCCCTTCGCCGAACGGGCGGGAGCGTGACCGGCAGCCCCCAGCTGTCCTACGATGCGGTTGGGGGCCTCGGGACAAGCAGGACCGGAGGGCACATGCTTGAGCAGGGCCGGGAATCGGAGGCTGATCTGATCAGCGTCGCCCAGCAGCGGGCATTGCGGTCGGTCGGCCTGACGGCTACCTCCGATACCGGGATGGACCGGTTCGCCCGCCTGGTTTCACGAGTGCTGCACGTACCGGTGGCCTTCGTCTCGCTGGTCGAAGAGAACCGGCAGATCCTGCCTGGACTGATCGGTCTGCCGGAGCCCTGGGCGGGGCGTCGCGCGCTGCCGCTATCGCATTCGCTCTGTCGGTTCGTGATGGCCTCAGGGCAACCCCTCGTCGTCCCGGACGCCCGCGCCGACGACCGTCTCAGCAGCCACCCGGCCGTCACGGACCTCGGAATCATCGCGTATGCGGGATTGCCGCTGACCGATGCCGACGGGCTCGTCCTGGGCTCCCTGTGCGCCATCGACCACCAGCCCCGTACGTGGGAGCCGGGCGAGCTCTCCGACCTGCAGGATCTGGCCGCCGCCTGCTCCGCCGAGTTGCGTCTGCGCATCCTGTCCTCCCAGAGCCGGTCCGCACAGCAGGTGCTGGAGAGCGCACGAGCCGCCGCCGAGCAGGCCAGAAGCGATGCGCAGCGCCTGGAGCAGCAAGCCCAGGCCGGCATGGACCATGCCGAGCTGCTGCTGAGGGCCTCAGAGGAGCTGGCCCAGACGTCGGGGCTGGAGGACGTCCGGCGCCGGGTACGGGACCTTTTCGTCGGCGCGGGGAAGCCCTCGTACGTCGGCCTGCTGATCGCCGACAAGGACGAACTGCACCGGGTTCCCGACCCGGACATCGAGCACTCGGTGGAACGGGAGGTTCTCACGCTGCCCGTGGCCGCGGCGTTCCCGAGCACCCGGGCCATGCGGGAACGGCGGGCGGTCTTCGTACCCGACCGTGAGGCGCTCGTCGCCGACTACGGCCCCGAGGCGGTCGGGTTCTTCGACCGCATGGGCTTCACCACGGTCCTGTGCCTGCCGCTCTGGGGCAGCCGCGCCCTCCTGGGCGTGCTCGTGATCTGCTGGGTCAAGCGACACGAGGTGGGCGTCACCGAGCGGGCAACCCTCACCGCAGCGTCCGGCTACATCGCGCAGACCGTGGAACGCGCCCTGTATCTGGACGAACGGATCTCGGTCGCCCGGCAGCTCCAGGCCGCCATGCTCACCGACCTCCCCCTCGCCGACGGCATCGAGATCAGCGCCCTGTACCAGCCGGCCGCGGACGACCACATGATCGGCGGAGACTGGTACGACGCCTATCACCTGCCCCGTGCTCCCGCCTCGGACGGTGAGGCCTCGGCGCTCCTGGTCACGGTCGGCGACATCACCGGCCACGACATGCACGCCGCCACGATCATGGGCCAGATCCGCAGCATGCTGCGGCAGGCCACCCTCGACCATCCGCCCTACAGCCCCGCCACCGCGCTGACGGCCCTCGACGCGGCCTGCTCGATCCTGCCCATCGAGACCAGCGGCACCCTCGTGCACGCCCGCCTCGACCCCGTCGACGGCAGCCCCGACTGGACGCTGACCTGGTCCAACGCCGGCCACCCGCCGCCCCTGATCCGTACTCCCGACGGGCACGTGACCCAGCTGCTCGAGCACGACGTACTGCTGCACCGCTCTCTCGGGCCATGCGACCGCAGGGACCACCGACGCCCCCTACTACCGGGCTCGACGCTCCTGCTCTACACCGACGGGCTCGTCGAACGCCGCGGTCACGACATGGACGCGGCCGTAGCGCAGCTCATCGCCCTGCTCGCCCGCCACGGGGGCCGTTCCTTGGACGAGTTGCTCCGCCGGATCAGCAATCGGCTGGCCGACCCCGCGCCTGAGGACGACGTCGTCCTTCTTGCCGTGCGCACCCCCGCAGCGGCGTAGCCATAGCGGTGCGGAGACGCCAGCGGCTACAGCGCCTCGGCTTCACTCTCCGGTTTCGCAGGGCACTCGCCGAGGTGCAGGCCGCACTGACGATCGTCGAGTCGACCTCTCGGGGGTCGCGTACGCCGACTCCGGTCTGGTCCGGCTCCTCCTGGAGTCGCATCACCGGCTTCCCCCGTTCACAGGGGCCGGCCTCCTGCCACCGCAGCTTCGCTGGCTTCGGAGCTCAGCGGCGCCGCGGGGACGCTACGCATCACGCCGGACGTGGATGCGGCGCGCGAGGCCTGAGGCCGACGCGGTGCTCCCTGTTGACGACTCCCTGCTCCGCTGATGCTCGGCCAGGGGCGTGCGCAGTTCGCTGCGTTCGCGGGTCCAGGCTTCGCGGATGTGGCTCGCGAGACGGTCTTCGAGCAGGACGGTCGCCGACGAGCGCGCCGCGCAGGGCCCGGTGCAGCCCGAAGAGGGACATCAGGTTCACGGTGGCGAGCAGCGGCGCCGGGGCCTGCTCCAGATGGCGGCCGTAGGCGGGATCCAGGCCGAGGTCGGTCATGAGGTCGGCGAAGAGCCGTGCGTGGATGCGGTCGGCGCGGCCGGCACCGAACTCGTCGTACTCGACGGCCACCATCGCCGCCTTCGCGCGGCCGGTCAGGCGGGGGACGACCCAGACGTGCGGGTCGGCCTCCTTGAGGTGGTAGAGGGAGCGCAGGGCCGCGTACTCGCGCAACTGCCAGAGCTCACCCTCCGTTTCGAGGTGGTGGCTGAGGCTGTCGGAGAGGTCGACGGGTTCGACGAGCAGAGGGGCGAAGGCGTCCTCGACCGACCGGGGCGCGTCGGCCAGCTCGGTGCGCAGGGCGTGCAGGAAGCGGGCCTCGATGGCCTGGCGCAGGCGCAGCGGGTCCGGATCCCATTCCCGCGCGTCGTCCACCTCCTCGAAGCCGCGGTAGTGCAGTTCGTACAGCAGGTAGAGGGCGAGCTGGAGGTCGTCGCCCCACGGGTCCGCCTTGAGTACGGCGCCGGGCGCGTACACGGGCGGGGTTCCCGTCCGCAGGGCCCCAATGACGGCGTCGGACAGGTCGCCCCGTCCCTCGACGAGGCGGGGGCCGGCGGCCGTCACGTTGCTGGTCGGGCCGGGAGGGGTCATTCCGGGTTCCTGTCCTCGGTGGGCGATGCGGCTCGTTCGCGGCGGCGGTGGCTGGTGTCGCACCACGGATACGTACGACTGCGGCGGCAGGTACACACGGCGACCATAAAGCGGTCGGACCGGGCGACCGTCCCGTCGTCCAGAACGATTTCGACCGGCCCCTCCACCAGTACGGGGCCCTGGCACTCCAGGGTCACCCGGCGGGCGTCCGCTCCGACGGGGACGACGGGAACCGGGCACGCGATGGGTTCAGGGACGCCGGGCACGGATGACCACCAGCTCTTCCCGTTCTTCGGCCTCGGCCGCCAGACCCTGCTGTTCGAGCCAGGTTCGTCGCGACCGCAGGACCGGGCCCCACGGCACGGAGGCCGTCGCCGTGACTTCAGCGGACATCCCGGCCCCCGACAACCGGTCGAGGGTCCCCTCGGCGCCGCACATCCCCGAGTGGACCATGAGCAGGATCCCGCCAGGCCGCAGCAGCGCCGGGGCGTCCGCACAGATCCGGTCGATGATCGCGCGCCCGTCGAGTCCGGCGTCCCACGCCCGTTCCGGCCCGCGCAGGGGCGGCCTGCTGTCGGGAGCTGGGACGTAAGGAGGGTTCGAGAAGACGACATCGAAGCGCCGTCCCGTGGTGAGGGCCGCGAAATCCCCGTGCAGGACACGCAACGCGAGGAGCCGGGAGCGAGCGGGACTAGGTCCTGCTCGGTGCCAAGACGGTGATCGCGGCGACGGCGGCGTGGGTCCTGGCGCGCCACCTGCTGCCGCCGGCCGTGTCGACGTTCGCGCCGTTCACCGCGCTGGTGGCACTGCAGGCGACCGTGTACCGCTCGGTGCGCGACTGCCTCCAGTACGTGCTGGCCATGGCAGCGGGAGCCACGCTCGCCGCCACACTGGCGGCCGCGGCCGGCATCCACGGCTGGACGTTCGCGCTCCTCACCCTGTTCGCGCTCTGCATCCGCAGGATCCGGCGCTTCGGGCAGCAGGGCACCCAGGTCGCCATCGTCGGCTTCTTCGCGCTCTCCTCAGGACAGGGGCAGGTCGACTACATCGGCCAGCTGGTCGCCTCCGTAGGCATCGGCGCTCTCTGTGGCCTCGCCGCCCACCTCGTCCTTGCTCCCGCCCGCCACACCGGACATCGGCAGCAAGCCGTCACCGACCTTTACACCGTCATCGCCCAGCGCCTCGACGACCTCGCCGACACCCTCGAAGCAAGCGATCCCGACCGGAATCACCTGCGCCAATGGCGCCGCGACTGGCGCAGGCTGTCCGCCGAGTGCGAGCGCATCCGCCACACGATCGAAGCCGAGATCGAAAACGGCCGCATGAACCCACGCCCAGCGGTCAGCGGCTCCGGCGCGGCCCTCCCCCGCGCTCGGGAAGCAATCACTGTCGCCGAACGCAACTCCATGACCCGAACTCTGGACTACGCCCTCGACAGCGGGGAAATCGGGAGTCTCCCGGCCACCTTCCATCCCCGCTTCAGCGCTGTCCTGCGCGCTGTGGCCAAGGCGATGGAGGTGATCGGACAGGCGTCACACACCGATCCGTATCTCCTCGACGCGAAGATCGACGAAGCTGCCGGGGAACTCAACTGCGTGGAACAGGAGGAACGGAGTGGTCCTGCCCTTCAACATCGCCTGCGGCTTCTGCAAGCAGTGCGAACAGGGCCTCACCAACTACTGCCTCATCATGCAGCCCAAGCCGGACATGGCCGGCGCCGCGTACGGCTTCGCCGAGATGGGCCCGTACCAGGGCGGCCAGGCGGAACTCCTGCGCGTCTCGTACGGCGACTTCAACGCCCTGCGCCTGGGCGAGGACGCCGCCGAGCGCCGGCTCGACTACGTGATGCTGGCCGACATCTTCCCCACCGGCTACCACGCCACCGAAATGGCCGGAGTCAAGCCCGGCGACCAGACCATCGTCTACGGGGCGGGCCCGGTCGGCCTCATGGCCGCCTACTCCGCGATCCTCAAGGGCGCCGGCCGTGTCTGGGTCGCCGACCACCAGCCCGACAGGCTCCGGATCGCCGAGGAGATCGGCGCCATCGCCATCAACACCGCCGAGCAGGATCCGGCCGAGGTCGTCAAGGAAGCGACGCTGGGGCTCGGCGCGAACAACGGCTGCGAATGCGTCGGCCATCAGGCGCACGACCCCCGGGGCAAGGAGGACGCGACCCTCACCATGAACGGGCTCATCGATTCCGTCCGGTTCACCGGTGGCATCGGCGTGGTCGGCGTGTTCCTGCCCGAGGACCCGGGAGGCGCCGAGGCCCAGGGCGAGCTCGAAGCCCGGGGGAAGGTACCGCTGGACTTCGGCATGCTGTGGTTCAAGGGCCAGCGCCCCGGTACCGGCCAGGCGCCCGTCAAGCGCTACAACCGGGCCCTGCGCGACCTGATCGCCGGCGGCAAGGCCGAGCCCAGCTTCCTCGTATCGCACGAACTCAGCCTCGACGAGGCGTCCTCGGCGTACGAGCACTTCGACAATCGCGATGACGGCTGGACCAAGGTCGTCCTTCACCCCAACGGCAGCAACGGCTCCAGCCACCGCTCATCCGCCTCCACGCGAGGCAGCAGGAGCGCGGGAGACGGCTCCTCCCATCAAACCCTGGAGGAGCTACGTCGAGAGGCGAAAGCGCAGGGCATCGAAGGCCGTTCCCACATGAACAAGGAGCAGCTGCAGCAGGCCCTCAACCATTGAGCATCGACCGACGGGCGGCTTGGGCGGCGGTTGACCCACGACGCGAATCAGTGGCCGAGGGCGTTCTTGAGCTGCTGCTTGGTCATGGTCGAGCGGCCCTCGATGCCGCGCTTCTTCGCCTCCCGATAGAGCTCGTCCTTGGTGCGCTCGGAAGAGCCTCCGCCTTCGCTGCCGGACTTCTGTCCGCCGCGCTGTGAGGCTGACTTCCCCTGCGTGGAACTGCGGCTGGCCGTCTTGCTCTCCCCCGACCTCGCTCGTTCCTTGTTCACTGTCCGAGACGCCATCTCCTTCGCCCGGCCCTCGGACATGCCGCGCTTCTCACCGGACTCCTTGATGTGCTCGTACTGCCGCTCACGCTTCGGGCTCGAACCTCGGGGCATGACCAAACCCTTCATCGACGGTGTCGTGTCACGGTCATCGTGCGCGCACCCGCCGTGCCTCGCATCTCGTCGAAGCGTGACAGGTCCGTAGGTGAGCGGGATGCCGCTCACCTCGGACCAAACGGGGGCACAGCGTCCTGGAGCTCGACACCCTGGCTTTGTTCACGAGAACCGGTTCTGGCACACATTCCGTGAACGATCTTGCTGGCCCTCGGTCGGCAGGAGGAACGCATCACGTGAGTTGCGCGGATTGGATGTCACACGAGGCTGGTGGAACCCGAGCGTCGGCGGCCAGCTGCGTATCCCCAAGTACGGCCAGTCACGACGGCACCCTCCATGGCTGGTGCAGCGGTGTCGGACGTCTGTCGGTCATGGACAACGACTGTCGGCGCTTCGTCGGTGGGTGCAGCGACCTTGGGGATGCGGTCGGTGGCGTCCATGAAACTTCATGCCGTCCACGACCGCCCGTGAGACCCGTGCGTGGGGAACCACCAAATGAGGGAGAGCCGATCGTGAATCAGTCGCTCGTGGATCGTATGTGGGAGTACATGAACGCCGGCCTGGCCATGGACGTGGAGAGGCTGGATGCCCTCTACGACCCGAGCTTCGAGAACATTCGGTTCGACGAAGAAGGCCAGGTGGTGACCCTGACGAAGGACCAGTTCATGGCGCGCTTCCGTGCACTGCGGGACCGGGGATTGAAGGTGGGTGAGTCACTCGACGACGTCCGTCTTCTGGCCACCAGCGTGTACGACGGCCATGGGTCGATCATCATGCGCCGGGTAGAGGAGGGGGTCCCGGTGCTCTACAACTTCGTCTGGCGGTGGCAAGACGGTCGCTGGACCACGCTCCTGCGCGAGTTCACCTTCCACAAGGACATCACCAACCTGGTCAGGATGATTGAGTCCGAAGGCTCGCCCGCCTGACCGCCTGGCTGCCTCCGGAGGACCAGCGTTGCCCGACGATGGGACGCCAGCCTCACGTTCAGTAGTCATCGGCGGCCAGGTGACCCCCCTGTCATTTGGCCTACGACAGGGAAGTCGAACTGGCCGCTGACATCCGATTCAAGATCGTTCATGGAATCTGCGCCAGAACCCGAGAACCGACAGCAGATGTTCACCACGCCGGGAGGCGGCAAAGAATCGAACAGGGGATACCCGTGAGCTTGGCGGCCGTGCTGGCCTCCAGTCTTCGGCGTACCTCGAAGGGTCGCGGTCCCACCTCCCGGTGGGATCACGACACGGAGCCGGTGGCTCGGAGAGTCAGAGGGTGCGGCCGAAGTACGCGGCGATGCGGTCGAGCGCGGGAGCGCCCTCCGAGGCAGCCTTGGAGGGGCCGAACACGCCCGTCGCACCACGGAACTCATCGGGGTGGTTGCCGTACCAGGTCTGGAAGATCGCTGCCACGGCGTCGGGGGCGCCGGTGCGGTCCTGGCCGGTGGCGGTGGCGAGGCCCCAGCCGTGCGGGACTGCCTCCAGGAGGCTCAAGTCGGCCAGCCGCGGGCTCAGGCCTCCGCCGGGCAGCGGCATCTGCCGCTGGAGCGCGCCCTCGGTCTGCCAAGCGGCCAGAGCCTCCTTGGCGCCCTCGGCGTAGACCTCGCCGGGCTGGCGGTCGCCCATGTGGTACTGGGCGAACAGGGCGAAGTCGGGGTCGTCGCCCTGGGCGAGGCCCTCGTAGTAGGGGTTGCCGGCCAGCATGTGGTTGACCAGGGTGCAGACGTCGAAGTCGTCGCACGGGGTGGGCAGCGCGTAGCGGCCACCTGCGCTAAGGCAGCCCGCCTGGCCGATTCGAACACCGCCGGCGCGACTGCCTCCCGGCGTGGTGAACATCTGCCGTCGGTTCTCGTGAACACAGCCAGCACCCTGGCGGATTGAGCCAAAGGGGATGAATGGCACCTCTTGCGATATCAAAGCGGGGTGTGCGGGTAGCCGAAACATCATGGCCCCCAACACTCACACTCCGCTCCGTGCTGTCGCGCTCGTCTGCACCCTGTCCCCCTCCCCCGCTCCGTCGAGCTCTCAGCTGCTGGCCGAGCAGACCATGGCCGCGCTGGCCGAGCACGGTGTCACCGGGAAGGCCATCCGGATCGCCGATCACGACGTGAAGCCCGGTGTGAAGACGGACATGGGCGACGGGGACGCCTGGCCGGCGATTCGGGACACCATCCTGGGCTGCGACATCCTCGTCCTCTCCACGCCCATCTGGCTCGGGCACCCCTCTAGCACCGCCCAGCGGGTCCTGGAGCGGCTGAACGCGGAGATCTCCGAGAACGACGACGAGGGCCGGATGCTCACCTACGGCAAGGTCGCCGCGGTCTGTGTCGTCGGCAACGAGGACGGTGCGCACAAGGTCAGCGCCGACCTCTTCCAGGGCCTGAACGACGTCGGCTTCTCCCTCGCCCCGAACGCCGTCACCTACTGGGTCGGCGAAGCCATGCAGGGCACCGACTACCAGGACCTCGACAACACCCCCGAGAAGACGGCCGCCACCACGGCCACGCTCGCCGCGAACACCGCCCACCTCGCCCGCCGCCTCAAGGCCGCCCCCTATCCGGCGAGCTGACCCACCGCTCACCCAGCGCGCCACGGAGACCGGAGAAACGAATGTCGTCCCACAAAGCGCCCCGCCCGTCCGACCCTGTCACCCGCCACCCGCGCCCACCGTTTCCCGACCAGGAGCAGGAACCCCCTGGCTCGACGGAGGAGATGGATCCCCGTCCGGACCACGGCGAGGACTCCTACCAAGGCCACGACGTACTTCTGGACCGGGTGGCCCTGGTCACCGGAGGCGATTCCGGCATCGGCAGAGCCGTGTGCCTGGCCTTCGCACGTGAAGGCGCGGACGTCATCTTCACCCACATGCCCGAGGAAACAGACGAGGCGGCCGAGACCGCGCTGCTGGTGCGCGAGGCCGGCCGCAAGGCCGTTCCCGTTCTATGCGACATCCGTGACGAGGCACAGTGTGAGGCCCTGATCGACCGCGCCGTGGGTGAGCTGGGGCGCCTCGACATCCTCGTCAACAACGCCGCCTACCAGATGTCCCAGCCCGACGGGATCGAGGCGATCACCACGGAGCAGTTCGACCGGGTGATGAAGACCAACCTGTACGGGATGTTCTGGCTCTCCCGCGCGGCCCTCGTCCACATCCCGCGTGGCGGATCGATCATCAACACCGCTTCGGTCCAGGGCTACCAGCCCAGCCCTCACCTGCTCGACTACGCGATGACGAAATCCGCCATCATCTCCTTCACTCACGGGCTGGCTCAGATGCTCGCGGAGCGCGGCATCCGCGTCAATGCCGTCGCCCCGGGGCCGGTCTGGACGCCGCTGATCCCGGCGACCATGCCCGACGTGACGGAGTTCGGCAAACAGTCGCCCCTGGGCCGAGCGGCCCAGCCGGCCGAGATGGCTCCTGCCTACGTCTTCCTGGCCTCAACCCAAGCCAGCTACATCACCGGAGAGATCGTCAATGCCACCGGCGGCACCCCCCTCCCGTGACCCGTCGCAATCAGGTGCGCGGCTCCCGCTTCCAGCCGCCCCATCCATCCGCACCCACGAGGAGAACGATCATGGCGAAGCAGCAGTCGGCAGATGACGCCGCCAGGAACGAACTGCCGGGTCAGCCGGGCCCGGTAGCCCCGCCCGTAGCGGAGCCCACGCAGCCGGGGGAACCGCTGCCCCCGAAGCCGGACCAGGACGGCCCCGAGACGGTGAGCCCCACCGGGCAGCCCACCGGAGCGGACCAGGCCCGCGTAGCGCAGAGCGGCGCGTACCTGACCACCGCCCAGGGCACCCGCCTGCCGGACACCGACCACTCCCTCAAGGCCGGGGCGCGCGGACCGGTTCTCCTCCAGGACCACCACCTGCGCGAGAAGATCACGCACTTCGACCACGAGAGGATCCCGGAGCGGGTCGTTCACGCGCGGGGCGCAGCAGCCCACGGCGTCTTCCAGGGATACGGCACCGCCGGTGAGGTGTCCAAGGCCGCATTCCTGGCCAAAGACGTGGAGACGCCGGTGTTCGTGCGGTTCTCCACGGTCCTCGGCTCGCGCGGATCCGCCGACACGGTGCGCGATACCCGGGGGTTCGCGACGAAGTTCTACACCGAAGAAGGAACCTTCGACCTGGTCGGGAACAACATCCCGGTGTTCTTCATCCAGGACGCCGTCAAGTTCCCCGACGTGATCCACGCCGGGAAGCCGCATCCGGACCGCGAGGTCCCGCAGGCGCAGAGCGCGCACGACACCTTCTGGGACTTCGTCTCCCTGCACACCGAAGCCACCCACCACACCCTCTGGAACATGTCCGACCGCGGCATCCCGAGGTCGTTCCGGATGATGGAGGGCTTCGGCGTCCACACCTTCCGCCTGGTCAACGCGGCCGACGAGAGCGTGCTCGTGAAGTTCCACTGGAAGCCGAAGCTCGGCGTCCACTCCCTGGTCTGGGAGGAAGCACAGCTGATCAACGGCATGGACCCCGACTTCCACCGCCGCGACCTCTTCGACGCCATCGAAGCCGGCGCCTTCCCACAGTGGGAGCTGGGCATCCAGGTCTTCCCCGACACCGACGACCAGACCTTTGAGGGAATCGACCTCCTCGACCCGACGAAGATCGTCCCGGAGGAGCTCGCCCCCGTTCAGCCCATCGGGCTGATGACCCTCAACGCCAACACCAAGAACTACTTCGCCGAGACCGAGCAGGTCGCCTTCCACCCCGGCCACCTCGTGCCCGGCATCGACGTCACCGACGACCCGCTGCTGGCGGGCCGGCTCTTCTCCTACCTCGACACCCAGATCAGCCGCCTCGGCGGCCCCAACTTCGGTCAGATCCCCATCAACAGGCCGCACGCCCCTGTCAACGACATGCTCCGCGACGGCATGCACCAGACAGCCGTCCACACCGGCATCGCCCCCTACCGGCCCAACAGCCTCGACGGAGGCTGCCCCTTCCTCGCCGGATCCGACATGAGCGCCTTCGTCGAAACCCCCGTGAAGGTCCCGGCGGCGAGCAAGATCCGTGAGGCGCCCGCCTCGTTCTCGGACCACTTCACCCAGCCGCGGCTGTTCTGGCTGAGCATGACCCCGCCCGAGCGCGAGCACATCATCGCCGCCTACACCTTCGAACTGAACAAGTGCTACGAGCAGGCCATCAAGGAACGCACCCTCCAGGTCCTTGCGAACATCGACGCGGAGCTGTGCGAACAGGTCGCCACGGGCCTCGGCCTACCGGCCCCCGCGGCCACCGAGCCGCTCGCCGAGCCCGACCCCAGCCCCGCCCTCTCCCAGATGGGAGGGACCTGGCCGACCGACGGCCGTGTCATCGGCATCATCGCCGACGCCGCCTCCGACCTGGACGGCGTACGGACCGCCCGCCAGGCCGTCCTGGACGCCGGCATGGTGCCCCTCGTCATCGCCCCGACCGGCGGCACCCTCGACTCCAAGGGTGGCCCGATCGCCGTTCAGCGGACCTTCGCCACCGCCCGCTCCGTCGAATTCGACGCCGTCCTGCTGGCCGGAGTACCCCAGGCCGGCGCGGACGCATACGGTGCGCGCGACGCCAAGGCCGGCACAGCCCAGCCCCCCGAAGCTCCCGACCCGCGCGTACTGCTGCTCCTCACCGAGGCATACCGTCACGGCAAGGGCATCGGCGGGTGGAACGGCGCCGAGCAGCTCCTCGAAACGTGCGGCATCGCAGCCAACGAGCCGGGCATCACCACCGGCGAAACCAGCACGGCGATCGTGGAGGAGCTGACGCAGGCGCTGGGCGAACATCGTGCATGGGACCGGTTCCCCGCCAACCTCTGAAGCCATCCGCCCCTCTCCCGCCCACCCGCGAGCCACGGGTGGGCGGGAGAGGTTGTCAGGCTGTCGAGAGGCTCGCGGCCCTGTTCCGGGTGGAGATCAGGCGAGGCCGCTCGTGTCACCGGCTCGTTCCCCAGGCTTTTCCGGGAGCTTGAAGAGGGCGAGGTGCTGGGCCAGCAGTCAGTGTTTGGCACTCGGGACGGCGAGGGGCTCGCCCGGGGCCTTCTTCTTCGCCGCCTCCATCTGCTCGCCCAGTTCAATGAGGCGGTTGCGCCCCATGGCCTTGCGGACGTCGGGGAACCACTCCTTCTCCTCCTCCTCGACGTGGTGCCGGACGTTCTCCATCAGCACGCTCATCTTGGCGTCGAACCGCTCATCGGCCGCGTCCAGGTCCTTCAGCTCGGACAGCATCCACAGCACGACGTGGTGCTCCTCGATGCTCTCCAGGACGTGGTCCTTGGTGTCGGGCGCCGCCTCACGCGCGGCCGGGTAGAAGATCTTCTCCTCGATCCAGGTATGCGTGGTCAGCTCGTCGATCACCTTGTCGGCGATCTTCCGCTTCTCCGCGTGAGCGTCGTCGCCTGCCTTCTCGAACTGCTTGAACAGCTTCTCGACCGTCTTGTGGTCTTCCTTGAGCAGCACGATCCCGTCCACCAACGCCTCCGAGGCCTTCGCAGTATCAGGCGGCGCGGCCGGCCACCCCACGCCCGTCTACCCGGCGCACACTCACGGTGCTCGTCCGAAACGAAGGATTGGCCCGGATGGGCGGCCCTCCTCCGTCCGATGGGGCCACTGAACCCACCTCGAATGCACATCAACCGATATAGACCCGTCCGACGTCTGGTATGCCCTTGGATCACGGGTAGGGGCCGCGCGTGACTGCAATCGAAACACTCGCGGCCGAAGGTCAGGCCTCGCTCTTCCTCATCTTCGCCGGAGTCGTCCTGGTCATCCTTCTGATCGGCGCCTTCTGGTACGGCAGCCGACGCAGGCGCCGGGAGGCGCCCCCCGCCGAGCTGAACCCTGTCGCACAGCGTCGCGAGTACTCCTGGCAGGCCCCGGAAGAGCATGCCCGTGACCAGAAAGACCAGGTCGCGACGAAAGGTCCAAGGCGGGGCCCTGTCGGCGAAGCCACTCTGGCCGGTCCCGCCACCGGCCGCGTCCACCCTGGCAGGACCTCTCCAGTGCCGCCTGTGGATGATCACGTACGGAACTCGTTGAGCCGTACCAGCCGCTCCGCCCGAGGCCAGGTGCGCTTCCGATACCGCGATCGAGGAGGGCGTACGTCTGGTGCAGCCCGCCCGGGGCGGGGCGGTGGGCTGAATGCTCCGCGCCACGTCACCTGCATTCTACTGGTCAGCCTTCGACTCCGGTGGCGGTGTGGGCGGCGCCCACCGGCTTCGATTCCGGTGACCCGCGCTGTCTGAGGTAGACGGAGAGGACGACCATGGCCGTCACGGCCAGCAGCTCCGACTGCCAGTTCTGCAGGGTGCGGTTCCAGAACTCGGCGGACATTACGTAAGTCGTCCAACTGACCGGTTCCTGCAGCTGCCGCAATTGTTCCTCGTTGAATGCGACGGCCCCGGTAGCCGACTGCGCCAGCCACGAAAGCAGGAAGATCAGGCTCATCACCAGGCCGAGCGACCGCGAGTACAGGGCCCGCCGCCAGCCACCGTATGTCGCCCATCGAGGAGAGTCGGCGCGCGCGTGCGCTCCGACCCTCTGCTCCTCATCCGTTTCCGTCCCTGCCTTATCCAACGGCTTGGACTCAGGCGATCCCCGCTGCACCAGCCACACCGTGCCGATGATGTAGAGCGAGAACTGGAGGAACTCCGACTGCCAGTTCTCGGTGACGTCGACCATGAAGTCCGAGGTGAAGAGGTAGTCGGCAAACGAGAGCGGGTGCAGGCTCTGCGCCTCCAGGATGCTGTTGAGCTCCGCGTGGCCGGCGATCGCCTGACCCAGCAGGCAGAGCAGGAAGCCGATGCCGAACGCCAGGGTCAGCCCGTTGTCACGGAAGAAGCGTCGGCTCGCGCTCATCGGTGCATCAGCCCCACCGCGAAGGCGTAGGCGAGGCCGCCGAACACCCCGACCAGGAACATCACGAACAGCACGCGCACCTGGGCCACTCAGTCCCCCTTCAACTCGCAGTGGTAGGGCCGCCCGGGCCGGGGGGTACATCCGGCGGCTGTGACACGCCACCCGTCGGGAAAGGAGGCCAGGAAGACGTTGTCCTGTGTGAAGACCACCAGGGCCTGGGAACCGTAGACGTCGACGCGCTCAGCCGGCCCGGCCGCGGCCGGCAGCTGCAACGCCGCCAGGGCTGGCCCGCACGGCGCCTCGGCCTCCAGCTCCTCCCGCGTGGCGGGCGCGAGAACGCCACACGCCCGCACGTCGTCGGCGGCCGTCAGCGCCCGCTCGAACCTCCGGGCTGCCGCCTCGGCCGCCTCTGCCCGTTGGCTGACCGTTGCGCATCCCGATGTGGCCAGGCACACCGCGCCTGCCAACAGCCAGCCAGTCATCGGACGCATGCACCAGAGGATGGCGCCCACGACGGCGCCGCTCCCCTGCCTTCCATCGCGACACGCGGTGTTTGGGCCGTTCGGAGAGCGCCGTGGCCGCACGGCACGCTCCTCGGACGAGGAGTAGCCGTTCAGCCGTGCGGCGAGAGAGCATCCCGCCTCGTCCTGCCTGTCGAACGTCAACAAGCGCCCAGCTCTCAGACCGCTTCGAGCGCCCTACGGGACGTGGCACGTGTGTCCAGGGCACTGAGACGGCCGGCCCCGGTAGACAGCGGTCTTCACCGGCCTCAGCCGGGATGGTTCCCGTAGGGAGGGAGATGAGCAGCGCCCATTCCGAGCCACCGTCACCGATGGGAGACGCGACACGGGACTCCGGGATGTCAGGCGTCGTACCCGTCTCACCGACGGCGGCGGTCGGACGCGCCAGCAGCATTCTGATGGCCCTTCTCCCCTGCAGTATGGCCCACCCGGCCAAGCCCGCGCTCCTGCCGGACCCCTACACCCTGCGCCATCACCTGGCCCGATTCCGCGACCTGCGTCGGCGTACTTTCGCGGTCCCCGATGATGCCGTCGTCCGCGCCCGCTACGAGGACGCCGGCTGCAGCTTGTGCGTCATGGTCGGACACCGGATGGTCCACCACGCCATGAGTGCGGCCGAGCAGCTGGTTGCCGTCCGCCGTCTGGACGGCGCTCCGGTCCGTTGACCGCAGGACTGAGACCGAGGCTCCCCCATCGGGGGCCTGTCGTTCGGGTGCAGTCGTTGCCGGGGCGGGATGGCAGCGTGACGGCGGGTAGGCGTCGGGTATGAACTCACACACCCTCGACACATCGCCCGCCGCCAGGCAGACAGCAGGGCTCGACACCGCCTCGACATGGTGGCTGACGACCCTGGACCGGCTCGAGCGGACCACGGGGGCCGATCCGGCCATCAGGGTGCTCCAGCGTGGCATCCGCTCGCTCCCCCTGGGCCGGATGCGCGATCTCTTGCGCGGCAGACCGCTGGGCCACCCCGTGCACCCCGTGCTCGTGCAGGTACCCATCGGGTGCTGGCTGTCAGCCTCGGTAGTCGACGTCGTACCCGGGGCAAAGCACGCGTCGACCACCCTGACCGCCGTCGGACTGGCAGGGGTCGCCCCCGCAGCGGTGGCCGGCTGGCTGGACTGGGCGGACCTGCCACCGGAGCAGGCCCGGGGCGGCCTGGCCCACGCGGTCTCCAACGTGGCTGCGGTGGCCTGCTACGCCGCGTCCCTGACGGCGCGGCTCCGCGGCCGCTCGACGAAGGGGCGACTGTGGTCCCTGGGCGGACTGGCTGCCGTGGCCGTCAGTGGTGCGCTGGGCGGACACGTGGCGTACCGGCAGGCCGTCGGAGCGCACGCCACAACATGAGGGACACCTCTGTGCCACCGCTGAGCCGGACCTTCGTATCAGGCGGTGGGGGGCGTTGCGGTGTGGTCCGGATGGTGGCGGGTGCGGCGAATCGTTTTGAGACGGGCCTCCAAGAGGTGAGCGCGCCCGCCGACCAACTCGTCGACGACGTCGCGTTCCATCCCGACGAAGGGCTCGTAGTAGGTGGAGTTGTAAGCCTCGATGATCTGGAACGTCCAATGCCCCGGGATCACGTTGCGGCCCACGAGGTCACGCTCGACCCGTGCGGCCTCCTCCTCGTGGCCCGCCTCCCGCAGGAGCCGGACCGCGTCGCCGAGCTCGAAGTCCGCGGTCCCGGTCAGCTGGTGGAACCCGTAGAGGTGCCCCCTGGCCCGTTCCGTGGTCTCCAGAGCCTTCGACAGCGCGCCCAGCGCGCGCACCGTCTTCTCCTCGACACCGTCCGGCACCTGGTGCGCCGGGTCCATCTCGCGATTGCTGTCCATGGAGGTTGTTCTGCCCGAAGAGAGCTTCACCGAGCGGCCGGTTGGGCCGGGCGGCCTAAAGCAGTCTCGTCAGACGGCCCGACCACCGGCACGTTTCCGTCGAAGCGCCCAGCCGGAGAACTGCGGAATGCAGGCGAGCTCTCCTGCCCGGCCACCAGGATAAGAAACAAGTAAAAATCGAATACATGCTTCGGGTGCGGTCGGGCAGACGACGCTTCGGAGGTTGATAACTATGGTTCCCCTGCTTCTTGTTCTTCTGCTGGTCCTGATTCTCTTCGGCGCTGGTTTCGCGGTGAAGATTCTCTGGTGGGTCGCGATCGCAGTCCTCATCCTGTGGCTGATTGGTTTCGTGGCCCGTCCGAAGGGCGGTAGCGGCCGCTGGTATCGCTGGTAGCCGTACGACGACAGTGCAGTCGTCGCCGAGCCCTCGTCAACCCGTAACTGCCAAAGGCGGATATCGGGGGCATTCGGAGAGCAGCCGAGACGGCCGCTGTGACGCAGCAAGGGCCCTGCTCACCTCCGAGGATCGACGGCCGCCCGGTTCCGCAGTCGATCAGGGTGTGTGAAGCCTGAAAGTAGGGGCAGGCGGAGTTAAGGCGGAACGCAGGACACCCGCCAGGCACGACGCACGGAACAAAAGCCGACGTCAGGCCACCTGGCCGGTACGGACCTGACCGGCTACAAGGTCGAGGCGACCGATGGAACCATCGGCAAGGTCGACAAGCACTCCGACGAGGTCGGTGACGCCTACCTGGTCGTGGACACCGGAGTCTGGATCTTCGGCAAGGAGGTCCTGCTGCCGGCGAGCACCGTCGTCAAGGTCGACCCGGAGGATCGGAAGATCTTCGTCGACCGCACCAAGGAACAGATCAAGGCCGCCCCCGAGTTCCACCGGGACAAGCACCTCGGCGACGCCGGCTACCGGGCGGAGCTGGGGACGTACTACGGCACCGGCGCGCCCTTCGGTGGTCGCCCCGCCTGATCGCCTTCCCGCCCACGACGCCGGTCCCGGCACCCAGGAGGGTGCCGGGACCGGCGTCGTGCCGGTCAGCCCTCGAATTCGAGGACCTCGGCCAAGGCGGCTTCCTGCTCCTCCACATCTCCAGCACTCCTGGCGATCACCGCGTACCGCCAGGAACGGCCGTCGGGCGGCGCGTCCGCGTATAGGACCACGCCCTCGCCGCGCTCGGGATCGAACGCGAGGCGGGAAGCGCGCAGCCGGGCGAGGGCTCCTTCGAAGTCCATGGGATCGCGTGTCCAGCCCTTCGACACCGACCATGCCGGGTGCGTGTTGTCTGATCCCGCTGTCAGCCGGGCGACCATGGCGTGCGGTGTGGTGGTGGCCGTACGACGGATGTTGCTCTCGCTCGCGTACGCCACGCCATCCACGTCCACCAGCGCATCGACTCCGAACGGGCCCGCGTAGCCGTGATCAGCCAGATGGCGGCCCAGGGCTGTCCCCCACTCCTCCAACTCGTCGGCCACGTGTGCACAGGACAGCGGCAACGGGGAGGCGTACCCCGTGAAGGACCCGTGAGCCGTACGCATCGCTCCGCTGAACAGCGCGTGCGTCGCGGAGGCGGTCACCTCCAGCTGGATACTGACCGACTCGGCCACGTCGATGCACTCCTCCACCACCCACATGCCGCCGGGCCCACCGACCGTGTCCAGCGGCAGTACCGTCCAGCCCCTCATATCGTCGCGGGACACGAAGCGCATCCCGTGCCCTCCCGCCGAGCGATCGGGCTTCACCACCACGCGCTCGTACTCCCGCAGGAGTTCGCGGGCCACGTCCTCGGTCTGCGGGCGCGGGCACACTCGTCCCGGCGGCAGCCGCATGCCCAGCTCTTCGGCCGTCTCGCGGAACCCGGTCTTCGTGTTCAACAGCATGGTCGTCTTCAGCGCGGCTTCGGCAGCCTCAATGGTGGGGTACGGGTGGACCGTGAGGCCGACGTCCCGGGCGAACGAGATCGCCGAAGCATCCAGCGCAGTCGGCAGCAGCGCGGCACCCCGGTCCCCGGCAAGAGCCCGGATGTGCTCGACGAGGTCGGCCTCGCGCACCGCGCGAGCCAGCGGGACCGCTCCGGCGGGGGGCACCTCGACGACCGCCACCGATTCCGGGGGCACCCTCGTCAGGCCGTACACGTACCGCAGGAACTCCCTGCTCAGCGGCACGGGAGTGACCAGCACGTCCCCCGGCCGGAGCAGCCATGCCTTCCGCGGCGCCTGCTGGGCCCACTGCGTCAGAATCTGGCCCTCGTTGAGATCCACCGCCAGGTCCGAGAGGAAGTTCGCGAACACAACAATCGGCGCCGACTCAGTCACCACTCTGCTCCTCTGCTCGACGCACAGCCGTCTTCCGTCAGCCCCGGATCGCCCCGCTCATCGTGCGACAAAACGGTCCTCCCCGGCGTCCCCCACGAGGCGACTGCACCTGGGACGTGGAGAGATGTCAGGGGAACGGATCCCAAGCCTCGGGGCCGGCTCCCCGCCAGTCCACGAAGTCGGGGTCGGTAAGGTCGACGTCCTCGGCGTTCTCCATGCCGGCTGCGGCGAGGAAGGTTCGGACATCGGCTGGGCGGTGCGCCACTCCGATGGCGACGCCGTCATAGCGGACACGGCGCCAGCCCTGCTGGTCAGGCGGGTAGATGATCAGCTTGGCGGACATGTCCACAGCCTCTGCCGCACCAAGCGCATCGGCACCCCTTCGCGTCCGAATGGGTGACCGCCACCGGCTTCCCATCGCCCCGGAGCAGGGCCGTTCGGGGTATCCACGCCCCGGCGTCCGCTCTCCGGCTGGAGCATGCCCACGGAACCACCAGCGTCCCGTCCCGCCTCGGCCCGCGTGAGGCCCGGTGGCGCCTGCTGACGGCTGAACCGATCAGCTGGAGGCGAGCACGGAGTCATCGAGGGTGCCCGTGCCGGGCAGGTGGTGGCGGGCAGCGATCAGGGCTGCATGCACGTCCGTCGTACCGGTGGCCACGCAGAGCGCTCGCGCCCGGCCTGCTTTGCACCGTGGGTCATGGATTGAACGTCGGGGCAAACGAGGCGTGCCGGCGGTCTCCCGTGTGCTGTCGGCGGACGAGCCGTTCAGGGCCCGCGGAGTCCGGCCGCCACCGGGGTGTGTGGCCGGGTCAGGGGAGGGTCGGGCCGGCGGTGCCGTCGAAGGCGGTGACGTTGCCGGTGAGGGCTCCGTTGTTGGCCAGTCCGGCGCCGCCGCCTGGGCGTCCGGGCTCGCCGTTGCCTCCCAGGAGGGTGCCGGCAGGAAGGGCGGGTCGGCAGCCCGGACAACCGAGCAGGTAGATCTCGCTGTTGCTGCCGCCACCGCCCGCCCCGCCGTCGGCGTCCCAGTTGGCGGGCGACATCGCGCTGCCGCCGGGGCCGCCGCCGGCGATGACGGTGCCCTGGGCGGTGATGTTGCCGATGCCGCCGGTGCCGCAGTCTCCCCTCTTGATCCCTCCCTCGCCTCCGCTGCCGCCGATGACGGTGATGTGGTCGATGCCGCCTCCGCCGAGGATGGTCCGGTTGTTGCCGTCCTCGCCGTTCCCGCCTCGATCGGTCACGTATCCGTTGTCTCCGTCGCCGCCCCTGACGAAGACGGTGTCGTTGCCGGGGCCGCCGTCGACGGTGCCGTCGTTGCCGATCTGGCCGTTGCCGCTCGGGGTGCCCGACGAGGTCTCGCCCAGGACGATGATCATGTCGCTCCCGGCCCCGGCTTCGACGGACGTACCGCGGACGACTCCTTCCCCGCAGCGGATCGTGTGGTCACCGCTGGTGCCGTGGATCGTCGTCCCCGACACCTCGACGAAGTTGACGGTGCAGGTGATCGGCGGGGCCGCCGACGCATGGCCGGGTAAGGCGATGACCAGGCCGCATGCGGAAGCCAGGGCGGCGGTGGCGGAGAGCGCGGCCCTCCGCGACGCGGAGTAGACGAGCGGGCGGTGGACAGACGTCGGATCCTCCCCAACACGGCAGCTCTGCGGGCAGGATCATCAGGAGGACCGCCCGCGCGACCGAGATCACCCCCATCGCGCGATCATCACTCCCCCTGTATGCGTCCGCCTACTCCAACGACGGGCGCACTGGCCGAAGAAGATCGACTCACTGATCCCGTGGACAGGCACGGGACCAGGTCGAGCGCGGCGCTGACCGCCGAGCTGGACCGCGGCGCGATGCGGCTCCGGCCAGGGAATACAGAGCTCGGGCACATCACTCACAGGTTCCTCGATTGGTCCTGAGCGCACCCCCTCTGGCTGGCCGGCACCCAGCAGCCGCAGCACACCGTAGGCGCCGTCGGGGCCGACGCACCTCGGCGTTGGTCCCGACGGCAAATCCACAAAGACGGACAGCTACTTCGCAGCCTCTGCCCGAAGGGCGCCGGCGCCGATGGCGCCCCGGAGGACGTGGGCGATCTCCTCGGGCTTGAGGTCGATGCCGTCGAGCCCCTCCACGGTCAGCGGGATCTCCTCCAGCGCGTACTCGCCCCGGCCCTCGGCGCTGAACTCGGGCCCGGAGCGGTCGTCGAAGGACCAGGTGGCGATGTGGGCGAGGTAGAAGAGGTGACGCTCCTCGTCGGTCTCCATCGTGTGGAGGAGGCGGATGATGTCGGCCTTCCCCGCGATCTCCTCGTGGATCTCCCGGTGGAGGGCGGCCTCCCGGGACTCGTCACGGGGTTCGACACCACCCCCGGGCAGGACCCAGTACACCGGGATGCCGGGCTTGGTGCGACGGATGACCAGCATCGTGTCGTCAGCGGTGACGAGGACGGCGCGGACTCGTTCGATCATTTCGGTCTGTCTCCTTGCTTGTTGACGGTCTCAGTGCAGCAGCCATCCGCCGTCGACGTGGACGGATTGGCCAGTGAGGAACGAGGCGGAGGGTCCCACGAGGAACGCCACCAGGGCTGTGACGTCTTCAGGCCGACCACGCCGAGGGACGCACTGACGCTAGATCTGGTCCTCCGGGCGCGCGGTGCTGGGTGGGGATGGTGTTCTCGGCCGAGACCTGGATAGCGCCGGGCAGGACCGTGTTGACGCAGACCCCGTACCGGCCCAGTTCGCGGGCGAGGGAGCGGGTGAGGCCCAGGAGGCCTGCCTTCGCGGTGCTGTACGCGACGAGGGCGTAGCTCCAGGCGGCCTCGCCTGTGTCCTGCCAGAGGACGCGGGGGTAGGAGCCGGCGAGGAGACCAGGGTCCGGTCACGCAGCGGGCCTCGCATCGTGACGAAGGCGTCTCGTACGGCGAAGGGATCGGCCTCCCGATCGGCCCACGTCCGAGAGCGGCGCGCACGGAGATCCTGGCGGCAGGCGGCCCGTTCCCGGCCTTCGCCCCTGTCCGACCGGCAGGCGCGGGACGTGCGGGAACGGGCACGGCTTCCGCTTGCGCGAGGGCGCCTCGTAGCGGCACCCTCGCGCGCTTCACCTCCACGCCGCCTTCCGCAGGTCATGGCCTACGCCGGCGTTGCGAGAACGCCGGCGTGGTCGCCGATGCCGTACTGCTGCGTCTCTAAGCCGAGGGGCAGGGGCGCGTCTTGCCGGGGCGGCCCCAGGTGGCGGGGTTGTTCAGGCCCGGTGGCTGGTCGGCCAGCAGGCCGCACGCCATCAGTGTCGTCACGCTCTTGTCCATGTGCGACTCCAGGACGTAGACGGCCTTGTTCGGCGGGTACTTGTGGCGGCTGTCGAGCGACAGGAGGCCCGAGGCGCCCGAGAAGTTCTGGACGCCCGGGTTCGACAGCCGCGCGTACACGTCCGCCGGCTGGAACGGCGCACTGCTGTTCTGCGGCGTCTTGTACTGCGCGTAGACGGAGTTGATGACTTCGGAGGCCACCCGGAGCGCGTCGTAGGCCCCTGCCGCGTTCCCTTCCGGCACCGAGCCGTCCTTGAACACGCTGCGGAAGCGCACGGTGAATTCGGAGTACGGGCTGTCGGGGCTCTCCGTGCCGGTGGAGTTGTTGAGCATCACGTAGAAGGGCTTCAGCACGGAGTGCGTCTTGAGCATGTCCTGCGGATCCTGCATGTATTTCGCGGCCGTGCTCTCCGAGAACACGGCGACGGGCTTCCCGTCCGCCTTCCGGCAGTCCGCGCTTGCCTGAAGGGCGTCGAAGAGTTCGGGCATCTCGCCCGAGCGGCCCGCGTACAGGATGTATCCGCCGGAGGTTCGGATCTCGGCGCAGATGTCCCGCGCCACTTCCGAGACGATCTGTCCGTTGCGGTTCTCGTAGTAGGGGACGGTGACCACCTTGCCGCCCTTGTAGTGCTCGGTGAACTTGCGCTGGAGGTCGGAGCTGAAGAACTCGTCGTCGGGGTCGTAGACCAGCACGGCCGTCCTGCCGCCGTCCTTGCCCGTCGTCAGCTCACCGATCTGCTCGGAGTTCGCGGCGAACTCGGCCATCACCTCGGCGATGCGGTCGTTCGAGGGGGACACCTGGAAGTAGTAGGAGGGGGCCCGCTCGTCCACCATCCTGCTGCCCGTGACGGAATTGCCGATCACGGGAATGCCCGCGGTCGAGATCTCCCCGACCGCGGCGAACGAGGACGGGCGGCTCTGGGTGATGCCCACCACGGCAGCGATCTTGTCCCGGTCCTTCCGGTCGATGATCTCCCTGGCGACGTCGGGGCCCTGGCCGTTCTGGGATCCGTAGGCGAAGTACTTTCCCGCGTTGGCGATCAGCAGGCGTATCTGGACGATGTCGCCCTCGCGGCCGTTGACCTGGTTCTGGGCCGCGAGCGCGCCGCGCAGGCTCTGGATGCTGACCGGGGTGGAGTCTCCGGGCTCGGCGGTGAGCGGGGCGAAGAACACCACCGTCCGGTACGGACGTCCGCTGGTCATGGCGTCGTGGTTCTGCCGTGCCGCGACCGCTTCCAGGGCCAACAGCTCGTCGTCCCGGCCGGCGACGCCCAGATGGCATTCGCGTCCGTCGGTGACCCCGACGATCTCTCCGGTGCTCACCTTGTGGCACGACGGCGACGGTTCGGTGTCGCGCTCGACGAAGTACAGGCCTCCGGCGACGAGGGCGAACACCACGATCGGGGCCGCCACGACCCGGGCGTAGTCCCCCCAGCCGTTCGCCCGTACGGTGACCTTCGGATTGGTCTCCACCCACCGATCGGCCGGTCCGTCGTCGTCGCTCGTGGAGAGCGGGAGGACGTACACGGCCGATGAGGAGCCACGGGTGTACAGGCTGTGGACACGGTCGGCGAGACCGGTCACGCTGCGGAGGTCGGCCGGCACGGTCTGCGCGTACGAGGGCGGCTCACCCTTCAGCGCCCCGAGGACCATCAGGGGCGCGGGCTGCTCGGTGCGGACGATGTCCGCGTAGGTGTCCAGCAGCTGGCGGACGGGCGTGCCCTCCTCGCCGACCTCGGGAAGGAGCAGTACGAAGGGCCAGCGCCGGCGGACCCGGTAGATCCACAGCCGGGACGGGGCGGCCGCCCTGGACAGATCGTTCAGCAGGGCCATGAGCAGCATCCGCTGGATCAGAGCGTGGTTGCCGCGGGCGGTACCGGACGGGGTGATGGTCAGGGCCATGCGGAGGAAGTTCGCGCCCTGGGGGCGCCGTGAGCCGACCCAGCGCAGGCTGCGGCGTCTGCTGAGCCACAGGCCGTAGACACGGCGGGGCAGTCCGACGACCAGGAGCTGGAAGAGGGAGAGCCAGATGTTGACCAGGAAGTTGCCCCCGGTGGCACCGGCCAGTCGCGCCAGGGTGCCCAGGAGGGGGCGCCGGAGCAGGAGCTGGAGGTAGAGCTCGTCGCGCAGTCGGCGTCGCTTGGTTGCCGTGGACCCGGCGCCGACCTGCACGTCCAGGACTGCGCGGCAGGTGTGGAACCGCGGCAGCCGCAACTCGCCGGCGCCGGGGGGCATCGTGCCTTCCAGCTGCTCGACGATGGCGTCCAGCAGGGCGACGTGCCGATCATCCGCGGCGCCGGGCACCTCGCCGGGCCGGGCGTCCCGCGGGGCTGCGTCGCCGTCCTCGATCAGGGCGTGCGGGACGAGGTCGACCGCACGGCCGGGATCCTCCTCGTACAAGCGCTCGCGGTAGCCCAGGACGACCGTGCGACCGGTGGATGCCTGGACGGTCCCCGGCGGGGCGGGATCCCGTTTCAGCAGCATCACGGGTAACCGGCGGCTCGCCCCCCGGTTGGCCGCGAACGTGTCGAACTGCTCGATCAGGTACTCGATCCCCTGGGGAAGCGGCCGTTGCACGCTGCTCCTCTGCGCATCAGGACGCCAGGCCGCGAAGCCAGCCGTCTTCCGGATACACCGCCGCACGACAGAGCTCGGCCAGATGCCATCACACCCCCGGGCGGTCGCAACCGACCACCCGCCCCCCAGCGGCAGTGAGTTCCGCCACATTAGCGGGGTGCCCTGCCGTGCCGCTGGGGAATACGCGGGTTGCCCGTACGGACCCGGACCGGGCCGCGTCGCGGTCCCGCCGAGCGGCGGCCAACGCCTCTTCGTGCCGTGTGATGCTGGCGTCATGACTGATCAAGGCGAGGTCGCCATCGTCCGCTGGCCGGACCACAGCCCTTCCGCTGAGGACGGGCTGGCAGGTTTGCTGACGGCCTACCACCTGGGGACGGAGGCGGAGAAGGGCGGGGCCGTTGCCGACGTGCACGGGCTGCCCGAGCGCTACCAGGCGGAGGTCCTGGACCCACGGACCGCGTTTGTCGACGATGCCGTCCTGTTGGCCCTGAGCGGGGACACGGTCGCGGGATGCCTGGTGGTCACGGCCCCCACCGGCGGCCGGTCCGAGATCAAGAGGCTCTGGACCGACCCCGCGTTCCGGGGCAGGGGCATTGCATCCGGCCTGCTCGGCGCCGCGCTTGCGCACGCCGCGGAAAACGGCGTGAGCGGTGTGCGGTTGTCGGTGTGGAAATGGCGGACCGGTGCCATCGCCCTGTACGAACGGCTCGGCTTCGTCATCACCGAGTCGTGGGACGAGCGGGACCAGCTGATCTGCATGGAGCGCGCGGTGTGAAGCACGCGTCCTGTCCTTTGGTCTGGGCAAGAGAGGAGCGGCCGGCAGATGACGGAGCGGCACACGCCCTCCTGTCGATCGCAAACCGCACAGTCGGCAAAGCATTGACCCCTATGGAGTGAATCGCGCCAGAACCCCGTGACCCTTGGCCGGAACCCTCCATACGGTTGCCCCTCTTCACTCATCACCACAACTGGGGGGCCGGTGCGCAACCACCGACTCGTAATGACCGCTGCCTTCGTGGCAGCCGGTCTCGGCATCATCCCGGGCATCGCGCAGGCGGCGGATCCCGTACCTGTCGCGGCCGGCGTGGCCGAGGCGATCGCCAAGGCGTCCACGTCCGAGGGCTTCCACAGCACCGCGGACCGCACGATCCGTACCGCCCTGCCCACGGCCGGCGAGGGGAAGGCCGAGGCGAACTCCAAAACCGCCGCACCGCAGAAGGCACAGGCGGCGCCCGCCGAGCAGGCCGCGCCCACGCAGAACGCGGAGGCCGCAGCGACCGAGCAGGCCGCACTGGACGCGGGGGCCAACCCGGCCCTCGCGGTGGATGTCAGCGGCACCAGCTACACCGCACACGGGATCGAGCTCACCGCCCTGATCACGAGCGCCGACTTCGCGCTCGACGTCGTCATCGACTGGGGCGACGGGAAGACCGACGCGGTCACCGCCCAGGGCAACTACGAACTGCACCACTCGCACACGTACGACAAGTCCGGCGAGTACCAGGTGCAGGTCAAGGTGACCGACACGGCCAATGCCGTCCAGGCCACGAACGGCGGGGCGTTCCTCACCCCCGGCGCCGACTTCACCCCGCACACCCCGACCCGCCTCCTCGACACCCGCAACGGCACCGGAGCCGCGGTCGGCAAGGTCCCCGGGCAGGGCTCCGCCCGCGTCAAGGTGGCCGGCAACGCCTCCGTCCCGGCGGGGGTCACCGCCGTCGCCCTCAACGTCACCGTCACGGAGACCGTCGACAGCGGCCACGTGACCGTGTGGCCCGGAGCCGGGTACGAGCGCCCGAACACCTCGAGCCTCAACTACACGGCCGGCCGGTCCGTCCCGAACATGGTGATCGTGCCCGTCGGCGAGGACGGGTACGTGGAGCTCTTCAACGGCGGCTGGCAGCCGGTCGACCTGATCGCCGACGTCACCGGCTACTTCACCCGGGCCTCGGCGAGCGGCTACACCTCGATGACGCCCGCCCGGTTCGTCGACACCCGGGAGGGCGTCGGCACGGCCCGCGGAAAGCTCGCCGCCCGCAGCGCCTTCACCACCCGGATCGGCGGACTGCAGGGGGTACCCCAGAACATCAAGGCCGTGGCGCTGAACGTCACGGTGACCGAGCCCGAGGGGCCCGGCCACATGACCGCCTACTCCGGCACCGGGCCGGTACCGACGGCGTCGAACCTGAACTTCGTACCCGGCCAGACCGTGGCCAACGCCGTGATCGTGCCCGTGGCCGAGGACGGCACGATCAAGATCTTCAACGGGGCCTGGTCCCCGACCCACGTGGTCGTCGACGTCGTCGGCTACTACAGCCCGGACAGCAAGGCCGCCTTCCTGCCCTTCACCCCCTTCCGTACGCTCGACACCCGCGAGGAGGCGTACGGCTGGCCCGGCGGCAGGTTCCGGGCCCGGGAGTACATCACGCAGGGGTTCACTCCCGAGGCGGCGACGGGTGTCGAGGCCTACGTGCTGAACGCCACCGTCACCGAGACCCGCGGCACCGGATTCCTCTCGGTCGCCCCGAGCCCGTACGCGCTGCCGGCGGCGGGCGAGCCCGCCGCACCGGCCGGACCGCGCCCCGTCTCCTCCACCCTCAACTGGACGACCGGCGACACGGTCCCCAACATGGTCCAGGCGAGCGACGGCGACCACGGCGTCATCACCTTCTGGAACCAGGGCCACGAGGACGCCGACCTGGTGCTCGACGTCTTCGGTGTCTACCAGACGAAGTGACCCCCGGGGTGGCGCGCGCCCGGGCGCGCCACCCTCGCCCCGGCACGGGTGTGTCAGTGGGCTCCCCTAGCGTTGCGGCATGATCTGGACCGCCGCTCAGGACACCCTCCCGCCCGTGCCTCCCGCGCGCCGGCTCGACCCCGCGCCCGAGGGGATCGCCGAGGCCGTCGAGCTCACGGCGGCCCACCTCGACTCCCGCGCACACACCGTGGCGGACTTCGAGCGCTCCCTCGACGGGCTGGTACGGCATGCCCACCGCGACCGCCACCCGCTTGCGCGGGCGCTCGCCGACGCGCTGGGGCACCGCTACACCGAGGAGATCGAGGCACAACGACTCGGCGGTCTCAACGTCGTGGCGGCTTCGCTGCTGTGGCGGGTGCCGGGGTACAGCCTCAAGCCCGAGTACGTACGCCGCGGCCGGGGGCACGAGGAGTGTGCGCAGGGCGGTCTGGAGCTGGTGCTCGCCGCGCGGCTGCGCGAGATCGCGTACAGGCTCATGTCCAAGGAGCCGCTGCCGTTCCTCCTGTCCACGCCGACCTGGGACACCGGCGCGCTGGAGGCAGCCGAGCTGGTGGAGCGGCTCACCGAGTACCGCCGGCTGGGCGTACGGCCCGGTCCGGCCGACTTCGGGCAGGCACTGCTGCGCGTACGGCGTGACGGTGCCGCGGGAGGGGCGGCCGCCGAGGTGGCCTCCCGCCTCGGTACCGCCGAGGGCTCCCGGCTGGCCGCCTGGCTCGGCCCGGACGGCGAACCGGGCCCCGCGCTGCGCCGCGTCGCCGAACCCGACCCATCGACCCGGACCCACAAGGCATGGCGGCGGACCGGCACCGCGGTCGCGCAGGTCACGTACCTCAGCGGAGAACGTGCGGCTCTGCAAAGGGAGTTCCCGGAACCGTTCCACTGGCTGGGCCCTCCGCACCGGGGATTCACCCAGTGCTACCACTGGCACGAAGGACATCCCGTACGCGCGTCCGTGCTGCCCGAGGACCGCGAGACCCAGGCGGCGTGGCTCCTGCCGCAGGTGACGCTCGCGGCGACGGCCGGCGATCACGGCAGCTCCTGGATGCTGCCCCACCTCGCCCGGCTGGGCGGCCCCGCGGGCCCCGCGCTGCACGCCGCCGTGGCCGCCGGGCTGGGCGGCCGGTACGTGGAGAGCCGCCGCCCGGCGGTGGAGGCGCTGCTGGTCCTGGCGGCCCGCGGCGATCTCGACGCCCCGCTGCTGGGCCGCGAGCTCGCCGCCATGACGGCCTTGGGCACGGTGAAGCCCAACCGACTCGCGGACGCGGCCCGTTGCGCCGCGGCAGCGGGCGCGTACGCGACCCTCTGGACCGTACTCGCGGAGGTACTTCCGGCCCTCCTGCCTTCGGTACGGGGCGCGGGCGAGGTCCTGGCCGTGGCCGCCTCCTGCGCCGAGCACTGCGGAGCCACCGGCCCGATCCCCGACGCGGTGACGGCAGCCGCAGCCCGCCGCGGCTCCTCCGCCGTAACCACCGAAGCCCGCCGCCTGAGCACGGCACTCACCGGCAGCTCGCACGATCATTGGAGGGCGCGTTCCGCCTGAGCCCGTCACCGGGCCGGTGATCCGTGGTTCATGGGGCCTCCACGCTGGTGGCATCACCTTCCGCTTCGCCTGCGTGCCCACATCCCGCCGGGATGTGGGCACGCCTGCGTTGCAGGACTACCGGACTACCGCCCTACCAGGACGACTTGGTGACTCCGGGAAGGAATCCGGCGTGCGCCTGTTCGCGCATGCGTACCCGGGACAGCCCGAACTTCCTGAGGTGTCCGCGGGGCCGGCCGTCCACGCTGTCCCGGTTCCGCACACGGGTCGCGCTGGCGTTGCGGGGCTGCTTGCGCAGTTCTGCCAAGGCGGCCGCGCGTTCGGTCTCCGTCGAGGACGGGCGCCGGATGACCTCCTTCAGCTCGGCACGCCGGGCGGCGTACCGCGCGACGACCGCCTTGCGCCTCTCGTTCCGGGCGATCTTGCTCTGCTTGGCCATCAGACCTTCACCCCCCGGGCCCGGATCCGGGCTACGGCGGCCTCGACACCCATGGCGTCCACGGTCTTGATCGCCTTGGCGGAGAGCTTCAGCCGCACGTACCGGCCCTCGCCGGGCAGCCAGTACCGCTTGCTCTGGATGTTGGGGTCGAAGCGGCGCGAAGTGCGCCGGTGCGAGTGGGAGATGTTGTTGCCGAAGCCCGGCTGGGCGCCGGTCAGTTGACAGTGGGCGGACAAGGGGATACCTGCCTCTCTTCGATCACGGCTTGTTGATAATGGGAACCATTGTCATATACTAGCGCCATGACCCGCTCCGAAGTACGCCCGATCATCAAGCTCCGCTCCACGGCCGGCACCGGATACACGTACGTCACCCGCAAGAACCGGCGGAACGATCCCGACCGCCTCGTACTGCGCAAGTTCGACCCGGTGGTGCGCCGGCACGTCGACTTCCGCGAAGAGCGCTGACCCTGCCCCCGTCCGCCCCCGCCTGAAGGACACCCGCATGAAGCCCGGAATCCACCCCGCCTACGGCCCCGTCGTCTTCCGCGACAAGGCCGCCGACTTCGCCTTCCTCACCCGCTCCACCGCCACCAGCGACAAGACGGTCGAGTGGGAGGACGGCAACACCTACCCCGTCATCGACGTCGAGATCTCCTCGCAGAGCCACCCCTTCTACACCGGCACCGCCCGCGTCCTGGACACCGCCGGCCGCGTGGAGCGCTTCCAGCGCCGGTACGGGAGCAAGGCGTGACCCTGCCCGTCGCCATCGTCGGCGGCCTCCACTCCGACGCCCGCAAGGAGGTCGTGGACCGACTGCTGCACTCCGTGCCAGGCAGTGTCGCCCTCCACCACGACCTGGCCACGGGTCCCGCGGGCACGGTGCTGCGCGTGGTGCGCGACGCCTCCGGTGAGCTGTCCCGCGGCGAGGCCCCGCTCGTCAACGGCTGCGCATGCTGCGCACTGCGCGAGGACCTGGTCCCCGAGCTGGAACGGCTGGCCGTCAACGGGATGACCCGGCTGGCCGTCGTCGAGCTCTGGGACTCAGTCGAGCCCAAGGCGATGGCCGAGGTCGTCGTGGAACACGGTGGAGACGTACTCGATCTCACGAGCGTCATGACCGCGGTCGACCCCGCGCTCGTACTGCCGTACCTCGCCAACGGCGACGACCTGGCCGACGTGGGGCTCGCTGCGGCGGCCTCCGACCAGCGCACCGTCGGGGACACCTGGGCGCGGCAGTTGGAGTACGCCCCCGTACTCGCCGTCGTCGACAGCGAAGACGCCGACGAGGAGGATCGCGCCCTCCTCGCCCAGCTCCACCCCACCGCCCGCCGGGTGTCGGCCGGATCCGGGGAGCTCGCCCAACTGGCCTTCGCCGGCTTCGACGTGGAAGCGGCGGCCGCCGCCCAGCACCCGGCCTGTGCCCTGCTGCCGCAGGAGGCGGAGGAGGCGGGAGTCACCACACTCGTTTGGCGACGCCACCGCCCCTTCCACCCCGAACGGCTCTACGAGGCCCTCGAGGACCTCTGCTGCGTCGCCGCCCGCAGCCGCGGGCGATTCTGGCTCGCCGACCGACCCGACACCCTGCTGGCCTGGGATGCCGCCGGCGGCGCCCTGTGCGTGGAGAGTGCCGGCCCCTGGCTGGTCTCCCTGCCCGACGCCGCCTGGGAGATGGTCCCTCCGATGCGCCGGGCGGCCGCGTCGCTCGACTGGCACCCCGAGCACGGCGACTGCTGCCAGCACCTCGTCTTCACGTCGCCCGGACTCGACCGGCACGGCCTTGAACAACTCCTCGAGTCCTGCCTGCTGACCGACGCCGAGTACGCGGCGGGACGCGAGGCCTGGAAGACCCTCCCCGCCGCCTTCGACTCCCTCCTCGACCCGGTCTCCTGACCCTCCGGGATGGAGCACCTCCATCGTCCACGACCCCACACGACCCAAAAGGAACCCTGATGGCCCGTCGCCAGATCGCTCACAAGCCCGTGAAGTCCCGCCCCAACCCGCTGGACACGGCGAAGGTCACGTACATCGACTACAAGGACACCGACCTGCTGCGGAAGTTCATCTCCGACCGCGGGAAGATCCGCAGCCGCCGGGTCACCCGGGTCACGGCGCAGCAGCAGCGACGGCTTGCCGTGGCGATCAAGAACGCCCGGGAGATGGCACTGCTTCCCTACGTCAGCAGCCGATAGGGATTCGAGAGCGCCTCCCGGTCGATCTCCGCTCGCGGCGCACCGCCCCTGCGGGCGGGGACCACAGCGCCGACCACCTGCAGGTCGACATCCGCTTCGAGGCCTTGGGCCGTGTGGGTGGCGGGGCTCGCACCCTTGCCGTGGTGGCGGTCGTTGATCATCCGGGGGCCCGTCAACGAGGCGCCCCCGCACCCGAGCAGAGGCGAACCGCAATGAACCGCACACTCTTCCGCCGCTCCCGTCTCGGCCGCCGGGCGCTGGTGGCCGGCGCAGTCCTGATGGCCGCCCTCGTACCGATGACCACCGCCGAAGCGGCCGCGCCGTCGAACTCCGACCTGGAGGTGGTCCGGATCGACCCGGATGACACCGCACCCGGCGGCACCACGACGGTGCACGGCTTCACCACCAACCTCGGCCCGGAGCAGACAGCCTCGCCGTTCACCGTGGTGGTCACCCTGCCGGAGGGGGTTACGGCGGTGGAACCGTTCTACCCGGAGAACTGCACCCGGTCCGAGAACGGCCACCAGGTGCGCTGCACGTTCCCGGCCGGGCTCGTCGTGTTCCGCAGCGCAACCGCACAGATCCCGGTCGAGGTCGCCCCTACCGTGCCCATCGGCACCCTGGAAGGCGGATCCGTCACAGTGACCAGCCCCGACGACCGGAACGGCGCCAACAACCGCGAGCCCTACACGATCAAGGTCGTGGAGGGCTGACCGGCGAGGAGGCCCCGGATGGCAGTCCTGTGCCACCATCCGGGGCGTTCTCCCACCACTAAACCTCCCACACGGCGCTGCCGCGAGGCTCTTTCACCCCTACACGTCACCTCACGTTGAGTAGCAATAGGCTACTCTCGGCGACGAAATGGGTATGGCGAGACGAATGAGGCAGGTGGACCGGGATGCGCGAGACACGACGCGTGACGCGGGTACTGGGGGCGTGCGCGGCGGCACTGGCACTGGCGCTGGCAGCGCCCGGTACGGCACAGGCAGCGGACGGCGTGCTCTTCATCGACAGGGCAGCGATTCACGACCCGTCCGGCTGCTACCCGTTGGGCGACTTCGTGCCCTCGGAGGTCGCCAATTTCACGAACGAGACCGCCTACGTGTGGTCCGGTCCCCACTGTGACGGGCGCGTGACGGGCTCCGTCCTGCCCGGGCAACTCATCCGCCCCGCCCCCGGCATGAGCCTGTTCATCCAGTAGCACCCCATCCGGCAGCAGCGCGGCGCCGGCCCCCCTCGCCTTTCGACAGAAGAGGAACCGGCGTCACGCGGGCCAGGGTGTCCGGCGGGTGCGAGGTCTGCAGCTGCTGTGCCGCCATCGCGGTCGTCCCCGCGAAGGCGTGCACCACCACCTCCACCCGCGACGTCTACGCGTAGCAGGTCCGCCGAGGGCGGTTGCCGGCCGGCGGCGGTGGTGGTGCGCGTCAGGCTGCGGCTACTTCGAGTGGTCGATGACGTTGCCGTTGGAGCAGTTGTTGGTGTGGTCGCCCACCCAGTCCCCCAGGACGGGTACGACGGCGACTTCCTGGAGACATACCGCGGCGGCGGTGAAGTTCCAGTTGTTGGCGGCGTTGACGCCGCCGCCGAAGTTCGAGTCGTTGTCGGCGTGCGCCGGAGCGGCGAGCCCGACCGCGGCGAGGGTGAGGACGGCAGCAGTGATGATCTTCTTCATGCCCTGTGCAACGACAGCCGCCGGGCGCGGACACGCCCCGTAGCCCATGCGGCGCGAGCCCGAACGGGACGTCCCGCCGTACGCTGAACCACGTCCGGACGGAACCGAAACGGGCCGTCGACCGGTATGCGGTCGCGATCGCCGCCGAGGTGCACGTCGTGGCACGGCATCAGGCGGCCGGATCTCCACCGGCGCCTGACCTGCTGAACCAGAGACCCGCTTGGGGCGGGACAGCGGCGGGTCCGTGTCAGGCGACCAGCTCGTAGATGCTCCGGGCCGTCAGCCACAGGCCGGCGAGCAGGGAGAGCGAGACGATCAGCTGCTCCTGGTGCTGCTCCAGCCAGCTCCGCAGGGAGTTCAGCCGGGCGTCCGCGGCCGCGGGTGCCCGGAGTGCGTACATCTCCATGACGATGAGGCTGAGCGTGGCCAGCAGGCAGTAGCCCGTCAGTGCGAGCCAGTCGGTGGGGGTGGAGAGGTCCGCGTCGATGGCGGTCGCGGCGCCGGCGCCGACCAGGGCCCAGGGTTGCAGCACCCATGCCAGGCCCGCCGCGGTGGCCGGGGAGGCGTTGTCGATCCGGGCGGCCCAGCGGGGTGGGCCGTGCGGGCGGGGCGGTCGGCGGTGCCGGTGGACGCCGTACAGCACGAGAGCCACGCCGATGGCGAGTTTCGCGGCGATCGCGGCGGTCGAGGGCGCGCTGTGACGTTCCGGGGGCTGTCCGCCGGTCAGCAGCATCACGCAGGCGATGACCGCGATCAGGTTGGCCAGCCACGACAACAGGAACGCCATGCCCAGGCGGGGGCCCCGCCGTGAGGAGAGGAGCAGGATGAAGGCGCTGTTGTGCAAAGGCCCCAAGGTGACGGCCGTACCGATCACCACCAGGTCGAGGAGCATGGGATCTGCCGCTCCTGGGGGTCAGGACCGTCTGCCGTGTGTGGACGGGTGGGACCGGTCAACAGAGTCGGGCGGCGCTGCGGTGCTGCATCCCGACTCTGCAGGTGGCGGCCCGGCTCGTCAAGCAAGCCGCGCGCGACACGGTCGGCGACCGGTTGACCGGCCGAACGCTCAGGCCCGGGTTCCCGGTCCGCTCGGCCTCCCGGTGGCGGCGGAGGCGGAGTCCTCGGTGTAGTAGCGCAGCAGGAGCTCCCGCTCGGCGTCCCGGTGCGGGAACATGCAGAAGATCAGCAGCGCGCCCAGGGCGATCGCGGCGAGGCCGACGGTGTACGCCCAGTCGTCGCCGTGGAGGAAGGACTCGCGTGCTGCCGCGACGATCTGGTCCGCGTACTGGGGGTGCTGCTCGGCGACCTGCCCGGCGGAGGCGAAGGACTTCGTCAGCTCGCTCTGGACCTGGTCCGACACGTCCTTGCTCTCGGGGGAAGCGGCGATCGCCGCATTGAAGGCCGAGGCATAGCCGGCGGTGAGGAGCAGGCCCATGACGGACTGCATGATGGCCCCGCCGAGGTCCCGTTGCAGGTCGGCGGTGCCTGAGGCCATGCCGGCCCGTCGCACGGGCACCGATCCGGTCAGCGAGTGGGATGCGGGGGTCCCGGCGAGGCCGGCCCCGATGCCGATGAGAACGTAGGCGAAGCCGATCTGCCAGTAGCTGCTGTCCTCGCCCCAGAACAGCAGCATCCAGGCGAAGGCGAGGAAGAGGAACGCGTAACCGGCCAACAGGGTGGTGCGGGCGCCGCGTGTCTCGACCAGCCTCGCGGACCGTGGTGCCACGAGCACCATCATCACGACGAGGGGGAGGATGGCGGCGCCGGCCTCGACGGGGTTGTACTCGAGCACGTTCTGCAGGTACTGCTGGCTGACGAACGCCGACCCCATCATGGCGCCGTACACGATGATTCCCGCGCATGCGGCGACCCAGAACGTGCGCCGGCCGGCGATGTGGAGGTCGTACAACGGGTTGGGAGCCCGGCGCTGACGCCAGAAGAACCCGGCTCCACCGGCCACAGCGATCACGGCGAGACCTACGACCAGTGCCCCCTCGCCGGGGACGGCGGCGAAATTGATCGCCAGCACCAGTCCCGCGATCAGGAGGACGGACAGGATGCCGCCGAGGTTGTCCACCGGTTCGGTCGACTCGTTGGCGTGCGCGGGGACGAACAGCAGGGCCATGACCAGCGCGACCACGGCGAGGGGCAGGGTGACCATGAACACCGACCCCCAGTAGAAGCGTTCGAGCAGCGCGCCCGCGATCACCGGCCCGAGCATGGAGATGCCGCCGCCCAGGGCCGACCACAGCGCGATCGACTTCGTGCGCCCCGGCCCCGACCACAGGGCGGTGATCAGTGCCAGGGTGGTCGGGTAGGCCATGCCGGCCGAGAGCCCGCCGAGGATCCGGGCCACCACGAGGACCGTGTCGCTCGGAGCGTACGCGGCGAGCAGGCAGGCGGGGATGGACAGGGCGATGCCGAGGAGCAGCAGCAGCTTGCGCCCGTGGCGGTCACCGACGGCGCCCAGATAGAGCACCGACGCGGCCAGGCCGAGGGAGTACCCCACGGCGATCAGGTTCAGCGCGGTCTGGGAGGAGTCGAAGGCCTTCCCGATCGCGGGCAGCGCCACGTTGGCCACCGACAGGTTCAGGTTCGCCACCGCGGCGACGGTGATCAGGGACGCCAGAACGAGCGACGCCCGCGCTGGGGCCTCGCGCGGGACATCGATGCGAGGCGCGCCGCTTTTCGACATGGAACCTCCGGGGCGAAGTGGGGCTTGGCGAGAGTCTTGCCTGATCCGCCGTGCCGCACATCGCCCCATTGGGATGACACGCCCACCGTCGGCCCGGGCGGGCCGTTCAGTTTCCGTTCAGGTGCTGGCGGACGCACTGCGCGTACTGGTGGAGGCTGTCGGGCTGGTAGCACTCCTGCGTCTTGTTCGCGTACCAGACCATGAACACGGCGACCAGCCCGGACACCACGATCGCGAGGGACGACGTCACCACGGCGGTGATGGCCTTGCCCCGCCCCACACCCGTCCGCTTGGCCGCCATCAGCGCGGCGATGCCCAGGATCAGGCCCGCTACGGCGAGCGGGCCGCCAATGAAGACGACCGAGGTGCACAGGCCGATGATGCCCAGCGTCATGGCGGCCGTGGCCCCGCCGTTCTTCGGCTCCGTCGGGCCCGGCGTCATTCCGTTCGGTGCCGCCTTCCGACTCCGTACGGCCTGGTCCTGTGCGCACGCCCTGTGATTCGGCGGTGTCTCGGTCCCCTGAGCGTTCATCAGCCCGTCCTTTCGTCCCGTCAACTGGTGAGATCCCGATTCTGGTTGCGGGCACCCACGGACACATCGCGGGAAGGCGGGAGGCTTCACTCCCCCGATCGGGGGAGGTCGCGGGTGGGCCGTGCGGTCATACTTACCTGGCCATGTTCAGAGGAATCCGGCCGCTGCTGCGCGGCTCCACGTATTCGGGTGCGCTCTTCGCCTATTGCGGCGCGTTGGCGAGCCTTCCGTTGCTGCCCTTCGCGGCACTGCCGGCGGTGGCGTGGCCATCCGCTGCGGTGGCTGTGCAGTTCGTTCTGACCGGGCTGGTCTGGGCCGTACTGATCGGGGTGATCGGGCTGGCCCGTACCACGCAGCGGGTGCTGATCGCTTGCGCCCGGCGGATGCTGGCGGTGCCGTTGCCGGATCCCGTGGGCGGCGGGCGGCGGCGTGCGGGGTCGCCCGGTGAGGGGGCGGCCTCGTCCGCGGCATCGGGCGCCGACCGCCTGCGGACCCCGCTCTGGCTGCTGTCGCAGGTGGTGCTGGGGTGGACGGGGGCGCAGCTGAGCATCCTGCTGTTCATCGCGGGCCTGCTCCTTCCCGGTGGTTGGGCGGGCGCCGAGGCCGAGGTGAGTGTGAACGGCTGGTCTCTGCGGGCGGAGAGCGGCTGGCAGAGTTGGGCGGCCGCGTTCTGCTGCCTTCTGCTGGCGGCGGCTCTGTGCCTGGCGGTGACGTACGCCCTGCGGTGGCTGGCGCCCAGGCTGCTGGGGCCGTCTTCGGCCGAGCGGCTCGCGCTGGCGGCCGAGCGGGAGCGGGTGCTGGCCGAACGCAATCGGCTGGCCCACGAGTTGCACGACTCGATCGGACACACGCTGACGGCCGCGACGATCCAGGCGGCAGTGGCGGGCGAAGTGCTCGGTTCCGACCCTGTGGCGGCGCGGGCCGCCCTGCGGAGCATCGAGGAGTCGACCCGGGCGGCCCTTGAGGACCTGGACTACGTGCTGGGCATGCTGCGCGAGGAGAAGGCGGGCACGGCGCCCGCCCGCACGCTGGCCGACCTGCCCGAGCTGCTCGACCGGCTGCGGCACGCGGGCGCGGTGGTGGAGGCGGAGCTGTCGGGCGACCATGCGCAGGTGCAGGGGACCCTCTCCCGGGCGGCGTACCGGATCCTCCAGGAAGGGCTGACGAACGCGCTGCGGCACGGAGCGGGAGGTCCGATCCGGGTCGAGGTGGCGGCCGCGTCGGACTCATTGGAGCTCGACGTGGTCAACCGGACCGGAGGCCGGAGCGGAATGAGCCAGGGCGCCTTCCCGACGTCCGGGCACGGCCTGCCCGGCCTCTTCGAGCGCGTGCGGCTGCTGCACGGCGAGATCGAGGCCGGTCCGGACGGACCGGAGCACTGGCGGCTCGCGGTCCGGCTGCCGGTACGGTTGCCCGCATGATCGGCTCACAAGCGGGCGCGGCGGTCGCGACCGGCCCCGGCGCGAGCGCGCCCGTCACCACCGACACCGCGGCCGTCACGACCGACACCGCCGCCGCCCCCGGCAGCACCACCCTCCTGATCGTGGACGACGACGAGGTGACCCGCAGCGGTCTGCGCACACTGCTCGCCATGCAGCCCGGGATCGCCGTCGTCGGGGAGGCCGTCGACGGCATCGAAGCGGTCGAGCGGGCGCGGCAGTTGCGGCCGGAGGTGGTCCTCATGGACGTACGGATGCCGCGCTGCAACGGCATTGACGCCACCCGGCAGCTCCTTGCCGAGTCGGCCGACCCGCCGAAAGTCGTGGTGATCACCACCTTCGAGAACGACGATTACGTCACCGCCGCACTCAGCGCCGGGGCCAGCGGCTTCGTGCTCAAGCGGCTCCCTGTCCCCAAGATCGCGGAGGCGGTGCGGGTGGTAGCGGCGGGCGAGGCGGTTCTCTTCCCGGCGGCCCTGCGCCAGATGGTCACCGCCCGCCCACGGAAATCCGCCGAGGCACTGCCGCAGGCCGCGCTGACGGTCCGGGAGGAGGAAGTGCTGCGCCTGATGGCCACCGGGCTGTCCAATCCGGACATCGCGGAGTCGTGCAGGGTGAGCCTGGAGACGGTGAAGACGCATGTCGGGAACGTGCTGACCAAGCTCGGCGCGCAGAACCGCACCCACGCGGTGGTGATCGCGTACGAAACCGGCCTGGTCGTGCCCGGGGTCACAAGCTGACGCAACACCAGGTGGTCTGATCACCCGGGCCGTCAGGCGCGTGCCAGGCGGGGGAAGAGGAGCTCGGCGTTGCCCCGGTTGATCAAGTGGAGCTGCCCATCCTCCCAGTGCGGGTAACCGTCCAGCCCGTCGTCGAAACCGCTGCACCACTCCTCGGGCACCATGGGGAAGTCGCTGCCGTACAAGACGTGTCCGGGCTCGGCGAAGGCAAGGAGCGAGGGCAGCGAGGCGGGGCCCGCGCAGAACGCGGTGTCGAAGTAGAAGCGCCGCAGCTCGGCCAGGAGGTCCGCGGGAGTGGTGCCCGGGCGCAGCCGGGCGGCGGCCGCGAAGCGGTGGGCGGCGTACGGCAGGAAGCCGCCCGCGTGGGGAAGGATCATCTTCAGGCTCGGGTACCTGCCCAGGACTCCGGCGACGGCCAGGTGCAGGGCGGTGCGAGCGGTGTCGTACGGGAAGTCCACCAGCGGGCTGGGCAGGCCCGGGACCATCGCGCCGGGCGGCGCGGTGGGGTGGACGAGGACCACTGCCGCGCGCGCGTCCAGCTCGGCCCAGAGGGGCTCGAACTCCGGGTCTCCGAGGTAGCGTCCATGGGCGTTGGACAACACCATCACGCCGTCGGCACCCAGCTCGTCCAGGGCGTGGGCGGCTTCGGCGAGCGCTCCGTCCACGTCCGGCAGGGGGAGGACGGCGAAGTTGCCGAACCGGTCGGGCCGGTCCTTCACCAGCTCCGCGGTGAACTCGTTCACGTCCCGGGCCGTGGCCCGAGCCCCCTCGACGTCATCGGGAGCCCCGAGCGGAGCGGCGTACGAGAGGATGCCGGTGGCGATCGAACGGCGGTCCATCATCGCGATGGCGCCCTGCCAGTCCCACGCGGGCACCGGCCAGCCGAGGGCAGCGGCGCGGTCGGCGATCGCGCGGCCGCGGTCGGGCGGGATCACGTGGTGATGGACGTCGATACGTGCGTGTTCGCTCATTCCGGTCCTCGTTTCCCTCCTGCCGGTCTCCGGGGCGGCCGGTGCACCGTGGGCGGGAACGCGGGGCCGACCGCAGTCCATGAGACTCCATCGACGCCGACGCCCGACAGCGCACGCTCACACTGCCAGAGCCGGTCCACCCGTCCGGCCCACGCACCCCACCTCGGGGGGCGGCACCGTCCGCGCCTCGGCCTCGTCCAGGTGCTGCTCCGGGCCTCCTCGGGGGTCTTCGGTGACCGGCTCGTGGATGCCGGCTGCGTCCATGACCTCCCCGCGATCGCCGGGGTACGGGCTCCCGGTAGCGTCACCGGGACACTCGTATCGAAGGAGAGCACCCACTCGTGGACCTCGGCATCGTCGGGCAGGCCGTCGGGCTGTTCGCCGTCACGAACATCGACGACATCCTGATCCTGGCGCTGTTCTTCGGCCGGGGCGCCGGCCACCCCGGGGCCACCCGCCGGATCGTGCTGGGCCAGTACCTGGGCTTCGCCGCGATCCTCGCCGTGGCTGTGGCCGCCGCCTTCGGCGCCACCTTCCTGCCCGAGTCCGCCATCCCCTATCTCGGCCTGCTGCCACTCGCCCTGGGCCTCAAGGCCGCGTGGCAGGCGTGGAAAGACCGCCGGGACGGCACCGGGGAGGGTGAGGAGCAGGAGGAGGCCGAGGACGGCGGGCCGAGCCCGTTGGAGGTCGCCGCGGTCACCTTCGCCAACGGCGGCGACAACATCGGCGTCTACGTGCCCGTCTTCGCCACCGCCGGCATCGGCGGCATGAGCGTGTACGCCGCGGTGTTCCTCGTGCTCGTGGCCGTGTGGTGCTTCGCGGGCAAGTTCTTCGCCACCCGGCCCGTCATCGCCAAGGCCCTCGCCCGCTGGGGCCACATCCTGCTGCCCCTGGTCCTGATCGCCATCGGCCTGCTCATCCTCGTCCAAGGCGGCGCCTTCGGCCTGTGAACCTGGGTCCTTCCTCCGCAGCCGGCCCGCTCAGCGGCCGTCGGCGAACGCGGTGAGCTGGCCAAGAGTTGGGGCGCCAAGCCGATGGTAGGGACAGGACGAGTCAGTGTGAGACCCCAACACTGCTGACCCAGACGGCGAAGGGCGTGTTCTCCCGATCGATGTCGGTGCCCTCCGCGCGGCTCTGCACATCGTCCGGGTCCGCCCAGGTGACGAACCCCGGTTCGCTGTCGTTCAAGAACCCCTCGACGATCGGGCCGAGATCGTTGCACGCCACGTGGTTCCCGCCCAAAGGCAATGCGTCCGGGGCCACAGAACCAGTCGAACACCGGAGCTGCCCGGCTTGCTCGTCGTGCCACACATAGAACGTCGCCTCCCCTGGAAAGCCCAGCTCGCGAACGCGTGCCCGGATGGCGGTGGCAGTCCGCTCGAAGGCGGCCACCACCTCGGAAGCGGACAGTGATCCCCTGTCTCCTTCCGCCGCGCTCAGCCACCAGGTATTGGTATCCAGCTCCGTCTGCCGGTCAGTCGGCTCAAGCACCAAAGGCTCGTCCGCCACCTCGGCGATCCATGTCAACAGCACCCCGGCAGTATCACTGCACAGCACCGGCCGCACGAGCCGTCATGAGAAGCGACGTCCTGAGGGCAGGCGCCTCCCTACGATGTCGCCATGATGATCTCTGGCCAGGGACAGCCGCTCATACGTGTCCTGTACGACGAGTCCCGACGTGACCTGCGGGATCCGACGCGCCCGCGCCCTGTTCGTCTGTACCTCTGGGAGCCGAGCCGCCCGCTGGCCGCACGCGCTCCGCTTGTCCTCGTCTCGCACGGAACCGGCGGCTCCGGCAGCAACATGGAGTGGCTGGTCCGGCCATTGCGCGAGGCGGGTTTCCGGGTCGTTGCTCTCGATCACCACGGCAACAACTACGTCGACGGCTACGAGCCGGAGGGCTTTCTCCACATCTGGGAACGGCCCCGTGACATCTCCTTCGCCCTCGAGGAACTCGCCCGGGAACAGCCGCTTGGTCCGGTCGGTGTGGCGGGCTTCTCCCTCGGCGGCTACACAGCCGCCGCCCTTGTCGGGGCCCGTGTCGATCCGCACATCCTGTGGGCCGTACTGGCGGGAACGATCCCCCTGCCGGAAATCCCCGAGTTCCCCGGCGTGCTGGACGCACTGCGGAAGAAGCACCCGTTGGACGAGTCGTCACGGCGTGCGCTGGATGCCGCCGCAGCAGACCTCTCGGATCCCCGGGTGCGAGCGGTCTTCCTGGTAGCGCCCGGAGCGGGCGGTCTCGTGACCCCGGAAAGCCTGGCAAGGGTGCGGGTCCCCGTGGGCATCCGCTGGGGTGGAGCGGACACGGTCAACCCGTACGACGTCGACACCAGGCCCTACCTGGAGCAAGTCCCCACGGCGCGTGGCGGCTCGGCCGGCCCTGATGTCCGCCACGACGACTTCTTCGCCCCGGAGCCTGCCGACCCGACTGTCCGTCTTCGGGTCGGCGGGGAGGCGGCCGCCTTCTTCCGGCAACACCTGGGCTGACCCCTCGGCCCGGCGCCCACCTGCGGTCGACGATCTGTTCCGGCTGCGGATCGACCCGGGCGAGACCGGTACGGATCGTGGGCGGGCGCAGACACCGTCCGGGCCGGTTCGGGCCTGTGTTCAGGGTGTTCAGGCCAGCGATAGTCCGCGGCCGGCGAAGAAGTCGCCGAACTCGGCGAGCGGCAGGTTCGCCGTACGGGCCTGCTCTGTGTGGCCGGACGGATTGCGGAAGTGCACGGTGTCGCCCTGGCGGCCGGTGACGAGTACGAGGTGGCCGCCCCTGCCCGGGGCCGGGTTCTCGGGACGGCGGATTTCCTTGTGTACGGAGGCCATCACCAGCCGACCGGAGTCCAGCAGGGCCAGAAGGTCCGGCTCCGTGAGCGTGGGATGGACCTCGGCGTGCATGCCGTGGATGTCGTGTACGTACTGGGCGAACGGGGCGTAGATGAGGCCGTGGATCGCTCCGCTGTCCGCGTCCTCGGTGTAGGCCCCGTACTTTCGGGCACCGTCGAGGAGTTCGAACAGACTGGGTGCGTCGCCGGTACGGGCGAGGAGGGCCATGCGCAGGCAGGCGATGCCGCACATGTGGCCGCACCAGGTGCGGTAGGTGTCGAGGTCGGGGGCGCCGCTCTCGGCCCAGCGCGGATCGGCTCCCCCGTCGTGGCCGTCGTAGACGATGGCGGCGATCAGGTCCGGGCTGGCGTACTGCGTGACGGTGGGGAAAGGGAGGTCAAGGTCGGGCATGTGTCGGGTCCTTCCGTTGGGCGGGCCGGCCGGCTGGCTGGCTGATGAGCCGGTGGACGGCGGGCAGGTCCACGCCGCCGCCGGAGATCACCACCCCGATCGTCCCCGATTCGTGGGGCACATGGCCGCTGACGACTGCGGCCGGGGGCGCAGGCGCGGCTGGGGCGGGGGCTCGGCCGGCATCACGACGGTGGCCGGCTTCGTGGACGGATCGGGCTGGCAGGGGGTCTACGACCACCTGACCGCCGACGGCTACCGCGTCGCCGTCGTCCAAAACCCCACCCACTCAGGCGAGTCCGTCAGCGCCCTGATCGCCGACCCGCCGCCCGGCGCACCGGTCCCCCCGATCCTGCCGCCCCAGGACGGCTTCCTGTTCCTCGACCGCGAGCGCTTCGCAGCCTCCTTCGCCGCCGACGTACCGGAAAACCTGGCGGCGTTCATGGCCGACTCCCAGGTCCCCTGGGGCGTCGAGGCTCTCGAAGGCGCAATCTCCGAACCGGCCTGGCAGACCAAGCCGTCGTGGTACCTGGTCGCCACCGACGACCGCATGATCCCGCCGGCCGCCCAGCGCACCATGTCCGAACGGGCCGGAGCAACCGTCACCGAGACCCCCGGCAGCCACGCCGTCTACGTCTCCCGCCCCGCCGTCGTGGCCGCCGTCATCACCCAGGCCGCCCAGGGGGTCAACGGTCAGGCCTGACAACACAAAGGCCCGCCACGCCAACGCACCACCCCGCACCATCTCGCCCGGCCCACCGCCGGGCGAGACCTGTTCGCGCAACCGCCCATCGAGAAGGAGTCACCACGCCATGGGTCCCGACCCCACCCGCCGCCACGTGCTCGCCACCACCGCCGCCGTCGCAGGAACGGCCGCGCTGCTGGGCCCGTTCGGCTCCACCGCCTACGCGGCGGACAGCACGACATCCGGAGCCGCGGACAGAACCAAGCCGACGGTGGTGCTGGTGCACGGCGGCTTCGCCGACGGCTCCGGCTGGAACGAGGTCATCCAGCGCCTCCAGCGCGCCGGATACCCGACCATCGCCCCGGCCAACCCGCTGCGCGGCCTGACCACCGACGTCCCCTACACCGCGAGTGTCCTCCGCTCGATCGAAGGTCCCATCGTCCTGGTCGGCCACTCCTACGGCGGCGCGGTCATCACCAACGCCGCTGCCGGGATCCCCAACGTCAAGGCCCTGGTGTACATCGCCGCGTTCGTCCCGGACCAAGGCGCTCGGCGTACTGATCAGCAAGTACCCCGGCAGCATCATCCAGGCGGCCACCCGGGCGGTGCCCTTCGCCAACCCGGACGGCACCACCGGCACCGACCTGTACCTCCAGGCCGACAAGTTCCGCGCGGCTTTCGCCGCCGACGTGCCCGTCGCCACCACCCGCCTCATGCAGGCCACCCAGCGGCCCTTCAGCGCCTCCGCCTTCACCGACGTCACCACCGCCGCAGCCTGGCGCACGATCCCCTCCTGGGGCCTGGTGGCCGGCGAGGACAAGGTGATCCCACCCGCTTTGGAACGCTTCTTCTACCAGCGTGCAGGGGCCCGCGAGGTCATCGAAGTCCCGGGCGCCTCCCACGTCCCCATGATCAGCCACCCCGGCATCGCCACCCGCCTCATCCAGCACGCCGCCGAAGCCACCGGCTGACCCGACCTGCCCCTGCCTATCCCTGCTCCGGTCCGCGAGAGGGCGGACCGGAGCACGGTAACCACGCTCCCACAGCCATGTCGGCGGGCTTTTGATGACGAGCCTGGATCGCAGGCCATTCAGCACCCGCTGCGGGTCAGGGCTCGCCGTTCAGGTCGGCGTCGTCCTTGAAGGACCACCACAGTTCACCGTCACGGGTCAGGTAGGGCTTGCAGCCGTCGACCATGCCGCCGTGGTCCAGTACATCGGCCACTTCCGCCAGGTAGGCGGCGAGCGACGGCCAGCCGTCGCCGAAGTGGCCGCTGCCGTCGTGGCACGCGGTGCCCAGCCGCCCCTGCTCGGGACCATCACGCATATCGATCACCTGCGCGTCCCCGTCACCGTGGGCCCAGGGGATCCACCGGACGTGCCACCAGGGCTCCTCCGATGGCGCCGAGGCCTCGCGGAGGTCTTTGTCGTCACCCGCGACCTCCTCGCACATACGCCAGTGGTCCACGATCGACGCAACCGGCTGGGGCGGTGCACATGGAAGGAGGTTGGCCCACTCCACCAGGCCGTCGTGGCGGAGCAGAGAGTCGATCAGGTCAGCCGGAAAACGCAGACCCATCTCCTCCTGCGCCGCCTCGATCCGGTCGGGATCCGCAGACGGTGCGAGGAGCTCGTACGAGGCCGGGGCGTACGCGCGCAGCCAGGCATCGATGCGGTCCCACGACGAACGGACCGACGGCACAAGGGAACTCATGGCCCTGAGCATGCCCCACACCACCGACAACGCCCCTGCCAGGGCACCGGCCCCGGCAACGGGCACCGAACAGGGTCTCCATGGGCGGTGTCGCTGGGGCTCCCGGGCGGCCCCGGACCGGACCGGGTCGGGCGGAGGGCTGGTGGGCGGCGAGGGCTACGGGGTGGGGAGGAGGGCGGCGACGAGGGTGGCGAATTCCTCGGGGTCGAGGATGCGGATGCCCAGTTCTTCGGCCTTGGTGCGCTTGGAGCCGGCCTTCTCGCCCGCCACCAGGAGGGTGGTGCGCTTGGACACCGACGACGACGCCTTTCCGCCGGCCCGCTCGATCAGTTCGTTCATCTCGTTCCGGGACAGCGCCGCGAGGGGGCCGGTCATGGAGCCCGTTACGACGACGGCCTGACCGGCCAGCGGGCCGCCCGCCGCGTCCTCGGCGTCGTCCGCCCCGGTCGCGTCGGTCGCGTCGGTCGCGGGCTTCTGCGGCTCGGTGACCTGCGTGCCGACCTGCTGGGCCTGGAGCTTGTCGAGGAGCGGGGCCAGTTCGAGGAGTTCGGCCGCGATGACGCGGGCCTTCTCGGCGCCGATGCCGTCGACCTCGGCCAGCTTGTCCGCGTCGGCGGCCCGGATCGCGGCCATCGAGCCGAAGTGCGCGGCGATCCGGCGGGACATCGTGCGCCCGGTGCCGCGGACGCCGAGGGCGCAGAACACGCGGCTCAATGCGGCCCCGCGGGCGGTCTCGATCGCGGCCAGGAGGTTGGCGGCGCTGGTCTCACCCATCCGCTCCAGACCGAGGAGCTGCTCGCCGGTCAGTGTGAACAGGTCGGCGACGTCCTTGACCAGACCGGCCTCCACCAGCTGGATCGCGCGCGTGCCGCCGAGACCTTCGATGTCGAGCTGGTCCCGGCCGGCCGCGTAGATCACCGAGGCCACGGCCTGACAGCTCCGGCCGCGCACGCACCGCCACCGCTGCTCGGAGGTGTCGATCGCGTCGCCACAGCGGGGGCACGCCTCGGGGAATGCGATCGGGCTCTCGGCGCCGGTGCGCTGGTCGACCAGGGGTGCCTCGACCCGGGGGATCACGTCGCCGGCCCGGTACACGAACACCTGGTCGCCGATCATGAGCCCGCGACGGGTGATGTCGGACGGATTGTGAAGCGTGGCGTAGGTGACCGTCACTCCGTCGATGACCACGGGCTCCAGGACGGCGCGCGGGGCGATGATTCCGGTCCGGCCCACGTTCCACTCCACCGCCAGCAGGCGCGTCACCTTGTGTTCGGCCGCCAGTTTCCGGGCCACCGCCCACCGCGGGGCGCGCGAGCCGTTGCCGGCCTGCCGCTGGTCCTCGGCCGTGTCGGCCTTGACGACGACACCGTCGATCCCGAACGGCAGGTCTGCGCGCAGGCCGGCGATCACGTCGATGCGTTCCTGCACCTGCTCCACGGTCTCGCAGCGCATCGGGGCGGCGGCCGTGCTGGCCGCCGTGTTCGCGCCGAGCGCGGCCAGGTACTCCAGCAGGGCGACGTGGCCCAGGTCGTCGTCCAGGCCGATCGCGCTGTAGGCGAAGAAGGTCAACTCGATCCGGTAGGGGCGGTCCTTGGCCCGCAGGGTGCCGGCCGCTCCGCTGCGCGGGTGCGCGAAGGGCGTTGCCTCGTGGGCGAGCCGGATCCGGTTGGCCTCCTCGAACTGCGCGGTCGTCAGCAGCACCTCGCCGCGCAACTCGACGTCGATCGGCTGGGTGAGTACGGGGGGCAGACCCAGGATGGCGTCGGCGGCGTGGGTGATGTCCTCGCCGGCCAAACCGTCACCGCGGGTGAGGATCCGAGCGAGCCGACCACCCCGGTACCGGGCGGCCACGGCGAGGCCGTCGAGCTTCGGCTCCACGCACCACCCGGCCACGGGGTGCCCGAGGCGCCGTTCCAGCCCTGCGGCCCACTCGGCGAGCTCGTCGGCGTCGAAGACGTTGTCGAGGGAGAGCATCGGCACCGAGTGCGGCACATCAGCCTGCACCGCCCCGCCCGCCACCTTGCCGGTCGGCGACTCGGCCAGCACCTCGTCCGGGTGGGCCTCCTCGTAGGCCGCGATGGCGCGCAGCAGCCCGTCGTACTCGTCGTCGCCGAGCGGGGTGGTTCCGTCGCCGTAGTACGCGGCCGACGCCGCCACGGCGGTGGTCACGGCCTCCACGTAGGCGGCAGGAGAGAGCAGGGCACTGTTTTCGGTCATGGAGGTCATCCTCCTACCCGGCACTGACAACGCCGCCTCCCGACCCGGCCGAGCCCGCCTCGCCGCGGCGCGCAACCGAGCCCCCTGCGGGAGGGGGCGGGGCGGGAACGGCAACGGCTGCTGATCGGCACCGCCCTTCCGGCCGATCGCCCGGACCGGGGCCGGCTGCCGGCGTGTCGCCCGGTCGCACACCGTGACCTGGGAAGATGCCGCCGTTCCACCATGTGGCACGATCCCTGCCGGCCGGTCATGAGGGAGGTAGTGTCGTCCGGTCACGGACGGCGATCGGACCGTCTGTTCAACCCAGGGGAACCACCATGACTGATCTGAACTCGCTGCGGGCAAGCCTTGCATCAGGTGAGCACGAGTTCGCCGACACCTTGGCCTTCGTCGCCGCGCACTACGAGTACGAGCCACAGGCGTTCCGCAACGGGGACCTGGAAAATGCCGCGGGTGAGAACGAGGGTTCCTGCAAGACGCTGGGGCTGGCCCTGCTGGAAGGGCTGAGCGACCAAGAGGCGCTGCTGGCGTTCGGTGAGCACTATCGCAGTGTGCTGGCGACGCCGGACGACACTGATCACGGCAACATTCGCAACCTTATGGCCCATGGCCTGGCAGGAGTGAGTTTCGCCGGGCAGCCGCTGGCCCGCAAGGGCTGAGCAGCGAGGTCCGGACCGGCGCAAGGGGCGCGGAGCGGAACACCGCCTTTGCGACCACTCCCCCAGCCCTCCTTTCAGGAGTGGGGCGAGGCGGTGGCTCCGCCCGAGCGCGCCGGGGCTTGGGGAATCGCACGACCACGGCCCCTGCGGAATCGCGCAGGAAAGGCACCTCAGGCCCAGCCGAGAATGCCCCGCGCGCGCCTCCGGCGGGTCCTTCGCGCAGCTCCGCTCCCCGCGGCGGCCCCCGGGAACGGTGGCCCCGGCACAGCCGTGGACGCGACCATCTGGGACCTCGCCACATAGGGCCTGACCTGCACTTTTACCCTCCGGTACCTAGGATGGGCATGCACCGGCGACGGCGCGGAAGCCGCTTCGGCTGCTTCGGCGACATCCGCACGCACACATGCTCAGGACGGCCCAGGGAGGGTGCTTCATGACCGAGTCCGGCGATTCCAGACACTCCTCGAACGTGCACCAGTACGACGCCAGCCACATCCAAGTACTCGAAGGTCTGGAGGCAGTGCGCAAGCGCCCGGGCATGTACGTCGGCTCGACCGGCGAACGCGGCCTGCACTACTTGGTGTACGAGGTCGTCGCCTACGCCGTCGACGAGCACCTGGCCGGCCACGCCGACGCCGTCGAGGTCACGATCACGGCGGAAGGCGGCATCCGTGTCGCGGACAACGGACGGGGCCTGTCCGTCGAGGTGGAAGAGCTCACCGGCAAGTCGGCTCTCGAACGCGAACTGACCGAGTTGTCCTTCGACTCGAGACCCCGCAGCGGTTACAGGGTCTGCGGCGGCCTCAGCGACGTGGGACTGTGCGTGGTCAACGCGCTGTCGAGCGGTCTCACGGTCGAGGTCCGCCGAGACGGCCACCGTTGGACCCAGCGGTACGAGAAGGGCTCCCCTGTCACTGCCTTGACGAGGCACGAGGAGACGGGCGCATACGGCACCACGATTGAATTCCTGCCCGACGCCGACATCTTCGAGACCACCCGCTACTCGTTCGCCGCGCTGTCGGAGCGCCTCCAGGAACTGGCCTTCCTCAACGGGGGTCTGGCCATCTCGCTCACCGACGAGCGTCCGGAGCGGCCGGTCCGCCACCACCACACGGATGACCTTCGGGACTATGTCGCCCGCCTCACCCCCTACCCCTCGAGTCTCGTCCACTCCCCCGCCATCGCCTTCGAGTCGGAGAACCAGAGCGAGACGATCTTGGTTCAGGTCGCGATGCAGTGGAACACCCGGTCCCCGGGAGAGTTCCGCTCCTTCGTGAACAGCACCCGCACCCGCGATGGCGGCGCACACGAAGAGGGGTTCCGTACCGCGCTCACGGACGTCGTCAACGACTACGCACGCCGGAGGGGGCAGCTGTCCCCGGACGACGCGGACCTCTCGGCCGAGGCCGTCCACGAAGGCCTGACCGCCGTCATCTCGGTGAGACTCGCCCATCCCGTCTTCGAAGGCGCCACCAGGACCAGGCTCGGCAATCCGGAAGCGAACGCCTACGTTCACGAGGTCGTCGGCAAACACCTCACTGACTGGCTGGACCACCATCCGAACGAGGCCGCGTCCATCATCCGCCACGTCCTCAATGCCTCTACCAGGCGCGAGACGTCCATGACGAAGGAATGAGCCCGCGGGGGGGCTCTTCACTCCTCGGCGTCGGTCACCTGCCAGGTGGCCGACGCCGGGTTCCAGCGCAGGGTCGCTCCGCGTATCTGCTCTGTGGTGACGTCGAGTTCGATGACAGCGAGGCGGGCTTCCTCGGTGAATTCCTCCGGCAGGACCAGCACCGTGGGGGTGGCGGTTTCCGGATCTTCGATTTCCAGGTTTCTGGAGCTTCCATTACGCCTGCGTGTCACCCTGATGCGCCCGAGCGCTTCGCTGGCTGACTCTCCGAACCGCTCCCCGAGTTTGGTTGCAAACGTTTCAAGGAACGGGCCCAGCATTTTGACGGCCAGGAACCCGGCGGCAACTTCAATGAGGAGTGACGCGGGTGCCGCATGCGCATCGTCCCGCCACGAAGGGCCCCCTTCGTCCACCTCCTCCACTGCCGTCGAGTCCTGCGCAGGGGAAGGGGACGCCGGGCCCGCCTGCTGCCGGCTCTCGTCTTCATGCCAGTCCTGGTCCCGGATCCGACTCGTCACGTAGGCCGACAACGACGATGGGTCCACAGACCCGAGAACAGCCCTGATTCGTTTGGGGCAGGTTGCCCGATCCCGGTAGGCCGCATCGCTGGAATTCCGCCGCTCACCGATCTCCCAAAAGATCGCCCCGGCTTGGCGGAAGGCCCAACTGGCAGCAGAGAGCGCCCATTCGCGCTGCCTGATGATGGCGGCGTTCCGTTGATCTTTGCCATGCCAGTTGCCCCAGGCGGTTTCCGGGTCGCCCCCGGTCTCTGCCAGCTCGGTGCCGCGTTTCATCAGAACCTCGGCCTGGAGCAGCCGGACATCTCTGCCGGGAGCCGCGCCGGCGGCTTGGTCATGGAAATAGCGGGCTTCCTCGGAGCGGTCAGCCTCGTGCAAGGCCTGGCCGAGCACCGTCAGCGCCAATGCTTCACCGGAGGCGTCGCCTCTCTCCCGGGCCTTGGTGACGGCTTCCCACGCGGCACGGACATCGAACGCGACATCCGTGTGACTCGGCATGGAGCGGTGAGCTCCGGCGCCTCGCCGAGTCGGCTCCGACTCCAGGAAACCATCCCCATCTGCTGCCACCAGTAGCCTCCTTCGGCCGTCGACGCGGTCTCCAGCGAAGCAGATGGCCTCCATTCGTACAGCCGTTTCCGCAGTCGAGTCCGAAGGGCCCGGACACCTCGGGCCCGGGCCGGTGGGCTACGACCCTACGGCCGGGCCAGGATGTCGGTCACGCGGTGTGCGTAGATCACCCGACCGCAGGGGGAGCCGAGGTCCGTGCAGGTCGGGTCCGTGGGGTCCATGCGGTGTTCGGTCAGCGACCACAGGTATTGCGTACCGCCGCCCTGCACGCCCTGCCCGTGTTCGAAGGACAGGTCCTCGGGGCCGACCGCGTTGGTGATGTTGGCGCCGTAGTCCACCAGACGGCCGCCGGAGACGGTCGCCCGGCGCAGGCTGCCGCTGTGCGTGGTCCAGCTGCGGTTGAAGTAGTACATGCCGTCGTAGCGTGCCGCGCCCTGGGTGAGATCGCGGGGCAGGTAGTACGCGCCCGTCGCGGCGACCACGCCGTTGGTCGCCTTCAGGAGGCCGGTGGCGTCGTCGATCGGCAGTGCGCCGACCCGGCCCTTCTCGGGGTGCGTGTCGTCGGAGTCGCAGTACTCGCCCATGATCAGGGCCGGAGCGGCGAGGTTGCTGCGGTCGACGGAGATGTAGGACGCCTTCGGCGCTCCGGTGGCCACGCAGGTCGCCGCAGAGGAATTGCCCTGGGCGCTGGCGAACTTGTACGAGGCCACCTGCGGCATCACGTACCGGTACGTGTGGCTGTAGTAGACGTTGTTCTGCCGGCCGATCTGTGTCTCGTCGCGGACGTTGCTCTTCAGGCCGTCCAGCGTGGTGTCGTCCACCGATGCGTTCTGGTCCGGGTTCAGGTCCAGGATGGAACGCATGTCGAAGACCCGCAGGCCGCCCAGGGTGTCCGCGACGTAGAGCTGGTTCTTGTACCAGGCGATGCCGCCCGCGTGGATGTCGACCGCCTTGTAGGAGACGTGGTCGTAGCTGTTGTAGTACGGCTCCACCAGCAGGACGTGGCGGTACCGCCGGCCGTCGGGGTCGCCCGGTATCGCCGTCTGCGGGTCGAGGAAGGACAGCCGCACGCCCTTGCCGCCGGCCTTGTCGTACCAGGCGGTGACCAGCGGCTTGCGCGAGCCCCACAGCTCGTCGCTCTGGGCGTCCGAGACGCCGGTCATGCCCTGAGGGATCCATTCCTCGGTGGCGGAGTCGCCGGGATCCCAGCAGAGCTTCCTGGCAGGAGGGAGCACCTTGCCGTCGTCGCCCGAGCCGAACGGGTCCGTGGTGCAGGACGCGCCCGTCTTCGCGACCCGGTTGCCCTGGTCGAGCAGGTACTGGACGCCCTGCGTGGGCAAGGCCGCTTTCAGATCGGCCACCTGGCCGCTCAGGTCGGGTCCGGACTTGAGGTTGAAGGAGGACGCGGTCGCCGGGTCTCCGGGCGCCGCCTGAGCGGGGGAACCGATCGCCGGGACCAAAAGGGCCGCCGCGACGGCAGTGGTGACCCAACCGGCATACCTGCCGCGGGATTTACGGGGTGGCATCGCTGATTCCTCGACCTTCACCGGGGGCAAAGCGAAGATCATACGCAAGGCGTCGCCGGGCTGCTCTCCCACCGGCAGACCGCCACCCCCGAGCCCGTACGGCCGAACCGACCACCAGGGGCTCGGCCTTCAGAGGAAGTATCCGCTCACGTGGATGGCGAACCAGACCAGAGCGAGACACGACGTCACCAGCACGCCCACGGCGACCAGTCCCACCCTGCGCCGCGCCGGATCCACGCAGAGCACGACAAGGGCCGGGGACACCGCCATGGCCCCCACAACCCGATCCCCGCAAGCGGGTGGAAGGAGAGACACAGCGACACGCTGTCCGCGCAACTGCGCTCGTCCTCCGCGAAGCACGGCAGAAGACCCACCGCCGCGGTCAGGAAACGGAAAGGCCCTGCCGCGGCGGTGAAGCCGCGGCAGGGCCGTGTGGCCGCGTCGGTCAGGACGAGGAGGAGGCCCCCTCGTCGAGAGCGACGACCAGCGGATCCGATTCCTCCGCCAGATAGTCGTGCCCCGGGTACTCCAGGTGGAGGTGCCCGGTCGGGTCACCGTCCTGCGCGAAGCCCTCGATGTTCGCGGCCAGGTGGGCCAGGGCCTCCGGCCCGCCCCGCACCTCCAGGGTCTCCCCGTCCTCGAGGACGGAGATCACCGCTTCGGCCTCGTCGGCCTGCCGGAAGACGGCGCGCGTCAGCGACCGGCTGTAGGGAGCCGGGTCGGCGACGTGGGAGAGACCCGTCTCGCCGAGGCCCCCGCGCACCTGTCGCCCGAAGGCGTACAGCTCGGCGCGGGACCCCGAGAGCGCGAGCTCTCCGGTCGCGTCACTCACCAGGACGTTCAGCATGGTTTCCCCTATGTTCCCTTCGGCCACCAGTCACCCGGCCGGATCGTAGCGGGATCGATCGGTGTGTGCGGATCCGCCATCGGCCCCTTGTCGATCGTCTTCTTGCCGATCTGGACTTCCAGGTTGAGATGCGGCTTGAGCTGCTGGACGTGCGTGCTGTCCGGGTTCACGTCGAACCGGGCGATCTTCTTGAGTACCCGGCCGCTCTCGTCCGTGTGCTCCGCCATGAACTGGACACCACCGCTGCCGGAGCGCACGATGCGCACCGGACCGCCGCCGCTGACGTGCGCGATGGCCCGGTCGATGGCCTCTTCCATCGAGATGCCGCAGTTGTGGACGAAGACCGGGGTCTGCCCCGCCACCACGTAGTACGTGTGGTGGCTGGCCACGGTGAGGTTGTGGACCCGCTTCTGCTGGGTCCAGGACTTCACCTGGGTGACCTGGACCCAGCTGCCCGAGGAGGTCTGGAGCCAGGAGCCGGCCTTCAGCTCGGCGGCCGTCAGCCAGTCCTTCAGGGTCGGGACCCAGAACGGGTGGCCGTCGGTCGCCGTGATGGTCTCCGAAGCGTCGCCCCGGTCGCCATCGGTGTCGATGGTGACTTCCACCAGGTTCTTCCGGCCCTCGCCGACGATCTTGGCGACGACCGGCTCCGCCGTGGTGCCACCGGTCTTGGCGTCCGTGGAGAGGACCTCGTCGCCGATCTGGACATCCTCGATCGCCTTGGTCGAGCCGTCGGCGAGCAGCACCTGGGTGCCGGGCACGAAGCTGTTGCAGGTCTCGCCCTGCTCCGTCTTCTTGGCGGCGCCGCCGTGACCGCCGCCGTCGCCCTTCCCCTTCTCCTTGTTGTCGGCCTTCTTGGGCTCCTCGGCCTTCTTCGCCTTGCCGCCCTTGTCGGCCTTCTTGGCCTTGGCCGCGGCCTCCTTGGCCTGCCGCGCCGCGGTCGCGGCGGCCTCGTCCGCCTTCTTGGCCGCTGCGGCCGCGGCCTCTTGCGCGGCTCTTCTCGCCGCGGCCGCTTCCTCCTCGAGTTTCCGGGCCCGTTCGGCCGCTTCCTCGATCTGTCTCTTCCACTCGGCCAGGTCCTCGGCGTACTTCGCCATGGCCTGCTCGTAGCGCTGGGCCCGGGAGATGATGTCCCGTGCGAGCTTCAGCTTGCCCATCCAGCTGTTGAACGCGTCCCAGGCCCGGTCCAGCGCCTTGAGGATCCGTTTGGCCTTGCCCGCGAAGGGCAGCGCCGCCTCGAAGGCGAGGCCCGCGCAGGCACCCCAGTCGCCGCCCAGGCAGGCCCGGATGTCGTTGTATCCGGACACGTCCTTCAGGATGCTCACCGCGACGTCGAGGGCGACGTCGAGGGCGCTGCGGCCGTTGGCCCAGTTCGCCCAGGCCAGTTCGGCGTCCGAGAAGTCCTTGATGGGCATGACCGGCGGGGCGATGGACTTGCCGGTCGGGTCGGTGAAGGTCACCGGCGAGTTGTTCGCGTAGGCGTAGGGCGCCATCTGCTTGGGCTCGTTGAAGTCGACCACGGGGTCGACCGACAGGAATCGCCCGGTCGCCGGGTCGTATTCGCGCGCACCCAGGTGGACCAGGCCCGTGGACTCGTCCAGTTCCCCGCCGATGAAGCCCTTCTTGCCGGGCCAGACCGAGGGGACCTCGCCGCGTGCCTCGCCGAAGGGGGTGAACTTGCGGCGGGTGACCGCCTGCGTGGCGGCGTCCACGGCCGTGGTCGCCGTGCCGTTGTTGTCGCCGAGCAGGTACGAGGTCGACGTCACCCCGTCCTTGACGGTCTTGACCATCGTCGGGCCGGCGGGGTGGGCGTAGTACCGGTTGCTCTCGAACTTGCCGGCCTTGGTCAGCTTCACCTCGGTGCCGGGCAGGTAGAGCGTGGTGCCCGACGGATCCCGCTTGATGAGCCTGCTGCCCGCGGTGTCGTAGACGAACTCGGTCGTCTGCGAGCCCTCGGTGACCTTCGCGAGGTGCCCCTCGATGTCCCATTCCAGGTTCTGGGTGTTGCCCTGGACGGTCCGCGAGCGGGTGTTGCCGATCTCGTCGTAGGTGTAGGACTCGGTCCGCGAGCCGCCGGGGCCGGCGGTGTCGACCTTCGCGAGGCGGTTGGCGCCGTATGTGCCGGGCGTGCCGTGACCGTAGGTGCGGATGACGTCCTTGGTCAGGTCACCGGTGGGAGAGTGCTTGGTCTCCTTGGTCCGGTTGCCGGCCGCGTCGAAGCTGTACGACGACCAGTACGGGTTGGGTCCGCCCACCTTGGGGGTGGAGCCCGGGCCCGCCGCGCCCGGCTGGGCGGCGCAGTCGTCGGTCGCCGTCCAGGCGTCTGACATGCGGCGCATGTAGTCGTAGGCGAAGCACTGCGTGTCGGTGGTCGCGGAGGCCTCCGGGCCCTCCTTGTCGGAGATCTTCAGGATGTTGCCGACCGTGTCGTACTCGTACGACGTGTCGTTGATCCGGCCCGGCGCCTTCTCCCGGTCGTTGACCGAGCGGGTCAGCCGCCGGGTCTGCTCGTCGAAGAAGTTGCTGGTGTACAGCTGCGAGCCGGCCGGGCCCGCCTGCGTGCGCAGGACGTCGCCCATGGGCGAGTAGTCGATCTTGGAGACGAAGGACTTGCCCGCGACGCCCATGGTGGTGGGCAGTTCGTAGCGGTTGTACGTCATCGTGACGCGCTCGGCGGGCAGTCCGCCGGCCGCGGGCAGCTGCGACCACGCCGTCAGACCGGTGTTGGGCCGGTAGCCGACCGAGGATTCGTACGTGCCCGCAAGGCCGCCCTCGGACTGCGGGATCGTCACCGACGTACCGGTGGGCCGGTACTCGGTGTCGTAGCCGGTGACGGAGGTGGTGTACGCGTTGCCGTTGACGTACCGGGTCGATGACACGGCGAGTCCGAGGGCACCGGGGAGGGTGTCGTAGACCATCTCCGTGAGCTTGGGACCGCTGAGCGAACCCTCGTGCGTCGCCGTGGTGCGGCCCAGGGCGTCGTAGGCGAAGGCGATCGTCTTGCCCCGGGCGTCGGTGATCGACTCCAAGCGGTCGCCCTTGCCGTACGCCTTGGTCGCGACGCCCTTCTCGGGGTCGGAGACGCGGGTCTCGCGGCCGCGGATGTCGTACTCGAAGGACCAGGTGTCCCCGGCCTCGTTGACGACGCTCTGGAGCTGGCCCCGGCGGTCGTAGGCGTACCGGGTCGTGTCGTACGGGCCGGTCGGCGAGTCCGAACGGAAGAAGCGCAGCTCGGTCTTGCGGCCCTGGCCGTCGAGGAAGGCCTGGGTCGGGGTCTCGCCCTTCGGCGGGTCGACCGTGATCGAGTCGCCGCCGTAGCGGCTGGTCGTGCGGGAGGTCTCCTCGCCGAACTTCCGGGAGATCTGTGCGACCGAACGGCCCGACCCGTCGTACTGGGTCAGGGTCGAGGCCGGCACCTGGTTGTCCTTGGGCTCCCACTGGACGCCGGACGGAGCGCCGGCGGTGTAGTAGGCGCCGTTGGACTTCCAGACCTGGCCGAGGCTGTTGTAGAAGGTGTCGGAGATGATCCGACCGCCTCCGAGGGCCTCCATCTGGGTCTGGCGGATGCGCAGGCTGCTGTCGAAGATCTCGTGGCTGGTGCGGTACGTACCGTCGTCGAGCAGGCTCTTGGTCGAGATGACCACCGGCCCGTCGGTGCGCACGTCGTAGCCGAACTCCGCGTCCGGGGACTTGGTGTCGGGGTTGCGGTCCGGGGACCAGGCCTTGCTCACGCGGCCGAGGCCGTCGTACTGCATCACGGTGCGGCGGCCGTTGGTGTCCGTCTTGGCCAGGATGGAGCCGCGTCCGCGGTCGGTCTCCATGGTCTGGGTGTGGCCCAGCGGGTTGGTGCTGACCGTCTTGGTGACGATCTGGTCGGCGGCCGGCGTGTAGTCGACCTTCGTGACCTTGCCGAACGCGTCGGTGGTCGTCTTCGGACGGCCGTAGGCGTCGAAGGTGACCGATCCGTCCGTCACGTAGACCGGCTGGCCGCCCGAGTACCCGGACAGGGACTCGGTGCGGGTGACGTTGCCGACGGCGTCGTAGTAGACGCGCGCGTCGGACATGACGTCCTCGGGACGCTTCACGTCGGTGGCGTCACAGGCCTTGCCGAGGGACTCGATGCGCTTCTGGCGGCCGATGATCCACAGGGATTCGTCCGACTCGTACTCGAAGCGGGTGCAGCTGTCGTCCTTCGGGTCGGCGACGTCGCCGAGGTCCGAGACGGTCTTCGGCAGACCGCGGTCGTCGAAGACCGTGTCCTGCGCGGTGCGGCGCCAGCCGCGGTTGTCCGACAGGAGGATGCGGGAGGCCACCTTGGCCGTGCCCCGGACGTAGGCCTCCATCGGCTCGATGCCCTCGCGGGCCCGGGAGGCGGTGGGTCCGTGCATCCACGGCATGTACGTGGTCGCCGCTTCCAGCTTGCCGCCCTCGCCGTCGTACGCGAGCACCTCGCGGGTCTGGCCCGCGAAGAGGCGGTGGTCGGCGACCTCGTTGCCCTCGGAGTCCTTGACCTTGACCGACTTCTTGCCGCCCGAGGGGGCGGCGCGGTCGCCGTCGAGGCCGCGGAAGAACACGCTCTCCGTCATGGCCCGCTTGTCGGGGGCCGCGCCGATCAGGGTGCGCACGCGCTCGTAGCCGCGCCACTGCGACCACGTGCGGGTGTTCGGCCGCATCGCCTCGGTCTCGTCGTCGTACGCCCACGCGGGCGCGCCCAGGTACTGGTACTGGGTGACGCGCGTCGGCGAGTTGCCGTTGCGGTCCTCTTCCGAGACCGAGTCGACGACGTGCTTGTGGAACCAGTCGGTGGTGTAGAGCTTCTTCTCGCGCTTGGGGTCGTTCGGGTCCGGTATCTCGTTGATCACCGGGTAGCAGCGCAAGGTGTTCGACTCGTGGGAGGCGGGCAGGACCTTGGGGTCCGAGGCCCGGCACTCCGGGTCGCGGTAGGTCACGTTGACGGTCGAACCGGTCTCGGTGTCGATCGCCATGACGCGGTAGCGCAGGTACGGCGGCTTGCCGTCGCCCATGCCGTCCACGCGGTTCGGGAGCTGCTTGCCGCGGAAGGTGACGGGCGGGAGGGTGATCTCCTGGCCGTTGCGGCCCGTGTGCTGGATGGCGGAGAGCCACAGCGGGTAGTCGGTGCCGTCACCGGTCTGCGGGAAGTCCTGGGTCAGCTTCCAGGTGTCCACCGGCTGGTGGGCGGTGCCGTTCCAGACCTTGGTGGTGATCTCGGTGAGGCGCTTGCGGGAGAAGAAGGTCGGCGTGAAGCGGGCCTTGCACTCCTCGCCCGCCCCGCAGAGCTGGTCGCCGGGGGTGTCCGGCCACATCTTGGCGATGTTCCAGTCGACTTCGGGCTTGAGCTTGCCCTCGGCGCAGTCGAAGTCCTTCGTCTTCAGGCAGCGCTCGGCGACGGTGAAGTCGACCTGGGCGGGCGCCGGGGCGAAGAGGTTGTCCTTGCGCAGGCCGTAGGAGACGTGGTCGAGCCAGCCGGCGCGGTCGTAGGCGCGGTTGGTGGAACCACCGGCGATCTTGTAGTTCGACCCGTAGTGGTTGACCTCCTTGTTGTACCAGTAGGTCATCGCGTTGCCGCGGGGGTCGACGACGTAGTCCAGGTTCCAGCGGTAGGCCTGGTCGCAGACGGAGCCCGCGAAGTCACCGGCCTTGAAGCAGTCCTCGCCGGGGTGGTTGCCGTAGACGGGGACGAGCAGGGCCGAGTTGGTGACCGGCTTGCCCGAGGTCCAGCCCGGGACCTTGTTCAGGCCGAAGTGGAACTGGATGCCCTGGGCGGTGGTGACGCGCCAGTGCTCGCCCTTCTTGTCGCCGTTGTCGGCGCCGGTCAGGAGCTCGACGCGCGAGCCGTCGTCCTGGGCCGGACGCCAGACGCCCGTCTTGTCGTCCCGTACGAGCTGCGTGGAGCCGCCGTTGAGGGACATCGTGACGGCCGAGACGGCGTGGCAGAGGTCGCCGGTGTCGTCCTTCGGGTTGTTGAAGCCGGAGCCCTCCTTCTTGTCCTGGCTGCACGGCAGGAACGAGCGCTCGATGAAGTTCGAGCCCAGGTCCCAGCCGTCGCCGACCCAGGAGGTCTGCTGCGAGGAGGCGGAGGTGCGGCCGTCGATCTGCGCACTGGAGTAGCCGAGCGCCAGCGACGGGCTGGGGCCGCCGAGGGAGGCGGGGATCTCCAGCGGGTACGACCAGGAGAAGTCACCGGCGGAGCCGCCGGCCTGCCAGGTGCCGGTGGCGCTGAGCGAGGTGGCCTTGAAGGTGCCGTTCGCACCGTCGGCGCTCGGCGCGGCGGCGAGCACCATCGGTGCGGCGCCGGCGGCCGAGGCCAGCATCATCGGCTGGGCGGCCGACGGGGACTGGGACCGCGGCTTGGCGAAGGACCCGACGGCCGGGGCCGAGGCCCCGCGGGCCGGGGCCTCGACGGTCGCCGTGAGCGTGCCCGTCTGCGCGTCGTTCCGCGTGGTGACGGGCGTGCCGTTGCGGCACTCCGGCCGCTCCGGGGTGGTCAGCGCGCAGGCGGGCAGGGCCGTGAAGCGCAGGCGCGAGCCCCAGCTTCCGCCGTAGGCGTTCTTGAAGGCGTTGTAGTCGAGCTCCACCGACACCGGGGCGGCGTCCCCGGTGCGGGCATCGGTCCGCTGCACGGTGAGGAGCAGGCCGTTCGGTACGCCGGCCCGGTCGGCCTGGGCGCGGTCGTGCAGGTCGACCCGGACCTTGACGTCGTCCCGGGCCGGGGCACCGGGCTCGGGGGCGGCGAAGGCCTGCGGGCCCTTGGGTGCGCTACGGGTCTGCGGCTGCGCCGTCGCCGCGGCGGCGATCCGTACCGGCAGCGCCCCGGCCCGCGCCTTGGATGTGGCCGGAGCTTCGGGGCCGCCCGCCGCGGGCGCGGCGAGCATCCCGGCGCGGGGGGCGTTGGGGGTGGAGGCCGCGGGGACCTGGACCTCGGCGGAGCCTGCTGCGGGCCAGGCGACCTTGGGGGCGCCGGTCCACTTGTTCCGCTGGGATTCCGCGGGGCCGGGGGCTGGTTTGCCGGTGACCGGCTTGCCTCCGACCTTGGTCAGTTTCTGCAGCTCCGGCTTGGCCGCGGCGGCGGCTGTCGCGGGCGGTGCACTGAGTCCTGTGACGAGCAGGCTGACGGCAAGGGCTGGTATCGACCAGCCGAGCGAGCGTCTGCGCCGCCTGCCCTTACCGTATGAATTACGATTTGGCAAAGTGGATTCCGTGAAAGGTCACGCGTGGAAGCAATCTACACGCTGTTTCGGCAACGACCCAAAAAGTAACAGCGAGGAGTGCGTCACATTTTTGAGATGCTGTTACCGCAGGTTTCACGGAGCCCTTTGAGTACATCAAGAACGGGCAAAGTCGGACAGGGATACCACGGAATGGGAATTTCCCCTTCCGCTTTATTTTCGGTGCATCCACCGTGAGAAGCTCACCCGGTCCGATTCGAGCCATCCGCGCGCGGGAACCGGTTCCCGGGACGCGCGGGAGACGACTTCAAGGAACACCCGTGAGACCACCCCTGGCGCGGCTTCGCGCCATCGGCCAGCCACGCCTGCGGGCATCGGCGCTGGTCACCACCGTGGCCCTGACCGCCGGCCTGCTGGCGACGGCACCCGCGGCCCTGGCGGCCGGTGCCCGCGACGCAGCCGCCGGAAACGAGGCTCCCGCTGCCCGGACCGACGCCGAAAGGGCAGCCGCGGAGGCAAAGCGGACCGGCAAGCCGGTCGAGATCGTGAGCGGACGCACCGAGACCGACGAGGTGTGGGCCAATCCCGACGGGACCAAGACGGCAAATCGCGCTCTGGTGCCCGTCCGGATCCGCAAGGGCGGAAAGCTGATTCCGGTCGATACCACGCTGGAGCGCGGCCGCGACGGACGCATCGCGCCTAAAGCAACGGCAATGGGCCTGACCTTCTCCGGCGGCGGCGAGACTCCGCTGGCGGTGATGTCGGAGAACGGCCGCGATGTGTCCCTGTCCTGGCCCAAGCCGCTTCCCGAGCCGAAGCTGGAGGGCGACAGCGCCGTCTACCCCGAGGTCCTCCCCGGAGTCGACCTGCGCGTCAGCGCGACCGTCGACAGCTTCTCCCACGCCCTGATCGTCAAGACCCGCGAGGCGGCCTCCAATCCGGCCCTCGCGCAGCTCGACTTCGGCCTCAAGGCCAAGGGGCTGACCGTACGCGCCGAGGCCGACGGCCAGCTGCGCGCGCTGGACCCGAACGGCCAGACCGTGTTCGGCTCGGCGAAGCCGCAGATGTGGGACGCGGGCGGGCAGAAGACCGCCGAGCCCCAGGCCCAGAACCAGGCCGAGACCCAGACCCAGACCCAGCCCCAGACCCCCGAGGCCGCCGCCCCGGCGACCCCTTCCGCCAAGGCGGCGCGCCCGGCCTCCGCCGCACCCGCGGCCGCCCCGCAGGCCGCCCTCGCGGCGCCCGCGGCCGCGGCGCCCGCGGCACCCGCCGCCCCGGTCGAGGGCGTCACCACCGGCGCCAAGCAGGCCGACCTCGGCATCCGGCTCTCCGGGTCCACGCTGACGCTGACCCCGGACCAGAGCCTGCTGCGGGCCGCGGACACCACGTACCCGGTCGTCATCGACCCGACCTGGGACGCCTGGAAGCAGGCCTGGACGATCGCGTACAAGCACAACGCGTTCCCGTCCTCGCCCAACACCAACTACTGGAACGGCGGCACGCTCAGCAAGGACGCCCGCGTCGGCTGCGCCAAGGACGCCGCCAACGGCAACGCGGTGATCTGCGCCAAGACCTTCTTCCAGGTCGGCATGACCGACTACTGGGACAAGCAGATCATCGAGTCGACCCTGCGGATCAAGCAGAAGTCGGCCGGTTCCTGGAGCTGCAAGTCCGGTGACATCCAGGTCTGGGACACCGGCACCATCTCCAAGTCCACCACCTGGAACAACCAGCCCAACTGGGTCCGGATGGTCGACGCGACCGGCCAGTCCTACGGCGGGCGCAACTGCCCCGGTGACGGCGACCTGATCGAGTTGAACGTGAAGTCGGCCGTGGCCACGGCCGCCCAGAAGCACTGGGGCAACTGGACGTTCGGTCTGAAGGCGGCCAAGGACACCGTCGACGTCTCCTGGCGCAAGCTCGACCCGAACAGCGCCCGGATCTCGGTCACCTTCAACACCACCCCGGACAAGGTGACCGAGCGGTCCACCGACCCCTCCGTCCCCTGCACCGGCGGCATCATCGGGACCACCGACCAGGTCGTCCTGCGGGCCCGCGTGAAGGACAAGGACAAGACGGACGTCAACCTCTGGGCCGAGTTCCACTACTGGAAGGAAGGCGCCTCGACCCCCACCAAGGTCGAGCGGAAGATCACCAACGGCAATGTGGCCCAGCTGCCCATCCCCGCGACCGGACTCGACGGCACCTACCGCTGGGACGTCCGGGCGCTGGACAAGGTCGGTGCCCCCGGCCCCTGGGCGGGCCAGTGCACCTTCACGATCGACCGCACCCGGCCGGACAAGACCCCGTCCGTGAAGTCCGTCCAGTTCCCCGAGAACGAGGACGACCCCGAGAAGACGGGCTTCGCCCGCACCGAGGGCGTCTTCACCCTGGGCGCCAACGGCGTGAAGGACGTCACCGCCTTCGAGTGGTGGACCGACTCCAACCCCAAGGTCAACAAGGTCGCGCCGACCACTCAGGGCGGCTCGGTCGACGTCAAGTACACGCCGACCACCGCCGGTCCGCAGCGGCTCTTCGTCCGCAGCCTGGACGCCTCCGGCAACCGGTCGAACCTGAAGGAATACCTCTTCTACGCCAAGCGCCTGGCCACCCGTGACAAGCACGGCGACCTCAACGGCGACGGCACGGTCGACATCTGGAGCGTCGACCCGGGCGCCGGCACCCTGTGGCTGCACCCGGGCAAGGGCGACGGCACCTTCGACCTGTCCCGTCAGCTCGACCAGGGCTCCTTCGCCGACGCCACCTCGCTGGCGCACCGCGGCAGCTGGAACGAGGACTACTACGAGGACCTCGTCGTCCTGCGGCCCGGACCCGACGGTTCGCGCAAGAACCTGTACGTCTACCCGAACAAGGGCGACGGCGATCTGGAGACCGCGGACGCCAACCGCCAGGAACTCCAGGTCGGCAACCCCGACGCGGACGACCACTGGGCCAATGCCGACCAGGTCGTCTCCATCGGCAGCGTCAACGACGACAACGGCGACGGCCGCACCGACGACAGCGACCAGCCCGACCTGCTCGTCAAGTCCGGCGACCAGCTGTGGCTGTACCTCGGTTCCACTGTCGGCTTCCTGGACGCGTTCGGCGAGCCCGTCGGGCTCGGCAACGCCGACTGGAAGAACATGACGATCATGGCGCCCGGCGACCTCAACGGCGACCAGCTGCCCGAGGTCTGGGCCCGCGACACCGTCACCGGCAAGATCCACCAGTACACCAGCCGCCGCACCACGGAGCCCGGCGCGACCACCACCGCCGACCTCGCGGTCTTCGGTGAGCCCGCCGCCCGCGAGAGCGCGATCGCCACCGGCTTCACCGGCGCCGCGTACCCGCACCTGTCCAGCAACGGCGACTTCGAGACCGACGGCTTCGCGGACCTGTGGTCCCGCGGCGGCGACGGCCGGATCACCGAGTTCCCGGGCCGGGCCGCATCCGCAGGCTCCGCCTTCGCCGCGGGCCGTCCGCTGGTCCTCGGCGGCACCTCGTGGTCCGAGTGCCAGGCCTTCACCTCGACGGCCACCGGCACGCACACGCTGTGCGGTCCCATCCTGTCCAAATTCCTGGCCAAGGGCGGCACGGCCCTCGGCTACCCGACGACCGACGTCCTCGTCCCCGCCGACGGCGTGGGCCGGTACGTGAACCTCCGCGGTGCGGGCGCGACCAGCGACAACGGTTCCATCTACTGGCACCCCAGCAGCGGTGCCTGGGTCGTGTGGGGCGCCATCCGGGCCAAGTGGCTCAGCATGGGCGCCGAGAAGTCCATCATGGGCTACCCCATCTCCGACGAGGCCAAGAACTTCGACGGCGCGGGCTACAACTCCACCTTCTCCTCCACCGCCGGCGGCAAGGGCGGCATCTACTGGTCCACCGAGACCGGCGCCTGGTCCGTCCACGGATCGATCTTCAACAAGTACGCCTCGCTCGGCGGCCCGGCCAGTTACCTCGGCTACCCGACCACGGACGAGACGAACGTGGGCGACGGCGGCGCGGCCCGTTTCAACCACTTCCGCAAGCGCTCCGACTCCGCCGACACCGGCTCCGTCTACTGGACCAAGGCCAACGGCGCCTGGTCGGTGTTCGGTTCGATCCGCAAGAAGTGGATCGCGCTGGGCGGCGAGAAGAGCACCCTCGGCTACCCCACCTCCGACGAGTACGAGGTCGCGGGCGGCCCCCGGGAGGACTTCGAGAAGGGCTACATCCGACACAACCGCACCACCGGCAGCACGGTCGAGCACCTGCCCGCCGACCGGACCGCGCACCTGCGGACCGACTTGTCGGGCGATTTCAACGGCGACGGCCGCAGTGACCTGGCCACCGTGTACGACTACGGCGACAACACCACCGCGCTGTGGGTCTTCGACGCCCTGCCCAGCGGCGGCTTCTCGGAGCCCACGGTCCGCTGGACCAGCGCCAAGGGCGGCTTCGACGCCGGCCAGGCCAAGTGGATCGCGGGCGACTTCAACGGTGACGGCCGGGCCGACATCGGGGCCTGGTACGGGTACGACGACGGCAGCACCGCGCTGTGGAACTTCGTCTCCAACGCCACGGGCACCTTCACCCCGGTGAAGAGCATCACCGTCGCCAAGGGCGTGTACACCTGGGCCAAGTCCCAGCCCCTGGCCGGTGACTTCAACGGCGACAAGCGGGCCGACCTCGCCCTGATCCAGGACTACGGCAACGGCGACATGGGCGCCCACACGTGGACGTCCAAGGGCGACAACACCTTCAACGCCTCCGTCGCGAGCTGGCGCACGGGCGCCGGCAAGTGGTGGATCGACTACGCCACCTTCCGCGTCGGCGACATGAACGGCGACGGCCGGGACGACTTCCTGGCCATGTACGGCTATGCCTCGTACGGCACGGCCCTGTTCACCGGACTCGCCCAGCCGAACGGCGGCTTCGCCGCCCCGGTGAAGCACTGGGCGAAGCCCGCCGGGGCGTGGGAGTACGCGAAGACGAAGATCACCGTTGGCGACTACAACGGCGACAAGCGCGCCGACGTCGCCCTGATGTACGACCACGGTGACGGCCACTCCTCGCTGGACACCCTGCTCGGCAAGGCAGACGGCACGGTCGGCGAGAACGTCCGCAGCTGGGACACGCCGGAGGGGTACTGGTACGGCACCAGCGCCGCCCTGCCGGTCTCGGGCGACACCGACGGTGACGGCCGGGAGGACATCGGCATCGTGTACAACTACGCGAGCGGAGCCTCCAGCACCTTCACGTTCAAGAGCCGCCCGGACGGCGGTTTCGAGAACAGCCTGCAGAGCTGGCAGGCCCTGCCCGGCACCTGGTGACCCTGCCGGCTCCGCGCCGGTAGGCCCCCCATGGCCCCGCACCTTCGGCGAAGGTGCGGGGCCTCGCCGCGCACGGGACACGCGACGGCGCTCAGTCCTGTCGGCGGAGGTCCGGTGTGGTCGATGCTGTCCGGGACGCGGTACGCGAGCCGCACACCAAGCCAGACGACGGCTCGTCGCCTACGGCCGGTGAGGGCGTCGGACCCGTTCATCCGGAGCGGTCCGCAAGGCTGCACTCCTTCTCGCCGAGAGCTGTCATGGCCTGCAGGAACGCCTGTCGGCTGGCGGTCTCCCCGGCGTCCGAGACTACGTAGTAGCCGTCGATCGGTATCGGGTCCGGCAGCTCCGTCTCCGCACGCTTGAACAGCCGGTCCACGTCCGCGAGCCAGGCATCGCCCGCAGCCCTCGCCGTCGCCTGGCGTTCCTTGAACGCCGCGGGCGTCGCCTGCCGCCACAGCGTGTCGAGCGCGCCCTGGTATTCGGCCTGCACGGTGTGCAAGGTCGCGATGACCTTCCTCTTGTTGTAGGCCAGCCGGCCGCTCTCCCGGTCCGCGGGCGGGTCCCACTGCGAGGCGGCGCGCAGCTGACCGCAGGCCGCCACCACCTGCTGCTTGTACTTGGCGTCCGCTTCGGGGGCGGAGCCGTTGTTCACGCAGACGGTGGAGCCGCCCCGGTCACCCTCGCAGGTGTTGGTGGTGCACGCGCTCAGCGGCGCGGCCAGCAGGACCACCGCCGCGCAGGGGCTGACGAGGGCCCGAGCCCCTCGGGACAGGCTCCCTCTCACCGGCCGGAGCCCTTGCCCGTTCCGGTGTTCGTGTTGGAGCACTGCTGCTGGGCGCTGTTGTCCGCCGTGCATTCGTTGGCGGACCCGCCCTTGGTCCCCGCGAGGGCTATCAGGGCGGCGACCAGGATGGCCACCGCCCCGATCACGGCGGCGATGATCATGGCCTTCGACTCATTGAGAAACGACACGGACGACCCCCGGATGCCGGCCACACGTTGAAGAGGCGAGGCCGAGGCTGACACAGCCCGAGCCTCTTGGCCAGCCTTCGCGCGCGGAGCACGTTTGTGCTGGCCCAGGGGTCGCCGGAGCCCCACGAGGCACGCCGGAAGGGGCGTGCTCGGCCGCTCGTGGAGGGACCGGCGGCAACGAGGGCTCTGCGGTCGGACCGTTGGGGCGCCGGCTCCTTCAGGCTGCGGCGGAAGGGGTGTAGTCGCGCAGCCGGACCGGTTCGGTTCGGACGTTCTCGGGGGCGTTCGCGGCCAGCGTGTCCAGGATCTCCTGGGTGGGGGCGGGCATGAAGAACCGCTCGGCCCCCTCGCGGCCGAGGGCCTGGTGTTCGGCCACGTAGGGGCGCATCTGGTGCTCGTACGCGGCGAAGGCGGCGGTGTGGTCTCCGCCGCGGGCGGCGAGCTCGCCGGCGAGCAGGTAGGCGCCGATCAGCGCCTGTGAGGTGCCGCGGCCCGAGGTGGGGCCGGCGCAGTAGCCCGCGTCGCCGAGGAGGACGACCCGGCCCGCGGACCAGGTGTCCATCTCGACCTGGGCGTTGGAGTCGAAGAAGAACTCCGTGGCCGCCTCCATCTCCTCCAACAGGCGCGGCACCTCCCAGCCGTCGGTGGCGAAGCGGTCCGCGATGATGCGCTTCTGTGCTGCGGGGTCGCGGCGGTCGTACTCCAGGTTGTCGGCGGCGAAGTGGAAGGCCGCGCGGGCCTCCGTGTTGTCGCGGGCCGTGAAGATGTTGGCTGCCTTGCCGGGGGCGGCGTAGAGACGGCCGGTGTTGCGGAGGCCGAGGTAGTTGTCCAGGTTGAAGATCCCGGTGTAGATGCCGAGGTGGCGGACGAACTCCTCCTCGGGCCCGAAAGCCAGGGCGCGGGTGCGGGAGTGGAGGCCGTCGGCTCCGACGACCAGGTCGAAGCGGCGGGGCGGCGCGCCGTGCTCAAAGGTGACGAGCACGCCGTCGGCGTCCTGTTCCAGGGTCGCGATCGAGTCGCCGAAGACGTACTCGACATCCTGGCGGGTGGCCTCGTACAGCTTCCGGGTCAGGTCTCCCTTGAGGACCTCCAGGTCGCCGGCGAAGATCACCGCGGGGAGGGTGGCGTACTGCCTGCCCTCGGCGTCGACCATGGCCGCGTCGTCCATCTCGGTGTCCAGGGCCCGGATCTCCGCCAGCAGGCCCATGCGGTCGAGGACGTCGAGTGCCTCGCCGCGGAAGTCGACCGCGTAGCCGCCGTCACGCAGTTCGGGCGCGCGCTCGACGATCGTCGGGGTGAAGCCGTGACGGTGCAGCCAGTACGCGAGGGCGGGGCCCGCGACGCTGCCGCCGGAGATCAGCACGGTCCGGTTCCCTCGGTGGTTCTTGTTCATTTCCCTGTCCTCTCCTGGGGCGATGTGTACAACGTATAGACGGAAACCCCTTGCCGGAACAGGTAAGTTGAGGGAAGTTGGCTAGTGCACTACGGTTCCTCCGTACTAGTTCACCAGGAGGTGGGATGGCAGAGCGGGAACTGGCGCCGTACGCGCGGATCGCGGGTGAGCTGCGAGGGCGGATCGAGCGCGGGGAGCTGCGGCCCGGGGATCGGGTGCCGTCGACGCGGGCCATCACCCAGCGGTGGGGGGTGGCCATGGCCACGGCCGGCAAGGTGCTCGCCCTGCTCGGGCAGGAGGGCCTGGTGCGGGCGGTGCCGGGGGTGGGGACGGTGGTCGCGGTGCGGCCCGCGACCGGCGGGCCGGGCCGCCGCCCCGCCGCCGCCGAGGACGAGACGGCGCAGCGCGCGCGGATCGTCCGCGCGGCGGTCGAGATCGCGGATGCCGAGGGGCTCGCGGGCCTGACCATGCGCCGGCTCGGGGCGGAGCTGGGGGTTTCGGCGATGTCCCTGTACCGGCACGTCAGCGGCAAGGAACAACTCGTGGCGCTGATGGCCGACGCGGCCTTCGGGGAGCAGGCCCTGCCGGAGCGGCCGCCGCCGCACTGGCGGGACGGGCTGGAGCTGTCGGCCGCGGTGCAGTGGCGGCTCTACCGGGCCCACCCCTGGCTGGCGGCGGTCATGAACCTCAACCGGCCCCTGCTGATCCCCAACGGCATCCGGCACATCGACTGGGCCCTCGCCGCCCTGGACGGACTCGGACTGGACGCCGGCGCCCGGATGCACGCCGCCGTCACCCTGTTCGGGTACGTCCGGGGGCACGCGGTGGACCTGGAGCCGGAGTCGGAGGCCACCCGCACCAGCGGGGTGAGCGGGGAGCAGTGGATGCGGGCCCAGGAGGCGCGGCTGGCGGCCCTGATGGAGGGGGGATCCTTCCCGGCCTTCGCCGCCGCCCGGGCCGAAGCCGACCTCTCCCCCGAATCCCTCCTCGACTACGGCCTGAGCGCCCTGCTCGACGGTCTCGCCGCCCGCATCACGACGCCGCCGAACTGACGCCGCCCGGCCCTTGCGAGCGTTCCCGCTGTTCTCGCCGTTCTCCCGGGGCTCCAGGAGCGGCGTGGACTTGTCGGGGTGGAGCCGTCGGCTGTCTGCTGGGCTGGGCCCCGGAGCTCAGGGTCATGCAGGTTGGGGCGTGAGGCGCTTGAGGCCCTTGCGGTCGTAGTACCTCGTCATGGCGAAGCCGAACAACAGTGCCAGGACGATGCCGATCCCGATCATGATCCATGAGCGCGTGAGACCGGCGTCCCCGCGGGCGTCGAAGTAGAGGATCGCGCGGACGCCGTCGCTGAGCTGGCGCATCGGTTCGAAGTAGGACAGGAAGCGGTAGAACGTGGGGACCGCGTTGAGGGGGACTGTCGCGCCCGACGACGGCAGGCCGAGCACGATGAACACGAACATGGACACCAGTTGGCCGATCCCGCCGAAGGCGGCGTTGATGGCCTGGACGCCCAGCCCGACCGCGAGGGCCGCGCAGTAGGAGTAGATCCACAGCAGCGGCAGGTGGGAGGCGTCCATCCCCAGGATCGTGATGCAGGCCAGCATCACCAGTGCGGAGCTGACCAGTGTGATGCCCGCGGTCATCACCATCTTGAGCAGCAGCGTCTGCGTGCGGTTGATCGGTACGGTCCGTCTCCGCGTGTGCCACGGGCCGATCTCGTTGTCGGCGTAGCCGAGGGCGGTGTCGACGCCGTTGCTGATGACGTTGCCACCCATGAACCCGGCCAGGACCAGCAGCAGGGTGTAGTAGAAGGCGGTCAGTCCGAGACCGCTGTGGGCGCCGAGGGGGTGCCCGACCTGGGTGACCACGTCGACCGGGTCGGCGAGCAGCACCTTCGTCGTAGGGCTCGCCTGTGCGCCTGCGGCCTGCGTGAGCCGGCGGCCGACCGACTGCGACGCACTGTGCGCCGCCTTGGTGCTGATCTGGCTCGCCAGGGAGGACCCGAGGCTGCCCTTGCCGGGATTGGTGAGCACGATCATGGTCGGCCGGCGGGTGGCTCCGGACGTGGTCAGCGCGGCGACGGCTTCCGAGAAGCCGGCCGGGACCACGAGCGCGCCGTAGACCTTCCCCGAGTCGAGTTGGTCCTCGGCCTGGGCGCGGCTCATCACGCGCCAGTCGGCCTTGCCGCCCGCGGTGTCGGAGGCGATGGCGGCGGTGATCTGACCGCCGAGGTCCTGCCTTCCGGTGTCGTCGTCGACGAGAGCGATGGGCAGATCACGGAGGTGGCCGTTGGGATTGACGATGCCGCCCATGTAGAGCAGGGACAGCAGCAGGGCGAGGAGCCCGGTGAGGATGGTGGGGACGACCCAGATCTGGGGGCGGCGCAGCAGGGTCGCGGCGGTGGCTTCGGGGGCGGCGGGCGCGGACATGGGTCTCCGTTGCTTCCCGGTGGGCGGGATCGAAAGACGGTCGGCGATCAGTGGCAGGCGGTCGGAAGTCGGTCGTCGAGTCGGTCGTCGGTCGTCGGCAGTCGGCAGTCGGTGGCAGGGGTCGAATGGCCGACCGGGCGAACGCCCTTGGCCCACGACACCTCAGCATGCCCTCCCCCACCCCCGGCGCCCGCGCCCCGCCCCGCCCGCCTCCCTCCGATGCACTAGGGGGTGTCCGCAAAGTCCCGCCTGCCCCGCGGCGCCCGGCACGCGCTCTCGGCGCACCGGACGAAATCCCGAGTACGCCCAGTACACCGGCTTCCGCCCGGCACACCGAGAGCACGCACCGGACGCCGCGGGAGCGCCCTGCGGGCGCCCGCCAGGGGGGGGGGGGCGCCGCCCCGGGCCGCGCCGGCCCTGCCTGGGGGGTGGCCC